>DATHKR010000082.1:0-3961 GCA_035489015.1 Kofleriaceae bacterium | reverse complement strand
GGTAGAAGTCGGGGTGGGCGCGGGTGATGCGAAGCGGATGGCCGAGGGAGATGGCCGTGGCGGGCGCGTCCTTCTCCACCAGCAGCACCTCGGCCGATCGGCGCGCGGGCGGCGGCGGCAGAACGGGCAGCGGCAGGCCGCTGGGGGGCAAGGCGGTGAACCGTTCGAGCAGGCGCGCGGGAACGTCATCGGGGTAGCCGCCGGCCAGCCCCAGGATCAGTCGATCCTGGGTGAAGCGCCCGGCGTGGAACGCCCTGACGTCGGACAGGGTGATGGCGGCGAGCCCGGCCTCGGTGCCGGCGCACGGGTGGCCGTACGGGTGGCCGCGGTAGAGCAGCGCGCCGAACGCCTCCTTTCCCAGCGTCTCGTCGTCGTTGCCGCGCAGGCGCCTGGTGATGTGGTCGAGGGCGTCACGTCGGTTTCGCTCGAGGTCCTCGTCGGCGAACCGCGGCTGCACGATCTGATCGGCGAGCAGGTCCGCGTACGGCTCCAGGTTGTCGCGGTGGACGGTCCCGCTGAACACGACGGCTTCCTTGTCGGCCTGGGTGTCGATCCGCGCGGCCATGGGGTACAGCGCCGCGAGGACCTCGGCGTAGCGGCGCGACCGCGAGCCACCGCGGCCCAGCATCGCCGCGGTGAGCGCAGCGAGGCCCTCCTTCCCTCTCGGATCGCAGACCGATCCCACGCCGAAGTAGACCCGGATCGAGACCAGCGGGCTGGTGGCGGAGGGGAGCAGGATGGTCCGGATCACGACGGTGACCCGGTCAGCGTGACGAGGGTGCGGCTGGTCGGCTGGAAGTAGGTGCCGGCGACGCGCCGCACGTCCTCGGAGGTCACCTCCGCGAACCGGGCGCGATAGCCATTCAAGACGCCGAGCTCCCCAGCCAGGGAGATGAGCTCGGCGCCGACCTTGGCCACCCGATCGGCGCTGGAGAGCGCGTGGGCGAACGAGTAGCGGACGTGCGAGAGCGCGTCGCGGAGCGTCCTCGGGTCGACGCCCTCCCGGGCGATGCGCGCGATCTCGTCGTCCACCGCCGCCTCGACCTCGGCGAGGCGCTCCGGTCGCCTCGGCCGGACCAGCACGGTGAACAGGCCGGGATCGACGCGGACGTCGCTGGCGCCGGACAGGCTCTCCACCGTCTGCTCCTCGAGGACCAGGCGCCGGTGAAGGCGGCCGTGCCGGGAGAAGAGCAGCTCGGCGAGCAGGTCCAGCGCCTGCAGGTCGAGGTTCTCGGTCGAGAACGCCGGAATGCGCCACCCCTCGAGCAAGAGCGGGGCGGTCGGCCCTCGCCAGTCCAGGGCCACGCGGTTCTCCCGGGTCTGGGGCGGCTCCTCTGGAATCGTCGGTCGTCCGGGCCCCTGCCCCCAGCCGCCGTAGTGTCTCTCCACCGCGGCGAAGAGCTGCTCGTCGCAGACATCGCCGACCACCAGGAGCACCGCGTTGTCCGGGCGATAGTGGCGGTCGAAGAAGTCGCGAGAGTACGCGAAGTGGTCCGGCATCGCCTCGATGTCCTCGAGGGAGCCGATGACGGTGTGCCCGTACGGATGCCTGGTGAAGGCGTTCTCGGCCAGGCTCTCGCGCATCCTCTGCAGCGGATCGGAGCGGCCCGCGTTGTATTCACCCAGCACCGCGCGCGCCTCGGTCTGGAAGGCGGGCTCGCCGTAGCTCAGGTTGCGAAAGCGATCCGCCTCGAGCTCCACGATCTTTTCCAGCGAGGCGCTGCTCGAGAGGATGTGGAAGACGGTGTAGTCGTTGAATGTGGCGGCGTTCGAGCTGGCGCCGATCCGCCTCAGCTCGTCCTTGTACGCCTCCTGGGGGCAACGCTCGGTCCCCCGGAACATCATGTGCTCGAAGAAGTGCGCGAAGCCGGACTTGCCCGGGTCGACCTCGTTCCGGCTGCCGGTCCGGACGATCGAGTAGTACGCCTGCAGCCCACCCGACTCGACCTTCACCGCGACCACGCGAAGGCCGCTGGCCAGGGTGTGCTCGCTGACCGGAAAGGGAAGCGCTGCGGCCGTGTCGATCATGGCGACGCCGCCAGCCGGTGGAGGACATCGATGGCGTTCCTCTCGCGGGCCTCCCGGCTCCGCTTCAGCTCCGCGCTCAGGCCCCGGCATCGGCTCCGCACAGCCTCCTCCGCCGACAGGCTCCGGATCTGCGCGCGCAGCTCCGCCGGCGACGAGCCGGACAGGCGAACGCAGCGGCCCAGACCGAGATACTCGACCAGCGCGCCATTTCGCGGTCGGTCGGTGATCCGGGGGTGAATCGGCACGACCAGCATCGGCACGCCGCACACCATGCACTCGCGGAGGGTGTTGAACCCGCCGTGAAACACCGCGACGTCGGCCCGTCGCAGGATCTCGAGCTGAGGGGCAAAGGGCACCTCGATGACGTCGCCCTTCCGGCTGCTCGTGGCATCGCCTGTCGTGACGCCGCCGGTGACGAGGACCAGCTGGTGACCGGGGAGCTCGGCCGCGGCCTCCCTCACCATCGCCAGGACGTGTCTCATCGTCCCTTCGTCGCCGTGCTCGGTCCCGAACGAGCAGTAGATGAGCTTACGGTCCGGATCCAGCCGCTCGAAGGGGAAGTCGACCCGGGGACGACGCTCCTGGACCAGCGGGCCGAGCCAGTGGAGGCCGCGCGTGTTCCTCCGCGGAAAGTCGAGCCGCTTGCCGGTGAACACCAGCTCGGGCAGATCGGGAAATCGCGGGTGAAGCCCCGGGTTGGCGACCGGGAACGCGGTCCGGTACGACACCCGGGCCGGCGCGCGCCTCCCGGTTCGCATCAGCTGGCGAAGCGCGAGCCTGCCCGCGCGCATGCGGGTCGGGCCGCGCCACTCCGACCACTTCTGGAGGACGATGCTCCGGGCGAGATGGTGGGTCCACGCCCTGCCCAGTCGCAGGTCGTGCCACGGTCGCCGGCCGGGGATGACGAAGGCCGGTCCCGGCGGGGCGCCCAGGTCGACCCGGTGCGGCAGATCCGTCGAGATCTGCGCGCACGCCATGCCCATGGATGACGCGAGCACGCCGGCCGGCGGCAGGAAGACATCGAACAGGACCAGCCGCGGGGCGAGGGTCTCGAGCGCCTCGCCCACCGCCCTCCATAGATCCACCAGCTCGGACGCCCACGACGCCTCGACGGCGCGCCGGGGCTGGCCGTTCAGCCCGGGCGGGAGGGCGAGCGCCGGCACGTCGAACAGAGCCATCTCGAAGCCCAGCCCCTCGACGACGTCCACGACCGCGCCGCGGGACGCATCGTCGGTGCGGCGGCCCAGCAGCAGATAGTGGACGTCGTATCCGCCGAGGTGGGCCAGCTCGGCCAGCCGCGTGGTGGCGATGACGTGGCCCATCGAGACGGGCAGGACGAACGCGATCCTATCCACGGCGCACGGGCCTGGCGGCGGTCGAACCGAGGTACTGCAGCAGCCGGTCGGCCTGAGCGCGCGGCAGCTCCGACAGCGGCGTCGCGCCGACCAGGCCTTCGGCCACCCGCTCCAGCAGGGCTGCCGTGTATCCAAGGCGCCTGCTCGCCGTGATGATGCCGTCGATCTGTTCGCGTGAGGCAGGCGGATCCAGCGCCCCGGCACCGGGTCGGTTCACCAGGGCCTCGAACTGCGAGCTGTCCGGCAGGGCCTTCTCGACCAGCGAGTCCTCGAGCGCCGACAGATCGAACAGGAAGGGGCCGTGCGCCATGCCGTCATGGGCGTGGCGGGACCACAGGTCTCGCAGCGTGTCTCTGACCGCGCGATAGCGCTCCATGCGCCCCGTCCACGGCCTCTCGAAGGTGTCGACCAGCTGGTCGACGATGGCCGAGTGGCGGTGGGATGGCTCGTCGGGGCCGCGAAAGAGCGCGCCCAGCGACTGGAGGTGGAAGTCGCTGTGGAAGTTGCTCGCGAAGAATCGACCGTACCGGTTGAGACCGAACCGGATGTTCCACGACATCGCGGTGTCGAGATACTCG
>DATHKR010000081.1:0-13932 GCA_035489015.1 Kofleriaceae bacterium | reverse complement strand
TCGACCATGGCGCGATTGCGCGCGGTGATCGCCACGTGCACCGGGCTGGGGACGCCGCCGGTCACGTGGCCGAGCCACAGGTCCGGCTTGCCGTCGGCGCCGAGCCCAGCGACGGCAAGGTGCGGCAGCTCGGGCACCTGGTCGCGGGTGAACTCCATGACGAGCTCGTAGCCGAGCGGCGCGAGCGCGGCGATGTAGAACGCCCGGCTCTTCTGGAAGTCGGACACGGGCAGCGACATGTGATCGATCACGAAGCACCTCCGGTGGAGTCGGTGCGCGGCGGCGTGGCGCCGCGCCGGCTGGCCAGGAACTCGATCAGATCCAGCTTGGTGAGGATCGCGTTGACCGACTGATCGGGGCCGATCACGATGGCGACCTCGCCGCGCTCGAAGATGTTGGGCAGCTCGCCGGCCGAGTCGTGGATCGACACGGTCGCCACCCGCCGCACCATCACCTCGGCCACGGTGCTGTCGCGGTTTCCCCGGCCCGACACCATGTGGTGGAGGACGTCGTACTCGGTGATGATCCCGGCCAGCTTGGCGTCGTCCATGACCGGCATCTGCGAGATGCCCATCGACTTGAAGCGGTCGACCGCGTCGCCCAGCTTCTCGCGCACGCTGGCGGTGATGACCGCCCGGCGCGGCATCGAGCGGACCAGGTCGCCGATCGACCCCATCTCCCAGTCGGCCTGCAAGAATCCGTGCTGGCGCAGCCACGCGTCGTCGACGAACTTGGTCATGTAGTTGCGGACCGAGTCGGGCAGGATCACCACCACCCGCTGGCCCGGCTTCATCTGGCGGCAGACCTTCTGCGCCGCCCACACCGCCGAGCCGCTCGAGCCGCCGACCAGGAGCCCCTCCTGGCGGATGAGCTGGCGGGCGACCCGGAACGAGTCGCGGTCGTTGCTCTTGATCCACTCGTCGACCAGGCTGCGGTCGAGCACCTCGGGGATGAAGTCGTAGCCGATCCCCTCCACCTTGTATGTGCGGATCGGACCGGGCCCGGCGAGGATCGACCCGTCCGGGTCGACCCCGACGATCTTCACCTCCGGGGCCACCTTTCGCAGGTAGCGCGCCACCCCGGTGATCGTCCCGCCGGTGCCGGCGGTCATCACCACCGCGTCCAGCTTGCCGCCGCATTGCTCCCAGATCTCGCGGCCGGTCCCCTCGTCGTGCGCCTCGGGGTTCGACGGGTTCTTGTACTGGTCGAGGATGTGCGAGTTGGGGATGAGCTGCTGGAGCTGCTTGGCCACCCCGATGTGACTCTCCGGCGAGTCCCAGGCCGCCTCGGTCGGGGTGCGGATGATCTCCGCGCCGAGCGCCTCGAGCACGACCTGCTTCTCGCGGCTCATCTTCTCCGGCATCGTGATGATGACCCGGTAGCCGCGGACCGCCGCCGCCATGGCCAGGCCGATGCCGGTGTTGCCCGAGGTCGGTTCGATGAGCGTATCGCCCGGCTTGATGCGCCCCGCCTTCTCGGCGTCGCGCAGCATCTTGACGCCGATGCGGTCCTTGACCGACCCGCCCGGGTTGACGAACTCGAGCTTGGCGACCAGCTCGCACGGCAGGTCGCGACCGATGCGAGAGAGGCGCACCATCGGCGTGTCACCGACGGCGTCGCAGACCGAATCCAGTATCATTTCCTGCCCTGTCGTCATGGCGCCCGCCATCCTATAGTACAGACATGTCCATGGACACTGCCGAAGGCCTGCGGGAAGCGCTGTCCCGCCGCATTCTCGTCATGGACGGGGCCATGGGCACGATGATCCAGACCTACGGCCTCGGCGAGGACGACTTCCGCGGGCAGCGCTATCGGGATCACGGGCACTCGCTGGGTGGCTGCAGCGACATCCTGTCCATCACCCGTCCCGACGTGATCCGCGCCATCCACCGCGGCTTCCTCGAGGCCGGAGCCGACCTCATCGAGACCAACACCTTCACCGGCACGTCGATCTCGCTGGCCGACTACGGCCTGGCCGGCGACGTCCGCGCCATCAACCTGGCCGCCGCCCAGGTCGCGCGCGAGGCGGTCGACGCGTTCGTCGCGGCCGACCCGCAGCGCCGTCCGCGCTGGGTGCTCGGCTCGATGGGCCCGACCACCCGCAGCGCGTCGCTCTCGCCCGACGTCAACGACCCGGGCGCGCGCGCGGTCACCTTCGAGGAGCTGGCCGACGCCTTTTACGAGCAGGCCTCGGCGCTGGTCGAGGGCGGCGTCGATCTGCTCATCGCCGAGACCCACATCGACACGCTCAACATGAAGGCCGCGCTGTGGGCGATCGCGCGCCTGTTCGACGAGGGCGGGCGGCGGGTCCCGGTCATCGCCTCGGTCACCATCCCGGACCGGAGCGGGCGCACCCTGTCGGGTCAGACCATCGAGGCGTTCTACAACTCCATCTCCCACGCCGATCTGTTCGCGGTCAGCATCAACTGCGCGCTCGGCGCCGACGACATGCGGCCGTACGTCGACGAGCTGTCAGAGCTCACCTCGCTGCCGACCGTCTGCTTCCCCAACGCCGGCCTGCCCAACGAGTTCGGCCAGTACGACGACACCCCGGAGCACATGGCCAAGGTGCTGGGCGACTTCGCCCGGTCCGGCTGGCTCAACATCGTCGGCGGCTGCTGCGGGACCCGCCCGGAGCACGTCGCGGCGATCGCCGCCGCGGTCGACGGCGTGGCCCCGCGCGCGCCGTCCACCCCGACCCGCCACACCCGCCTGTCCGGGCTCGAGCCGCTGACCATCACGCCCGAGTCCAACTTCATCCTGGTCGGCGAGCGCACCAACATCACCGGCTCGAAGAAGTTCCGCCGCCTGGTGCTCGACGGCGACTACGAGCAGGCGGTCGAGGTCGCCCGCCAGCAGGTCGCGAGCGGGGCCAACGTCCTCGACGTGTGCATGGACGAGGGGATGCTCGACGGCGAGGTGGCGATGAAGCGCTTCCTCAACCTCATCGCCAGCGAGCCGGACATCGCCCGCATCCCGGTCATGGTCGACAGCTCGCGCTTCTCGATCCTCGAGGTCGGCCTGCGCTGCCTGCAGGGCAAGGGGGTGGCCAACTCGATCTCGCTCAAGGAGGGCGAGGCCGAGTTCGTCCGCCAGGCCCGCATCGTCCGCCGGCTGGGCGCGGCGGTGGTGGTGATGGCGTTCGACGAGGAGGGCCAGGCCACCACGGTCGAGCGCCGGGTCGAGATCTGCAAGCGCGCCCACCGGATCCTGACCGACGAGGTCGGCTTCCCGTCCGAGGACATCATCTTCGATCCCAACATCCTGACCGTGGCGACCGGGATCGAGGAGCACAACGGCTACGCCATCGCCTTCATCGACGCGGTCCGCAGGCTCAAGGAGGAGATGCCGCTGTCGCGCGTCTCCGGCGGCGTGTCCAACATCTCGTTCTCGTTCCGCGGCAACGACGGCGTGCGCGAGGCGATGCACTCGGCGTTCCTCTACCACGCGATCCGCGCCGGCCTCGACATGGCCATCGTCAACGCCGGCCAGCTCGCGGTCTACGAGGAGATCGACCCGGAGCTGCGCCTGCGGGTCGAGGACGTCCTCCTCGACCGCCGGCCGGACGCGACCGAGCGCCTCATCGAGCTGGCCGGGCAGTACCAGCGCGGCGCCCGCGCGGTGGTCGACGAGCAGGCCTGGCGCAAGGAGGCGCTGGCCGAGCGCCTGTCCCACGCCCTGCGCAACGGCATCGCCGACTACATCGACGAGGACATCGCCGAGGCGCTGGCCACCTACCCGAAGCCGCTCGACATCATCGAGGGCCCGCTCATGGACGGGATGAACGTGGTCGGCGAGCTGTTCGGGGCCGGCAAGATGTTCCTGCCCCAGGTGGTGAAGAGCGCGCGGGTCATGAAGAAGGCGGTCGCCATCCTCGAGCCGCTCATGGAGCGCGAGCGGGCCGACCAGGGCCTGGCCGGCAAGGCCAAGGGCACCATGGTCATCGCCACGGTGAAGGGCGACGTCCACGACATCGGCAAGAACATCGTCGGCGTGGTGCTGCGCTGCAACGGCTACCGGGTCATCGACCTCGGCGTCATGGTGCCGGCCCAGGACATCCTCGACCGCGCCGCCGCCGAGAAGGCCGACGTGGTCGGGCTGTCCGGGCTCATCACGCCGTCGCTCGATCAGATGGTGCACGTGGCCGGCGAGATGGCGCGGCGCGAGCTCAGGATCCCGCTGCTCATCGGCGGGGCGACCACCTCGAGCAAGCACACCGCGGTCAAGATCGCGCCGGCCTACCCGGCGCTGACCGTGCACGTGCAGGACGCGTCGCGCGCGGTCGGGGTCATGGGCAAGCTGCTCAGCGAGGGCGCGCGGGACGGGTTCGCCGTCGAGGTGGCGGCCCAGCAGGTGCGTGCGCGCGAGCAGTACGCCGCCCGCGAGCGCAACCGGGTCAAGCTGTCGCCGGACGAGGCCCGCCGGCGCTCGCTGCGCATCGAGTGGAAGGCCGAGGACGTGCCGCAGCCGGCCTTTGTCGGGGTGCGGACCGTGGAGCCCAAGCTCGACGAGCTGATCCCGCTGGTCGACTGGTCGCCGTTCTTCCACGCCTGGGAGCTGAAGGGGACCTACCCCAAGATCTTCGCCGACCCGCGCTGGGGCGACCGCGCCCGCGAGCTGTTCGACGACGGCCAGCGCCTGCTCGACCGCATCGTGTCGGGGCGGCGGCTCAGCGCGCGCGGCGCGTACGGCTTCTTCCCGGCCAGCGGCGAGGGCGACGAGATCGTCCTCTACACCGACCAGACTCGCTCGGCCGAGCGGGCCCGCTTCCACATGCCGCGCCAGCGCGCCGACGTCGCCACCGCGCTCAGCCTGGCCGACTTCATCGCCCCGCGCGAGACCGGCCTTCACGACCACATCGGCGGGTTCGCGGTCACCACAGGGCACGGGCTCGACTCGCTCATCGCCGAGCTCCAGGCCGACAGCGACGACTACCAGTCGATCCTGGCCAAGGCGCTGGCCGACCGACTGGCCGAGGCGTTCGCCGAGTACCTGCACCGGCGCGCCCGGGTCGACTGGGGCTACGGGGTCGGCGAGGCGCTGTCGATGGACGAGCTCCTGGCCGAGAAGTACCGCGGCATCCGCCCGGCGTTCGGCTACCCGGCCTGCCCGGACCACGCGCCCAAGGCGCTCCTGTTCACCCTGCTCGACGCGACCGAGCGCACCGGCATGACGCTGAGCGAGACCTGCGCCATCCTGCCGCCGTCGTCGGTGGCCGGGCTCTACTTCGCCCATCCGCAGGCGCGCTACTTCTCGATCGGCGACACGCTGATGGGCGAGGTCGAAGACGCGGCCTGAGCGGCCGCGCTCACTCGACCCGGTAGGCGCCGATGGCCAGCGTCCACGCCGAATGGAAGGTCCTGCCGCACGGGCCGATCGAGCGGCTGGCGGAAAACCTGTGGCGCGTGCGCGGCGAGGTGCCCCACATGCCGATCGGCCGGGTCATGACCCTGGTCCGCCGCGCCGACGGCGGCGTCGTGGTCCACAGCGCGATCGCCCTCGAGGAGCCGCTCATGGGCGAGATCGAGGCCTGGGGCCGGCCGGCGTTTCTGGTCGTGCCCAACCGCGGGCACCGGCTCGACGCGCCCGCTTTTGCCCGCCGCTACCCCGACGCGCGCGTGCTGTGCCCGGCCGGGGCGCGCGAGAAGGTGGCCGGCGTGGTGCGAGTGGACGGCGACTTCCGCGACCTGCCGCCCGATCCCGACGTCGCCCTCGCCCACCTGGACGGCCTGCGCGAGCAGGAGGGCGTGGTCCAGGTCCGCTCCGCCGACGGCGCCACGCTGGTCTTCAACGACGCCATCTTCAACCTGCCGGCCATGGCCGGCCTGGTGGGCCTGATCTACCGCCTGACCGGCTCGACCGGCCGCCCGCGCGTGA
Organism: Kofleriaceae bacterium; assembly: GCA_035489015.1. Classification (GTDB taxonomy): domain Bacteria; phylum Myxococcota_A; class Polyangia; order Haliangiales; family Haliangiaceae; genus DATFRY01. Next base: position 8,055 of record DATHKR010000081.1, on the reverse strand, counting down.
GCCGGCTCGGCCGGCTCGTCTTCGTGCGCGACCGCGCCGGATTTCGCGCCCACCTCGAGCGGCTGGCCGCCGTGCCCGACCTCCGCCGCATCATCGTCTCGCACGGTGACGTCATCACGGACGCCCCCGCCGCCACCCTCCGCGGGATCGCCGCGGAGCTGTGACGGGGAGGCGCCGGTCGCCCTGAGGCTACTCCTCGGGGGCCGCTTCGACCGCCGCCGAGAACTCGAAGCTGGCGATGTTCGCGGCGCAGCCACCCTGGACCGGCGCGAGCGTCTCCCCGTCGACCTCGCGCAGGACGACATCGGAGGCGCTGCCGGCGAGGGTCTCGCCCACGCCGCCGATCGAATCGACCGTCACGTTGCCGCTCGTGGCCAGGTAGAACCTGTCGATCGTGTCCTCGTCCGGGTTCACACCGGCGATGAGCAGCAGGCAGATGCCGCACGACTCGATGACCGCGTCTTCCTCGGTCAGCGCATAGGTCCCCGGGACAACCCGCCGCGCGTCGCCGTCGCCGAGGCGGTTGAACACCCCGAAACCGTCCCACAGCTGGACCTCGACGATATCGGCGTCGCTGGCCGCGCCGATGAGGTCCCAGAACTGGGCGTCGGTCGGGTGCCCCTCCGGCGGGGGCGTCGTGGGGAAGTCCTGCGCTTTGACCTGGGCAAGGGTGCCGGCCAGGGCGCCGATCTCACCCTGATCGTGATTGGCACAGTCGGCACCGCCATCGACCCCGGTGCCAGCGCCGGAGTCGACGATGCTCACGTCGTCATCGTCGTCGCCACCGCACGCGGGGAACGCCCAGAGGGCCGCCCCCACCAGCGACACTCTGCAAAGCCAGTGAGCTCCGTACATCTGATACCTCCCTGAACCGGCGGCGGAAAACCCCGACTATCGACCGCGCTCGCACGCGCTGTCGAGCGGAAACCGGCCGGTTCAGGCAGGGACGGGCTCGCTCGCGGCCGGCGTTCCCTGCGCCGGTTCCGCTGCCCCCGGCTCGCCCGCGATCGCCTCGATCACGATCTCGTCGTCGACCACCTCGACTCGCGCGGTCCCGCCGTTCTCCAGCTTGCCGAACAGGAGCTCCTCGGCAAGCGCCACCTTGAGCTTGTCCTGGATGAGCCGCGCCATCGGTCGCGCGCCGAACGTCTTGTCGTAGCCGTGGACGCCGAACCACTCCTTGGCCGCGCTCGACACCTCGAGGTGGACCCGGCGCTCGGCCAGCTGTCCGTCGATCTCGTCGAGGAACTTGTCCACCACCCGGCGGATCACCTCCGGGGTCAGCGAGTCGAAGAAGATCGTCGAGTCCAGCCGGTTGCGGAACTCGGGCGAGAACACCCGCTCGAGCGCCTTGCGCCCGCCCGCGGTACCGTCGGCGCCTTCGCCGCCGAAGCCGATCCGCGCCGCCGCCATCTCGCGGCTGCCCGCGTTGGTGGTCATGATGAGGATGGCGTTGCGGAAGTCGGCCTTGCGCCCGTTGTTGTCGGTCAGGGTGGCGTGGTCCATCACCTGGAGCAGGATGTTGTACAGGTCCGGGTGGGCCTTTTCGATCTCGTCGAGCACCACCACCGAGTACGGGTTCTTGTTGATCGCGTCGGTGAGCAGCCCGCCCTGGTCGAAGCCGACGTAGCCGGGCGGCGCGCCGATGAGGCGCGAGACCGTGTGCTTCTCCATGTACTCGCTCATGTCGAAGCGCAGGAACTCGACCCCGAGCACCGACGCCAGCTGCTTGGCCAGCTCGGTCTTGCCGACCCCGGTCGGCCCGGCGAACAGGAAGCTGCCGGTCGGCTTGTCGGGCCGGCCCAGCCCTGCCCGCGCCATCTTGATCGCGCGGGCCAGCTGCTGCACCGCCGGGTCCTGCCCGAAGATGACGCGCTTCAGGTCCAGCTCGAGGGTGCCCAGCTTCTCCTTGTCGGTGCTCGACACCGTGCGCGGCGGGATGCGCGCCATCCGGGCCACCACCGACTCGATGTCGAGCGGCAGGATGGTGATGCGCTCGTCCGCCTCGGCCGACAGGCGCGCCCGCGCGCCCGCCTCGTCGATGACGTCGATCGCCTTGTCGGGCAGGTGGGCCCCGGTGATGTGGCGGGCCGACAGGTTGGCGGCCGCGTCGAGCGACGCGTCGGTGTACTCGACCCCGTGGTGAGCCTCGTAGTGCGGCTTCAACCCGCGCAGGATCTCGATCGCCTCGCTGACGCTCGGCTCGGTGACGTCGATGCGCTGGAACCGGCGGGCCAGCGCGCGGTCGCGCTCGAACGCGCTCTTGTAGTCCTTGTAGGTGGTGGAGCCGATGCAGCGCAGCTCGCCCGAGGCCAGCGCCGGCTTCAGGATGTTGGCCGCGTCCATGGTGCCGCCCGCGGTCGCCCCCGCCCCGACGATGGTGTGGATCTCGTCGATGAAGAGGATCGAGTCCTTGTTGTCGGTCAGCTCCTTCAGCACCGCCTTCAGCCGCTCCTCGAAGTCGCCGCGGTACCTGGTCCCGGCCAGCACCGCGGTCATGTCGAGGGAGTAGATCCGGGCCGAGCGGAGCGGGCGCGGCACCAGGCCCTGGTGGATCCTGAGCGCGAGCCCCTCGGCGATCGCCGTCTTGCCGACGCCCGGCTCGCCGACCAGGAGCGGGTTGTTCTTGCGCCGGCGGCACAGCACCTGGACCGTCCGCTCGATCTCCGCGTCGCGCCCGACCAGCGGGTCGATCTTGCCGTCGGCGGCGCGCTGGACCAGGTCGCTGGTGAACTGCTCGAGCGGCCGCGCGATGACCTGCTCGTCGTCGCCGCCGTCCGACGCCATGTCGCCGGTCCGCGCGCCGCGCGCCGGCGGCCGCACCACCCCGTCGACCTTGGAGATGCCGTGGCTGATGTAGTTGATGACGTCGAAGCGGGTGATCCCCTGCTTCTCGAGCAGGTACACGGCGTACGAGTCGCGCTCGCGGAACATGGCGACCAGCAGGTTGCCGCTGGTGACCGTGTCGCGCTCCGCCCCCTGGGCGTGCATGAGCGCGCGCTGGAGAACCCGCTGGAAGCCGAGCGTCTGCTCCGGCATCCCGTCGGCGTCGTCCTCCATGACCTCGACCTTGTCGGTCAGGAAGCTCTCGAGATCGAGGCGGAGCTTGCGGACGTCCCCGCCGCAGTGGCGCAGGATGTTCACCGCGCCGGAGTCGTCGAGCATCGCGAGGAGGAGGTGCTCGAGCAGGAGGAACTCGTGACGGCGACTGCGCACGTCCTCGACCGCGCGCTGGAGAGTCTGCTGAAGTTCGGGTGATAGCACTACTCGGGCTCCATGCTCAGCTGAAGCGGGTACTCGTACCGGCGGGCCAGCTGCATTGTCTTGGCGATCTTGGTTTCGGCGACTTCGAACGGATACACACCCGCCACCCCGACCCCGTTCTCGTGCACGTGCAGCATGATCCGGTTGGCGTCAACCTCGCCCAGGTGGAAGACCGCCTGCAGAACCATCACCACGAATTCCTTGGTGGTGTAGTCGTCGTTGTGGAGGAGCACCTTGTAGAGCGGCGGGCGCTTGGTGGCCGCGCGCTCCTTCACCTCGACGCTCTCCTGGCGCTTCGGGGCGCCTCGTTTGTCCTCGGCTGGCATTGGGTGTCCTGTTGTAAATAGGTTACCAGATGAAGCAAGAGGCCGCGTGCGGGCGGCGAGGCGGTGCGTCTTCGTTTATGCTCCCGGCATCGTGAGCAAACCTCGACGCACTGACGCAGCTCGGATCGATCCAGGTCGCCTCACCACCGCCTCCGACGCGGCCTGGAGCGACTCCGTCGTGCCGGCGCTGCTCGACTACATCCGCATCCCGAACAAGTCGCCCATGTTCGACGCCGAATGGCGCGCGCACGGGCACATGGATCGCGCGGTCGAGCTCATCGAGACGTGGTGCCGCCGCCACGCCCCTCCGGGGCTGGAGCTCGAGGTGCTGCGCCTGGAGGGGCGCACGCCGCTCATCTTCATGGAGCTGCCCGGCACCGACGGGGACGTCTCCGACACCGTGCTGCTCTACGGCCACCTCGACAAGCAGCCGGAGATGGTCGGCTGGGAGGCCGGGCTGGGCCCGTGGGAGCCGGTCCTGCGCGGCGACAAGCTGTACGGGCGCGGCGCAGCCGACGACGGCTACGCGGCGTTCGCGACGGTGGTCGCGCTGCGCTCGCTGGCCGAGCAGAAGATCCCTCACGCCCGCTGCGTGGTGCTGATCGAGGCATGCGAGGAGTCCGGCAGCGACGATCTGCCGGCCTACATCGCCCACCTGGCCGATCGGATAGGAAAGCCGAGCCTGGTCATCTGCCTCGACTCCGGCTGCGGCAACTACGAGCAGATGTGGTGCACCACGTCGCTGCGCGGCATGGTGACGGGCACGCTGCGGGTGCAGCTCCTCCGCGAGGGGGTCCACTCGGGGGACGCCAGCGGCGTGGTCGCGTCCAGCTTCCGCGTGCTGCGCGCGGTGCTCGACCGGCTGGAGAGCGCGCAGACCGGCAAGATCCTGCCCGAGGACCTCCACGTCGAGATCCCGGCCGAGCGCGTGCGCCAGGCCGAGCAGGTGGCGGCCACCCTCGGCGCCGACATCTACGAGAAGTTCCCGATGCTCGACGGCGTCGCGCCGGTCACCGACGACGTGGTGCAGCTGATCCTCAACCGCACCTGGCGCCCGGCGCTGGCGGTGACCGGGGCGGCCGGCCTGCCCCGGATCGAGGACGCCGGCAACGTCATGCGGCCCGAGACGGCGCTGAAGCTCAGCCTGCGCCTGCCGCCGACCATGGACGCCAAGCAGGCGATGCGTCGGATCAAGAGCCTGCTCGAGAGCGACCCGCCGTACAGCGCGCTGGTCGAGCTGGTTCACGGCGATGCCTCGGGCGGGTGGAACGCGCCGCCGGTGGCGCCGTGGCTGAGCGAGGCGCTCGAGTCGGCGTCGCGCGCGTACTTCGGCAAGCCGTGCATGTACATGGGCGAGGGCGGGTCGATCCCGTTCATGGGCATGCTGGGCGAGAAGTTCCCCGAGGCGCAGTTCCTCATCACCGGCGTGCTCGGGCCCGGCTCCAACGCGCACGGCCCCAACGAGTTCCTGCACCTGCCGACCGGGCGCCGGCTCACCTGCTGCGTGGCCCAGGTGATCCAGGACCACTACCTCCGCAACGGCTGAGCTCCTCGAGCTCGGCTCCCCGCTTCACATGTCGTCGCAGGGGATGCCGAGCTTCTGGTAGAGGCCGAGGTCGCGGTAGATCAGCATCGCGTTGTCCTCGACCGGCAGGTAGATGAGCTGGGTCCTGCTCTTGTCGGCCGAGAACACCGCGGTCTTGCCGTCGAAGTCGAACGACAGGTCGCCGCCCTTGACCGAGAGGACCAGCCCCTTGCTGTCGTCGACCGCGTCGGTCAGCCGCTGCTCCTTCATCCGCCCCTTGCGGCCGATGTGGAGCCGGTAGCCGCGCGGCGGGTTGGGGTCGCGCTCGCGCTCGGTGGCCGGCCGGTCGTCGCGGATCCGATCGACGTAGTAGTAGGAGCCGCGGTCGTCGCGGCCCAGCGCGTGGGCCTGTCGCTTCCAGAACGGGCGCTGGAAGCGGGCCCGACCGAGCACGTCGCGGGTCTCCCGGGGGCCGAGCGCGACCATCGGCGTGACCCGGTCGGAGCAGTGCACCGACCACTTGCCGCCGGCCTGGAGCAGGATGTCGGCGTCGGTGGAGATCGGCGACCAGAACCGGCGCGACGAGGTCCCCGCGCTGGTGTCCGACGAGCTCGAGTAGACCCGCAGCTGGTGGAAGACCTTGCCGTCGCCGTAGAAGGTCATGTCCATCTCGCGCAGGGCCAGGAGCGCGACGTAGTGGCCGTGGCCGTCGTGCAGGACGGTCATGTCCGGCTTGAGCTTGGCGACGTCCACCTCGTCGGGCGAGCGGCCGGCCGGGCGATCGGCGCGCGCGGCGCGCGGCCCGGAGGCCAGCGCGGCGACGATGGCAAGGAGAACTGCGCCGCTCGGCCTCATGTCTCTGGATTATACTGCGCGGCACCGGGCGGTATGCCGCGAAAGCCATGACGAACCAGCCGGAGCGCGGCCACGGGCTCTCCGTCGGAGCCGTGGTGGCCGACACCTATCAGGTGACGGGGCTGCTCGGACGCGGCGGCATGGGCTCGGTCTGGGAGGCCAGCCACCTGCGCCTGCCCGGCAAGCGGGTCGCGATCAAGGTGCTGCATGCCGACATCGCGGCCGACCAGGAGGCGCTGGCCCGCTTCCGGCGCGAGGCGGAGATCGCCACCCGGCTCGGCCACCCGAACATCGTCGAGGTGCACGACTTCAACACGCTGCCCGACGGCCAGCCGTACCTGGTCCTCGAGCTCCTGGTCGGCGAGGCGCTCGACAGCCGGCTGCGCCGCGCGCCGGTGTCGGTCGACGACGCCATGCGGATCGCCGGGCAGATCGGGGCGGCGCTGTCGGCGGCGCACCGCGAGCAGGTCATCCACCGCGACCTCAAGCCGCAGAACGTGTTCCTGGTCCGCCCGCGCGACGACGGCGACGGCAGCGGCGAGCTGGTCAAGGTGCTCGACTTCGGCATCTCCAAGATCCGCGGATCGCAGACGGTGAAGACGCTCGACTCGACGCTGCTCGGCACGCCGCAGTACATGGCCCCGGAGCAGGCGACCGGCAACCACGCCGCGGTCGATCAGCGCACCGACGTGTTCGCGCTCGGCGCGATCGTGTACGAGATGCTGGTCGGGCGGCCGGCCTTCACCGGGCAGAGCATCCCGGAGGTGGTCTTCAAGGTGGTCTACGAGCAGCCGCCGCCCCTGGCCGACCTGGTGCCGGGGCTGCCGCGCCGGGTGATCGACGCGGTCGAGCGGGCGCTGGCCAAGGTGCAGGACGAGCGCTTCCCCGACGTGGTGTCGTTCGTCGAGGAGATGGCGGGCGTGTCGCTGTCGACCCTGCGGCGCGCGCCGATCTCGCTGGGCGTGCCTCGCGGAGCGCGGCCGACCGGGATGGAGTCGACCATGGCCGCGTCGGGATCCGGGCGGTCCACCCCGGCGCCGGGCGGACAGCGAGCCGGCGCGGGCGGCGCGGGCGGCGCGGGCGGCGCAGACCAGGCCGACCCGCTGGGCCACACGGTCGACTCGGGCAGGCGCGAGATGGCCGCGCTGGTGCCGCCCACGACGACGCAGCCGACCACGCGTCCGCTGCCGCTGCCGCTCGAGTCGATGGGCGGCCCGGTCGCGCAGGGGTCCTCGATGCGCGGCGAGGTTCCGGGCCCGGCGCGCGGCGAGGCGATGCCCGGCGCGCAGGGGTCGTCGCCGCGCGGCGAGGTTCCGGACCCGGCGCCCGGCGCCGCGATGCAGGCGAGCGCGCCAGCGCCGCACGACCAGCCGGGCCGCCGCCGCGGGCGACGGATCGCGCTCCTGGTCGCCGCGCTCCTGCTCCTGGCCGGAGGCGGGGCGACGATCGCGCTGGTCGCGCGGACCGGCGGCGACGGCGAGGCGCGGTCGGCCGCGGCGCGCTCCGGGCGCGGCAAGCACGCGCGGCGCGCGAGGACCGCGGAGGCGGCAGCGTCGCCGTCGGAGCCGGGCCCGGCCGTGGCGGATCCGGCGCAGGGCGCGGCACAGGGCGGCGCCGAGCAGTCCGGTGTGGAGCCGGCCGATCCGGCGTCGGCGGAGCCGTCATCGTCATCGCCGTCATCGCCAGCGTCGCCAGCCTCCGAGCCGAAACCGCCGGTGCTGGCCACCGCTGACGGGCCGCCCCGCCCTCGGGCGTCCCCTCCCCTGCCGGACGACGCTCGGTCCGCCGCGCCGGACCACGCGGCCGCGCCGGGCGGCGACGCTCGCTTCTCCCAGCTCCGGCCCACCCCACCGAGGAAGCCGGACCGCGCCCGCGGCGCGCCCGGCCGCGCCGCCGCCGGAGACGCCGCCGACCCGGACGGCACCGACGCTTCCGGCCAGAGCGGCGACGAGCCGCGCGGCGAGCTTCGCGCCGCGCTCGCCGACGGAGAGCAGGCCCTGCGCAGCGGCGACTTCCGCGGGGCCCTGGTCATCGCCGAGCGCGCTCTTCGGCACGGCGCCGGTCCGGCCGCCCACGCGCTGCGCG
>DATHKR010000080.1:0-11235 GCA_035489015.1 Kofleriaceae bacterium | reverse complement strand
CTAGTGCACCGCGGCCGAAATGACGTCAACGAGGCGGTGTGGATCGCCGTCGAGCGCAAGGCGCGACGACGACGGGCTACTCGCTGTAGCTCGAGGAGTTGCAACGCAGCGATCGGCGGTGAGGCGCACCGGATCGTTGATGTCATTTCGGTGGCGGTGCACTAGTGAGGGCGAGCGGGGCGCGCCGTCACGGCGAGATGGCGGCGCACTCGGATCCGCCGTCGGGCGCGCAGGCGTCGAAGCACTCGCCGTAGAGCTGGGAGCAGCTCTCGTCGAAGCAGGCGTCGATCTGATCGTCACATTCGCCGACGCAGGCGTCGTCGCCGTCGTCGCAGCCGAAGGTGCACTCGTCGTACTGGAGCGAGCAGAGGCCGTCGGGCGAGCCGGACAGGCAGCTGTCGTAGGCGGAGAAGCAGGCGTCGTCGCAGCTTTCGTCGGTGCACGAGTCGAGGCAGGTGTCGAGCTGGACCTCGCACGCCTGCGCGTGGACGCCCTCGAAGCAGTCGTCCTCCTCGAGGGTGCACTGCTCGTCGCACTCGTCGACCGGCGGCTCGGGCGCCACGCCGGTGCAGCGGAGGACGACCTCGACCGCGCCGCTCGAGCCGGACAGGGCAGCCGGCGTCGAGCTTCCGGAGACGATGACCTCGGGGCCCGCGTCTCCCGGGGCGAGATCGTCGGGGGCCTGGCAGCCCTGGGCGGCGCTCCACCGGCCGTACACGGCGACCTCGACCCAGACGTCGTCGGTCGAGGTGGTGGTGAGGGCCACGTCGCCGAGCAGCGAGGGGAGCAGGGCCAGGGTCGGGTCGGCGCCGACGCCAACGGTGAAGTCGACGCAGGCCTGGTCGAGATAGGCGCCGTCCGCGCCGCCGCGCAGCCACACGCCGGCGGTGGCGGCGCAGCTCAGCACCACCGCGTCTGGCGCGCCGATCGTGCAGCTCTCCGGGTCGAGCGACAGCTTCACCGTCACCCCGACCGGATCGGCCTCGCACCCGGCGGCGAGGACCGCGAGCGCGGCGATGGCGAGGACACGCGGGCGCGTGCGCATCAGCAGTCCCTCCCGTCGAAGCAGAAGTCGCCGACGGTGTAGCTCGAGTCGCCGCCCGCGCTGACCGCGTAGATGACCGCGCCGCCCACCGCCACGCCGCCGGCGACGATGAGCGTCCGGCCCCACCAGGTGCTGTACCAGGACGGCGCGGCGTCGACCGTCGCCGTCGCCGGCCCGCTGGCGATCAGCGGATCGGGCCCTTCGACCTCGGCGCCCGCGGCAGGCGCGGGCGGCGCCGGCGAGCCGGCCAGCTGGCGGGTGAAGCGCGCGGACGGCACCGGCTGCCACGCCGACAGCGCGCCGGTGCGCGCGTCGAGGGCGGCGCCCTCGACCTGGCCGCCGCGATCGCGCACCAGGACCAGGACGTCGACACCGGCGGCGCGGGCCAGCTCGGCGGCCGAGGCGCGCCGCTCGCGCTCGCTGCCGGCCGCGCCGATCCGGCGGCGCAGCGCACGGGCTCGCTCGACCGGGGAGCGGGCGGCCAGCGCCAGCGACAGGCCGGCGTCGGATCGGTCTGGATCGACCTCGACCATCGCGCCGTGCGCGCGCCGGCCGGGCGCGGCGGCGACTACCCAGTGCTCGCCGGCGGCGAGGTCGTCGCGCGAGACCGGTGCCTCGCCGGCCAGGCGCCCGTCGATCCACACGCGGCCGCCGGGCGGGTCGGTCGCGACCCGCAGCGAGGCGCGCCGCTCCTGCGCCTTCACCACCTGGGCGAACAGCGACACCACCTGGGGCCGGTACGCGCCGGCGTCGAGCGAGCGGCGCGCCGGATCGAGGTGATGGACGGTGCGGAACGAGCGGCGCGCGTCGGCCGGGCGGCCGCGGCCCTCGTGGACCAGCCCGGCCAGGAGGTGGCGCTCGGCCAGGAGCGCGATCAGCGCGGGCGATGGCTGGCGGTCGATCAGCTGCCGGTCGATCAACTCGAGCGCGGCCAGTGCGCGCTCGTACTGGAAGCCGGCGTAGGCGTCGCCGGCCGCGGCCAGGCGCTGGCGCGCGCGGGCGAGCGCGGCCGCGTCGCCGTCGTCGGCGGGGAGCGGGCCCTCGAGCGCGCCGCGCAGCTCGCCCGGCGGGACCAGCGCGACGCCGCGCGCGGCCAGGTCGGCGCGGAGCGACCCGGCCGCCTCGCGCGCCGCGGCACCGCCGCCGCCGCTCGCGTCGCCGTCCTCGGCCTCGACTCCGTCGCCGACCACGGCGACGCCGAAACGCCTCTCGCCGGCCGACGCCGGTGCGGCAAACGCCAGGGCGACCCCGGCCAGGACCGCGACACGGCGCGCCGACATCGGCGGTATTGTATACATCGAATGGTCGGACCCGGGTCGCCGGAAAAGCGCTACGAGCTGGTCGAGCGCATCGCGGTCGGCGGCATGGCCGAGGTGTTCCGCGCCAAGGCCTACGGCCCGCACGGCTTCGAGAAGGTGCTGGCGATCAAGCGCATCCTGCCCGGGCTGGCGGCGGATCCGAAGTTCGAGCGGCGGTTCATCGCCGAGGCAAAGCTGGCGGTGAGCCTCAGCCACGCGAACATCGTCCAGGTCCTGGACTTCAGCCGCTTCGGCCAGTCGCTCTACATCGTCATGGAGTACATCGACGGCGGCGACCTGGCCCGCGTGCTCCAGATCCGCCGCGAGCGCGGCGCGCCGGTCCCGCTCAGCGCCGGCGTGCACGTCGCGGTCGAGCTGCTGAAGGGGCTCGACTTCGCGCACCGGCGCGGCGTCGTGCACCGCGACGTGTCGCCATCGAACATCCTCCTGTCGCGCGCAGGTGAGGTGAAGATCGCCGACTTCGGCATCGCCCAGGCGGTCGGCTTCGAGCACAGCCGCTCGATGCGCATCATGGGCAAGTGGCGCTACATGTCGCCCGAGCAGGCCCAGGGCGAGGAGCTGGACGCGCGCTCGGATGTGTTCTCGGCCGGGGTGGTGCTGTTCGAGCTCTTGACCGGGCAGCGACTGTTCCCGGGCACCGACGCCGAGGAGATCGTCCGCAACCTGCGCACCATGCCGCTGCCGCGCCCGTCGCTGGTGCGGCCGGACCTGCCGCCGGAGATGGACGCGCCGCTCGCCGCCGCGCTCGAGCGAGACCGCGCCGCGCGCACGGTGACCGCGGCGCAGCTGCTGTCGGCGCTGGTCGAGGTCTGCTACGCCCACTCGATGCCGGCGCTGCCGACCGAGCTGGCTCGGTTCCTGGACGAGCTCGCCGCGCCGGTGGCCGCGCCGGTGGCCTCGGGCCAGAAACCTGGCCCAGGCTCGGATTCTGGCCGGGGCTCGCCCGCCGCGCTGCTCGATCAGATCATCTACTCGGAGGTCCACCCCGGCCAGGCGGCGGCCGCGCGGGCCGCGCGGCCCGGCGGCAGCGTGCGGCGCACCGCGATGGCGCTGGGTCCGCCGGCGGTGGCGCCGGAGGACGTGCCGCGCGATCCGGCCGACCCGATGACCGCGATCGGCGCCACCTTCATCCGCAGCGTCGCCGATCTGGACGGCACGACCCGCTGGGAGCTGGCCGACGCGCCTCGCGATGGCGACGACGATGGCGACGACCCGGCCAATGACGATCCGGCCAATGACGACCCGGACGACGACGACCCGGACGATGACAGCGACGGCGATGACGGCGATCTGACCCGCGCGGTCGATGTGGTCGCGCCGGACACACCGGTGCCGATGCTGCTGCCGAGGATTCCGCCGTCGATTCCGCCGTCGATTCCGTCCTCACCCGGGACGGTGCAGCGGGTCCTGACCCCTCACCCGGCGGTGCCGATCCAGCTCGATCCGCCGCGTCCGCGGCTCGAGCGCACCCCGGCGCCGCGTCCCCCGCGCCGCTGGATCGGCGCGAGCGTGGCCATCGCGGCGGTGGCGGTGGTGATCGGCCTGGTCGCGCTTCGCTCGTCGGACAGCAGCCGCGGCGACGAACCGGAGGCCGGGCCAGAGAGCTCGCCGGGTGCGACCGCGCCGTCCGCGCCGCCGTCCGCGCCGACCGCGCCGCCATCGGCGCCGCCATCCGCGCCGACCGCGCCCGCCGTCGCTCGCCGCCTCCCCGCCCCCTCGGCCGCGCCCGATCGCGCCCGCCCGCGCCCTCGCCCCGAGCCTGCCCCGCGCGAGCGGACCGGGTCGATCGACATCTACTCCGAGCCCTGGGCCAACATCTACCTCGGCAAGCGCAAGGTGGGCGTGGCGCCCCAGCGCGGGGTCAAGCTGCCGGTCGGCCGCCATCGCCTGCACCTGGTGAACCCGGTGCTGAGGCGGAGCGCCTGGGTCACCGTGAGCGTCCCCTCCGGCCGCCCGGTGCGGGTCGAGCTGCGCGAGCGATGACGACCCCCTGCAGGGTCGGGTGTCCCGCTGGCTCGCTGACTCGCTGACCCGCCCGCGCCGGTCCGGCGGCCGGGCACACCGCGACGCGGTGCGGTACCCTCTCTGGCTGGAGTTGGCGGACAGCGCCCTCGCCCATGGCGTTCCAGCTACCCACCCTGCCGATCACCGACCCGGTCCTCTACTTCGCCGTGGTGATGGCGGTGTTCTTCGTCATCCCGATCCTGTTCGAGCGGCTCGGCGCGCCCGGCCTCATCGGCCTCATCGTGGTCGGCGCCGTCATCGGGCCCAACGGCATCGGCCTGTTCGAGCGCGACCAAGTCATGGTGTTGCTCGGCACCATCGGCCTGCTCTACCTCATGTTCCTGGTCGGGCTGGAGCTCGACCTCGAGCAGTTCCGCCGCCAGCGCCAGCACAGCATCGTCTTCGGGGTGGCGTCGTTCGCGCTGCCTCAGATCACCGGCATCGGGGTCAGCCTCGCGCTCGGCTACGAGCTGCCGGCCGCGATCCTGCTCGGCGCCATGTTCGCGTCGCACACCCTGGTCGCCTATCCGATCGCCAGCCGGTTCGGCATCATCCGCACGCCGGCGGTCACCACCGTCCTGGGCGCCACGCTCATCACCGACATGCTGGCGCTCCTGGTCCTCGCCGTGGTCGCCGCGGCCCGCTCGGGCGGCTACGGCGTCGGCGTGTGGATCACCCGGCTGGCCGCGCTGGCCGCGCTCGGCTTCGTCATCCTGTGGCTGTTGCCGCGGGTGGCCCGCTGGTTCTTCCGCCGCATCGGCGGCGGCGACGGCGCCTCCGAGTTCACCTTCGTCATGGTGGTCCTGTTCGGCTGCTGCCTGCTGGCCGAGCTGGCCGGGATCGAGCCGATCATCGGCGCGCTCCTGACCGGCCTGGCGCTCAACCGGTTCATCCCGGAGCAGAGCGCGCTCATGAGCCGGATCCGCTTCTCCGCCTCCGCGCTCCTGGTCCCGTTCTTCCTCATCTCGGTCGGGATGCTGGTCGACGTGCGCGCGTTTGGCCGCACCGAGGCGTGGAGCGCGATCGCCGCGCTGACCGCGTCGATCATCGTGTCCAAGGGGCTGGCCGCCAAGCTGACCCAGCGCCTGTTCGGCTACGCGCCCGAGGACGGCTGGGTCATGTTCGGCCTGTCGGTCTCGCACGCCGCCGCGACCATGGCGATCGTGCTGGTCGGCTTCAACCTGGGCCTGTTCGACCTGGCCGTCCTCAACGCGGTCGTCGTCATCATCCTGGTCACCTGCCTGGTCGGACCGTGGGCGGTCAACCGCTGGGGCCGCGTGCTCGCCCTGCGCGAGAAGGCCCGCCCGATCGACTCCTGGCGCGGCTCCGGGCGCATCCTCATCCCGATCTCGCACCCGAAGAGCCGCGACGGCCTGCTCGACCTCGGCATGCTCCTGCGCGAGCGCGGCTCCGAGGAGCCGCTCCTGCCGCTCATGGTGGTGCGCGACGACGAGGCCGCCGACGCCAACGTGGCCGAGGCCGAGCGCATGCTCGGCGCCGCGGTCCTGCGCGCGGCGGCCGCCGCGGTGCCGGTCATGCCGCTGACCCGGGTCGATCAGAACATCGCCAGCGGCATCGCCCGCGCGGTGGCCGAGACCCGCGCCTCCACCATGGTCATCGGCTGGGACGGTGGCCGCCCCAGCGCCGACGCGGCGGTGTTCGGCACCGTGCTCGATCAGCTGCTCGAGCGCAGCAAGGGCGAGATCGTGGTCGCGCGGCTCACCCGCCCGCTGAACGCGGTCAACCGGGTGCTGCTGATCTTGCCGCCGTTCGCCAACCGCCACCCCGGCTTCGCGGCGGCGGCCCGCACGATCAAGACGCTGGCCAGCCAGCTGGCCTCGCCGATCCGCCTGCTGGTGGTCGGCGACGACCCCGGGCCGTTCGAAAAGGAGCTGGCCGCGGTGCGGCCCCACGCGGACATGGAGCTGGCGCCGCCGGTCACATGGCGCGATGTCGAGGGCGAGATCGAGGCGACCGTGCGCGACGACGACCTCCTGCTGCTGGTCGGCGCGCGCCACGGCACGCTGCCCTGGCACCCGCGCCTGCAGCGCCTGCCGCGGCTCCTGGCCGGGGTCGGCGCCGGGGTGCCGCTGCTCGTGCTCTACCCGGCCGAGCACGACCGGACCGGCGACGCCGAGGCGGCCGAGAGCGGGGCGGGCACCCAGCGGGGGATCGACGTGTTCGACTACCTCGCGCCCCACCGGGTGGTGGCGGAGCTGCCCCGCATGCCGTTCGACCGCGCCCTCGAGCAGCTGCTGGCCAGCGAGACCGAGCTGGCGCCGACCACGCGCGAGAACATCCTGTCGGCGCTGACCCGGACCGCGCTCGAGGACTCGTTCGAGCTGAAGCCGGCGGTGGTGCTTCCCCACGTGCGCGTCGAGGGGGTGGGACAGCCGCTCCTGTTCCTCGGCCTGTCGCGCGACGGAATCGACTTCCCGCACTCGACGGAGCCGGCCCGCATCATCTTCCTCCTGGTCAGCCCGGTCGAGTCACCCGACGAGCACCTGCGCGCGCTGTCGGCGGTGGCTCGCCTGTGCAGCGACCACCGGCGGCTCGAGGATCTGCAGCGCCGGATCGATCCGCGCCGCAAGATCATCGGCAGCGCCTGACGATCGCGCCGGGGGCGCGCGCTATCATCGCTCGATGTCCGCCGTCGAGCCGGTCCACGAGCTGTTGAAGCCGCTGGCCGGGCACGCGGTGTTCCTCCTGCTCGCCCAGCTCGCGGTGCTGCTGACCTGCGCTCGACTGGGCGCCGAGGTGGCCAAGCGGCTCGGGTTGCCCGCGGTGGTCGGCGAGCTGGCCGCTGGCATCGCGGCCGGACCGACCGTGTTCGGCCACTACTTCCCCGGCGCGTTCGGCGCGATCTTCCCGTACGAGTCGGCCCAGTTCCACCTGCTCGAGGTGGTCGGCACCCTCGGCATGGTGCTGCTCCTCCTGCTGACCGGCCTCGAGACCGATCTGCGGCTCCTCCGCAACCTGGGCCGCGCCGCGCTGATCGCGTCCGCCATGGGCATGGTGATCCCGTTCGGGACCGGGCTCGGGCTCGGCTTCCTCATGCCCGACGACTACCTGGCCGATCCGAGCAAGCGGCTCCTGTTCAGCTTCTTTCTGGCCACGGCGATGTCGATCTCGGCGATGCCGGTCATCGCCAAGATCCTCATGGACCTGGAGCTGACCAAGCGCAACATCGGGCTGGTCATCCTGTCGGCCGGCGTGGTCGATGACACCGCCGGCTGGCTCATCCTGTCGGTCATCGCCGGGGTGGCCTCGCACGGCGAGGTGCGGCTGGGCGGGCTGCTGATCACGATGGCCTTCATGGGCGGATTTCTGGCCCTGGTCGCGGTGGTGCTCTACCCGGCGTCGCGCTGGCTGCTGGGGCTGGCCCGGCGCCGGTTCCGCTCGGCCGACGCCGACCTGACCATCCTCCTCATCATCACCTTCGCGTGCGCGGCGGCCAGCGAGTGGATCGGCATTCACGCGGTGTTCGGCGCCTTCATCGCCGGCACCATGTTCCGCCAGGTCTCCAACCTCGAGCAGGCGACCATCCACAAGCTCGAGTCGTTCGTGTTCGCGGTGCTGGCGCCGATCTTCTTCGGCATCGTCGGGCTGAAGGTCGACCTCTGGTCGCTGGGCGGCGGCGGCTGGCTCGCCATCGTGCTGGCGGTGGCCTGCCTCGGCAAGCTGATCGGCTGCACCCTGGGCAGCATCTGGGGCGGGCTGCGCTTCTGGGAGGGCTTCTCGATCGCGGTGGCGATGAACGCGCGCGGCGCGATGGAGCTGGTGGTGGCGACCATCGGCCTGTCGCTCGGCATCCTCAACCAGGAGATGTTCTCGATCATCGTGGTGGTGGCGATCGCGACCTCGTTCGCCGCGCCGCTCGGGCTGCGCCTGACCATGCGCAAGGTCCGCATGACCGCGGAGGAGTCCAAGCGCCTGATCGCCGAGGCCAGCAAGGGCGTGTTCGACCCGCAGCGGGTGCGCGTGCTCTTGCCGTCGGCCGGCGGGCCCAACGCGGTGGCCGCGGCGATCCTGGCCCACGGCATCGCCCGGCGCAGCGTCCACCCGATCCAGGTGCTGAGCGTCAAGGCGCCGATCGGCTGGCGCGATCGGCTCGAGACCCTGCTCGGCCGCCGCCAGGACTACGTCACCGACGACGTCGGGCAGATCCAGCGCCAGCTGTCCAGCATCCAGCAGGCCATCGGCGGCAACGGCCCGGCGGCGACCGTGCACCAGGTGCAGCACCGCAGCGCCTCCGCCGCGATCATCGAGGAGGCGCGCAAGGGGGTCGACCTCCTGTTCGTCGGCGCGTCGCGGCGCGGCCACTCGCTGGGCGGGCCGATCCTGGAGGAGCTGGTCCGCGACACGCCCTGTCACCTGGCGGTGGTGCGGGCCGGGCCCGGCTCTCAGCCGTACCGGAGCGTGCTGGTCCCGTTCGATGGGGGCGTGTTCTCGCGCGTGGCGGTCGAGTTCGCGGTCCGCTACGCCGAGGCGACCGGCGCCAAGCTCACCATCGCGCTCCTCATCGAGCGAATGCCGCAGGCCGCGCGCCTGGCCAGCGACGACGCCGACCAGGTCGACGAGCAGCGCCCCTCGCCCGAGGCCGAGCTGGAGCGGGTGTCGCGCATCTTCCGCGCGGTCGAGCTCCGCCCGACCATCCTTCGCCTCACCTACGACCCGCAGTCGGACGCGGTCAACACCGAGGCCTCGAGCGGCAGCTACGACCTTGTCGTGATCGGCGCCGAGAACCGCGCCATCCGCAACCGCCTGTTCTTCGGCTACAGCAGCGAGCGCCTGCTGGCCAACGAGGACCTCGCGGTCGCCATCATCGTGCCGAACGTGTCCCGGCTGCAGGCCGCCTAGCCTGCGCGAGCCGCCCCGCTCACCTCTGGACACCGTGCATCTCGACCTCCATCGCCATCTCGAGGGCTCGCACAGCCCGGCCGCGCTGGTCGACGTGGCGCGCCGGTTCGACATCCGCGGCCCGACGTTCCACGACCCGGCGGCCGGGCGGTTCCGGACCGCCGCCGAGCTGGCGGCCGAGATCGTCATGTCGGGGCCGTCCGACGACGCGAGCATGTTCTATCGCTGCATCGTGAAGGCGCGGGAGGCGTACGTCAGCCCGCCGGCGATCGGGGCGCTGGCGCGGACGGCGTTCGAGGAGGCCGCCGCCGACACCGACGGGTTCGAGATGCGCCTCAGCCTGTTCTCCATGGCCCGCACGCTGGTCGAGCACCGCGGCCTCGACTGGCGCGCGCTGCCGCCGGTCGACTTCGCCGAGCGCCACGCGCGCCCGATCCTGCTCGAGGTGATCGCCGCCCGCGACGAGGTCCAGGCGGCGACCGCCACGCCGGCGCTCCTGCGCCTCGGCCTGTCGCGCACCTTCGAGAGCGAGCCGCACTACCGCGCGCTGGCCGCCATGGTGGTCGAGCACGCCGACGCGCTGGTCGGGCTCGACGTGCTCGGCATCGTCGCGCCGCCCGACACCGAGCCGATGCCGGACGGGCTGATTGCGATCCTCGACCAGCTCCGCCGCCACCTGCCCGACCTGACCATCCACGCCGGTGAGTTCGCCGGCCACGGGTCGGTCGACCGGACGCTGGCCCTGTCCCCGCGCGGGATCGGCCACGGCGTCCACGCCCTCGAGAGCCCGGCCACGCTGGAGCGCCTGGCCCGCGACGGGATCACCCTCGAGGTCTGCCCGACCAGCAACCGGCTGCTGATCCCGACCGCGCTGGCCGCGCTCGAGCGCGCCCACGGCGGGCAGACCCCGCTGCGCGCGCTCCAGGCCGCCGGCGTCCGCTGTGTGCTCGGCAGCGACGACCCCACCCCGATGGGGACTTCGTTCCGCGCCGAGCACGAGGTCGCGCGCGCGGCCGGCGTCGATCTCGAGCGCCTCGCCGCCGACGCGCTCCGGCGATGGACCGAGATCGCCGGCGCCGCGCCGTCGCCGCTCAGTCGGTGATCGCGATGTGCTTCGGCTGCGCCGCGACCCGGGCCAGCCACGCACCGACCGCCGGGTAGCGCGCCATCTCGAAGCCGCCCTCGCCGGCGACGTGGGTGTAGACGTAGAGCGCGATGTCGGCGACCGTGTAGCGCTCGCCGACCAGGAACCGCTGCCGGGCCAGGGTTCGCTCGAGCACGTCGAGCGCGGCGTGGCCGCGGGCCTCGCGCACGGGGAGCTCGGCCTCGCGGCCGGCCGGGATGCCGAAGTAGCAGCGCCACGCCCGCACCACCGCCACGTACGGCTCATGGCTGTACTGCTCCCAGAACAGCCAGCGCATGACGTGAGCCCGCTCGAGCCGGTCGGCCGGCAAGAACGGCGTCCCCTCGGCGAAGTAGACCAGGATCGCGTTCGACTCGGGGAGGAAGGTCCCGTCCTCGAGCTCCGCGACCGGGACGCGGCCCTCGGGGTTCATGGCCAGGAACGCCTCGGTGTGAGTCTGGCCGGCCTTGAGGGCGGCGATGTCGAACTCGACCCGGCGCAACGGGATGTCGAGCTGGGCGAGCAGCAGCCGCACCTTGTAGCAGTTGCCAGAGACCGCCGTCTCGTGCAGCGTGATCATCCGCCGAGCCTACGCCGACAGGATCACCGACGACATGCTTCGCGCCATCATCTGCGACCTCGACGGGGTCATCCGCCTGTGGGACGACCGAGACACCGCCGCCATCGAGCAGCGCCACCAGCTCCCGGCCGGTTGCATCATGGCGGCCGCGTGGCCGCTGGTCGGGCGCGCGACCAGCGGCGAGATCGACGACGCCGCCTGGCGCCTCGACGTGCGCGACGCGCTGGTCCGGGCGCACGGTCCGGCCGCCGGCCCGGCGGTGACCGCCTGGTGCCAGCTGGCCGGCCGCATCGACGCCGACGTG
>DATHKR010000079.1:0-15516 GCA_035489015.1 Kofleriaceae bacterium | reverse complement strand
ATGATTCTGGGCGGGGTTTCGGATCTGGTCCCGGCGGACCGAAAGTGATCCATTCGGCGCCGCGAAACGGATCCACCCCCGAGCCCGGTCGGCGTTGGTGCCCGGGTGGATCAGTTTCGGCCCGCCAAAGTGGATCAGTTTCGCGACGCCCGGACCAGGATCGGCCGTGGCGTGGATCGCGAGCCTGGCGGGCGAGGCACATTCGTGAGCGCGGGGCGAGGCCGGCCTCCGAGCCTGATCGAGAGTGAGCTGAGCCGCGCGCCGCGGCCGCCGTGGCCGCCGCCGCCGTCGCCGGCGAGCCTTCCGATGATCGCGATGACATGGACGCCCGCCTTATCGGACGGCCGCCACCGGCGTTGCTGGATGATTCTGGGCGGGGTTTCGGATCGGTCGTGCGCGTGGATCGCGAGCCTGGCGGGCGAAGCACCTTCGTGAGCGTGGGGCGAGGTCGCCCTCCGAGCCTGATCGAGAGTGAGCTGAGCCGCGCGCCGCGGCCGCCGTGGCCGCCGCCGGGGCCGGCAGGGCCACCGCCGCCGCCGCCGGCCCTGCCGGCGAGCCTCCGATGGTCGCGATGACATATACACCCGCCATGTCGGGACGGCCGCTACCGGCCTTCCGGATGAATCTGGGCGGGGTTTCGGATCCCCGTGCCGGTGATGGTGAGCCTGGCGGGCGAGGCACATCGTGAGCGCGGGGCGAGGTGAGCGTGCGCCGACTGGTCGCGACCGCCGATCTGCACCGTCTCACGCTGGAGGTGGCGCGTGCCCGGGATGCCGATCGACCCGGGCGGCATCCCGCACAGCAGGCTTGCGTCGCGAGGCCAGGACGTCGACGCGCCGCTTCATCCCGTCGAGGCTGCCGAGAGCGGCCCGAACGGCCAAGCGAAGCACGCGCCAGGTGGCTCCGTCGTCCTGCTCATTCCCTCGGGCTTGCGGCGGGGCGGCGCCGCGGTCTCCGACCGGCCCTCGCGGGTCCGGCGAGCGCGAAGCGGGCGCGATAGGCGAGCGGGGTGGTGCCGAGCGCTCGGCGGAAGACGCGGTGCATGGTCTCGACGGTGCCGAAGCCGCTCGAGGTGGCGATCTGTTTGGCCGAGCGCCCGGTCAGCTCGAGCTCGCGCCGGGCGGCCTCGAGGCGGAGGGCCTCGACGAAGGCGGCCGGGGTGGCGTCGGTCTCGCTGCGGAACAGGCGGGCGAAGTTGCGCACGCTCATGGAGGCGCGCCGGGCCAGGGCCGGCACCGACAGGTCGGCGCGCAGGTTGTCGCTCATCCACGCCACCAGCGCGGATACGGTCTCGTGCTCGGCTACCTGGGCCGCGAGCGGCGCGCTGAACTGGCTCTGCCCGCCCGGGCGGCGCAGGTACATGACCAGCCAGCGCGCGACCTCGAGCGCGAGCGCCGGCCCGTGGTCCTGCTCGACCAGGGCGAGCGCCAGGTCGAGCCCGGCGGTCACTCCGGCGGAGGTCCACACCCGTCGGTCGTGCACGTAGATGCGGTCGGCCTCGACCTGGCAGTCGGGATGGAGCCGGCGCAGCTCGTCGCAGGCGGCCCAGTGGGTGACCGCGCGGCGGCCGCGCAGCAGCCCGGCCTCGGCCAGGAGGAACGCGCCGGTGCAGACCGCGGCGGTCCGGCGCGCTCGCCGCGACAGACGAGCGAGCGGCGCCGCGACCGAGCGCGCCCCCGCCAGCGCCGGCATGAGCGCGCCGCCGACCAGGATGGTGTCGATGCGACCGCGCACCCGGTCGAGGGCGTGGGCGGCGACCAGCTCCACGCCGCCGGCGGTCGCGACCGGTCCGGCCGAGGGAGCGGCCAGCTCGACCCGGTAGCCGCCGCCGCGGCGGACCAATCGATCGGCGGTCGCGAACACGCCGACCGGCCCGGCCACGTCCAGCAGCTCCACCCCGGGGAAGCAGATCACCAGCACGCGTCGAGCCGCCACGCCTCCACGCTACGAGACCGGGCCCGTCGCGGCAATGGCCGAAATCGTCATGATTCTGTCCGACGGCCATCCGCCCGCGTCGCTACCCTGACGGTACCCATCGAAAGCGAGGAGACCTGGATGCACCCCTGGATCGAACGCGCCGCGCTCGTCACCGCGACGGCCCTCACCGCCCTCACCTTCCTCATGGTGCCGTCCTGGCGGGGCGCGCTGGCCGATCCCTGCCACCACGCCGCCATCGCCGCCGCCATCACGATCGCGATCCTGTGGGCGACGCGGCGCCTCGGCCGGCGCGGCGTCGCGATCGAGCGCCAGGTGATGGCGGCCTTCCTGATCGGGATGCCGCTCATCTACATCGCGCGCTGGCTGCTGACCGGCGGCGGCCACGGCGCCGACGGCGGCCCGCTCTGGCTGGGCATCGAGCTCCTCGGCCTTCCGCTCTACGCCGGTCTCGCCCTCGCGGGGCTGCGGCGCTCGCCCTGGTTCCTCGTCGCCGGGATCGCCGCCCACGGCCTGGCCTGGGACTCGTGGCATCTCGCCTCGGCGTACATCCCGGCCTGGTACGCGATCGCCTGCCTGATCGTGGACGTCGGGATGGCGCTCTACGTCGCCGCCCGGGTCCCGACCTGGCAGCAAGCGGCCCGGTCGCGCCGTGCCACCCGCCCGGCGCATTCGCGGCTTCCGCCCGGTCAGCCGACGGAGGCTGGGTGACTCACCGCATCGGTCAGCGGCTGCAAGCCGGGCGCTCCGGGCGCGCGTGCTACCGTGCCGGCCATGCGGCGCCTGGTGTGGTTTCTGTCGCTGGTGTGCGCGTGCGCGACATCTTGCGCGACGTCGGGGCGGCCGGCCGACGGGCCGGGCGCGCAGCGGGTCGAGCGGCGCGAGGTCATCATGCAGACGCGGCGGTCGGGGGCCAGCGTCACGACGTTCGGCGGGGATGGGTCGGTCGCGTTCGAGTTTCGATTCGTGGAGAACGGGCGGGGGCCGGATATTCGCGCGCGAGCGCGGCTGGCCGCCGACGGGACGCTGATCTCGTACTCGGCGGAGGGGACCCAGGCGCGCGGGATGCCGGTGCACGAGACGTTCTCGGTCGAGGGATCGCGGGCCCGCTGGAAGAGCACCGAGGAGCAGGGCGATGTGCGGCTCGATGGCCCGGCGTTCTACGTGCCGAACAACTCCTCGCCGGAGATCTACGGCCTGTTGCTGGCCGCTATGCGGCGCAACGGCGACCGGATGCGCCTGCTGCCGGCCGGCGAGGCGCGGCTCGAGCGCGAGCGCGAGGTCACGGTCTCGAGCACGTCGGGCGCGAAGAAGGTGCTGGTGTCCTGGGCGATCACCGGGCTCGACATGGATCCGATCCGGGTCTTCACCGGGCGGGACGGCGCCTACTTCGGCGTGGCCGACGAGTGGTTCTCCTGTCTGCCGGAGGGATGGAGCCCGGCGATCGAGCCGCTCCTGGCGATGCAGAAGCAGCTGGCCGACGCTCGCGAGCGGGCGATGGCGGCGAAGCTGGCGGTGCGTTCGCCGGCGGCCGGGCTGGCGATCGAGCACGCTCGGGTGCTGGACAGCGAGCTGATGCGCTGGCTGCCCGACCACACGGTGATCGTGATCGGCGACAAGATCAGCGCGATCGGCCCGTCGCGGACCACGCGTGCGCCGGCCGGGGCGCGGGTGGTCGACGCTGGCGGCCAGGCGCTCCTGCCCGGCCTGTGGGACATGCACACGCACAACCGCGCCTCCGACGGGCCGCTCGACATCGCCACCGGGGTCACCACCGCGCGCGATCTGGCGAACGATCCGGACCTGCTCGACGACCTCAAGCGGCGCTGGGACGAGGGCAGCGCGATCGGCCCGCACCTGCTCCGCTCCGGCTTCATCGAGGGGCGCGGCCCGAGCGCGGCGGCGTCGAAGATCACCGCGGAGACCGAGGCCGAAGCCCGCGCCGCGGTCGACTTCTACGCCGCGCGCGGCTACGAGGGCATCAAGATCTACAACTCGATCAAGCCGGCCCTGGTCCCGCTCCTCGCGCGCCTGGCGCACGAAAAGGGCATGCGGGTCAGCGGGCACATCCCGGCGTTCATGAGCGCCGAGGACGCGGTGCGGGCCGGTTACGACGAGATCCAGCACATGAACATGGTGTTCCTCAACTTCCTGGCCGACTCGAAGACCGACACGCGCACGCACCTGCGCGCCTCGCTGGTGGCCGAGAAGGCGGGCGACCTCGACCTCCACTCGCGCCGGGTGCAGGACTTCGTGAAGCTGCTGGTCGAGCGCAAGATCGTCCTCGACCCGACGATGTACGTGTGGGAGCTCCTGTTCGTCTCGCGCCCCGGCGAGGTCCTGCCCGAGCTGCGCTGGCTGGTCGAGCGCCTGCCGCCCCAGGCCCAGCGCCAGTACATCATGGGTGGGCTGCCGGTCCCGGCCGGACGGGAAGCGGCGTTCCGCCGCTCCTACGCCGCGCTCCTGGCCATGCTCAAGATGCTGCACGACGCGGGCGTGCCGATCGTCGCCGGCACCGACGCGCCGGCCGGGCTGACCATGAACCGCGAGCTCGAGATCTACGCCGAGGCCGGGCTCACGCCGGCCCAGGTGATCCATACCGCCACCCTGGGGCCGGCCCGCGTGATGAAGCTCGACCGCCTGAGCGGCTCGATCGCGGTCGGCAAGGCGGCGGACCTCATCCTGGTCGACGGCGATCCGCTGGCCGACGTCCGCGACCTGCGCAACGTGGTGACCACGGTGCGGGGCGGGGTCATGTACTCGGCCGCCGCCATCGACCAGGCGCTCGGCATCCGTCCGCGCGCGCCGGTCCCCGCCACCGCGCCAGCCGCGCGGCCCTGAGATCACCCCGTCCGCCATCATCGACACCCGCGACCTCGAGCACGTCGGGGGTGAATCGGGGGTGGTGGTCCGCGTGACGTACCGGCACCCCTCAAGCTCCGCCCCGGTCCGGCCGAACTTCGATCGAGGTGAGCGCCCGGGTGATTGTTGCCGATCCGCCGGCCGACGACCTGGCGGTGGCGGACGAGCTGGGCCGGCGGATCGCCGCCGGTGCGCTCGATCTCCCGGCCCCGCCCGACGCGGCCGCGCGGGTCATCGCCGCGGCCAGCCGCGACGACGCCGACCTCGGCCGGATCAGCGAGCTCGTTCGCCGCGACCCGGCGCTGGCCGCGCAGCTGCTCCGCATCGCCAACTCGTCGCTGTTCGCGGCGCCGGCGCCGATCGTCTCGCTGCAGCAGGCGGTGCTCCGGCTCGGGCTCGACGGGCTGCGCAAGGCGGCCTATGTCGTGGCCAGCCGCTCGGCCATGCTGCGGGTGGTCGGTCGCGAGGCGGAGCTGCGGCGGATCTACCGCCACTCGCTGCTCGCGGCCGGCTGGGCCCAGGAGCTGGCCCGCGCGCGCCGCTTGCCGGTCGAAGAGGCGTTCCTGTGCGGCCTGCTCCACGACGTCGGCCGCGCGGTCCTGTGGCAAGCCGCCGCCGACCTGGTCGCGCCCGACGACGTCGTCGCCGCGGCGATCGACCGGCACCACGCGGCCGCCGGCGCCGCGGTGCTCGCCACCTGGCCTGCGGGCGGCGCGGTCGCCGAGGTCGTGCGCCGCCACCACGATCCCGCGCCCGAGGGCGCGCCGGCCCGCATGATCCACCTGCTCGCGCTGGCCGACCACCTGGCCCAGGTGGCTCCCGATCAGGACATCGCGCCCGAGCTGCCGGTCGCCGCGCTGGCCGCGCTCGCCCTCTACCCCGAGGACATCGATCTCCTGTGGAGCCGGCGCGACGCGGTGCGCGCCTTCGCCCAGGAGCTCGGGTGACCGGCCCGGCCCGCCACGATCTGGTCGTCATCGGCGCCGGCCCGGCCGGGCAGAAGGCCGCCATCCAGGCCAGCAAGGCCGGGCGCCGCGCGCTCATCGTCGAGCAGACCGCCGAACCGGGCGGCGCGTGCGTCAGCCACGGCACCATCCCGAGCAAGACCCTGCGCGAGACCGCGGCCGCGCTCGAGGGATTCCAGCGCCGATCGGGCGGCGTGTTCACCATCGAGCGACGCGAGGCACTCACCATCGAGAGCCTGACCCGGCGGCTCGGCCAGGTGGTGACCGAGCACGAGACGCTCATCGCCGACCAGCTGCGCCGCAACCGGGTCGAGGTGTGGCAGGGGCGGGCTCGGTTCGTCGCGCGCGACGCGCTCGAGGTGCGCGGCGTCGACGGCGCGGTGCGGGTGGCCCGGGCCAGCGCGGTGGTGATCGCGACCGGCTCGCGCCCGCGCGACCCGAGCGACGTCCCGGTCGACCACGAGCATGTGCTCGACAGCGACTCGATCCTCTCGCTCCGCTACCTGCCCGCGTCGCTGGTGGTGCTCGGCGGCGGCGTCATTGCCTGCGAGTACGCCTCGACCTTCGCGGCGCTGGGGGTGAAGGTCACCATCGTCGACGGCGCCGACCGTCCGCTCGGCTTCCTCGACGCCGAGGTGGTCGAGCAGTTCACCCGCGCGTTCGAGCGCGCCGGCGGCACCGTGCGGGCGGGCCGGCGCGCCCGCCAGGTGCGGTGGAACGGGCGCGACGCGGTCGAGACCCGCCTCGACGACGGCTCCGAGCTGTCGAGCGAGAAGCTGCTGTTCGCGCTCGGGCGGGTGGCCAGCGTGGCCGGGCTCGGCCTCGACGCGGTCGGCCTCGCCACCGGGCCGCGCGGCTTCATCGAGGTCGATCGCCACTTCTGCACCGCGGTCGCCGGCATCTACGCGGTCGGCGACGTGATCGGTCCGCCCTCGCTGGCCACCACTGCCATGGAGCAGGGCCGCCGCGCCGCCTGCCACGCGCTCGGCATCCCGCTGCTCGCGTCGGGCAGCGCGCCGATCGGCGTCTACACGATCCCGGAGATCGCCAGCGTCGGCCTCGGCGAGGCGGAGGCCGCGGCCAGACCGGGCGGCGCGCTGGTCGGGCGCGCGCGCTTCGCCGAGCTCGCCCGCGGCCGCATCGCCGGCGTCGAGGACGGGCTGATGAAGCTCATCGCCGCCCGCGACGGCCTCGTGCTCGGCGCGCAGATCGTCGGCGAGAGCGCGGCCGACCTGGTCCACGTGGCGCAGATGGCGATCATCGGCGGGCTCCACGTCGACGTGTTCGTCGACCACCCGATGAACTTCCCGACCCTGGGTGAGGCATACCGGGTCGCCGCGCTCGACATCCTCAACGGCGCGCGCGCGGCCGTCGCCCCCGACGCCGCCTGATCCGCGCCGCCACCCGCGCCGCGGTCACCCGACCAGGCAGATGCGCGGCACCGTCGTGGTCAGCGCCGCCAGCAGGCGCAGCGCGGGGTCCTCCACCTCGCGCCGCCAGGCCAGGCGCCACGGCCGGCGCAGCGGGCCGACGGTCAGCCGGCGCGCGACCAGGTCGCCC
Source organism: Kofleriaceae bacterium (assembly GCA_035489015.1). Classification (GTDB taxonomy): domain Bacteria; phylum Myxococcota_A; class Polyangia; order Haliangiales; family Haliangiaceae; genus DATFRY01. The sequence goes on along the minus strand of DATHKR010000079.1, from coordinate 8,194 downwards.
TTGCCCAGGTGCGGGCTGGCGATCCACTCGGACAGCACTGCGACCCCCAGCCCGGCCCGCGCCACGTCGAGGATCGCCTCGGTCAGCGGGATGCGGTCGAAGTCGAGCACCGGCCGGGCGCGCCCGAACACCTTGGTAAGGAACCAGTGCTTCTCCGCCGCCGGCGCTCGCGAGCTCAGGAGCTTGGTGGCGCGCAGGTCGGCCGGGGTCAGTGCCTTGCGGGCGGCCAGCGGGTGCGACGGGGCCATGACGAACACGATCTCGTCGGTGAACAGCGGGCGCTCCTCGAGCCCGCGCGGCACCCGCGCCGTGGTGACCAGCGCGATGTCGACCTCGCCCGCCTCCATCGCCGCGATCGGATCGTCGGTGTGCTCCACCGCCAGCGCGACCTCGAGGTCGGGCAGGCTCTGCCGCATCGAGACCAGCGCGCTCGGCAACCAGTGGTACGCGGTGTAGCACTCGCACACCAGGCGCACGCGGACCCGTCCGGCCGCCGGCGCGCGCACGCGGTGCTCGAGGTCGCACAGCTCGGCCACCAGCTGGGCCGCGCCGGCCAGCAGCCGCTCGCCGGCCGCGGTGGGGACCAGGCCGCGCGCGGTCCGCTCGAACAGCGCCGTCGCCAGCCGCTCCTCCATGGCGCACAGCGCGCGGCTGACCGCCGGCTGGGTGATGTGCAGGATCGACGCGGCCCGCGCGGTGGTCCCGGCCGAGGCCAGGGCCAGCGCCACCCGCAGGTCGCGCACGTCGAGCACCGGGTCGCCGGGGTGGTCGATGTCTTTCACGTATCGAGTCTATTCCAACTATGCGTTGGACGCATCCACCCGCCGGCCGCATCGTGGTCGGGTCGGCCCGATCGCCGACCGACGCCGCCCCAACCCGGAGGATCCCGTGCAGCTCTACTTCTCCCCGCTCGCCTGCTCGATCGCCACCCGTGTCAGCCTGTACGAGGCCGGCGCCGAGGCCACCTACACCGAGGTCAACTCGAAGACCAAGCTCACCCGCGACGGCGACGACTTCCGCCAGATCAACCCGCTCGGCCTGGTCCCGGTCCTCCGCACCGACGACGGCGAGCTCCTCACCGAGAACGCCGCCATCCTCCAGTACGTGGCCGACCGCTTCCCCGAGGCCAACCTGGCCCCGACCGACCCGCGCGGTCGCACCCACCTCCACCAGTGGCTGTGCTTCATCGGCACCGAGCTGCACAAGGCGCTGTTCGCCCCGCTGCTCGACTCTCGCGCTCCCGAGGTGGTGAAGACCTACGCGCTCGAGAAGGGAAAGTCCCGCCTCGAGCACCTCGAGCGCCACCTCACCGGCCGCGAGTACCTGCTCGATCGGTTCAGCGTGGCCGACGCCTACCTGGCCATCGTGCTCACCTGGACCCAGGTCACCCCGATCGACCTGGCCTCGCTGCCGGCGATCCAGTCCTACCTGGCCCGGGTGCGCGACCGACCCAGCTTCGCCCGCGCCCTCGGCGAGGAGCGCGCCCTCTACATGGAGGAGCAGGCGCGGGGCAAGAAGGCCTGAGCGCGGCCGCGCGGCCGGGCGGGACCCCACGTCCCCAGCTCCCGGGAATACCTGGACCGGGGCGGTGTCGAGCCGGCACTGGCGGGCTGCCGTCCGGGTCGGAGTCCGGTATCGTGGGTGACTCGCCGGCCGCCCCCCGCGCCATGTCCAGCCGTTCCACCATCGCCAAGGCTCGCAAGCGCATCGCGAGCGTCTTCACCTACCTGCAGGAGCTCCATCGCGTCCGCACGCCGCCGATCGTCGACGTCGAGCGGTACCCGTGGCGACTGCGCCTGGCCGACGTCCCGGCCGGACCGACCATCGAGTGGGGCCAGCGCCTGGCCCCGATCGGCCGCAAGGCGGCGCGCGGCGCGAGCGACGAGTTCCTCCTGCGGGTCGGGCGCCCCGAGGACATCCCCTGCCCCGAGCCGCCGCCGCTCATCCGCGAGCGGCTGGCCACCGGGTGGGACTCGCCGGCGGCCGTCGCGCGCCTGCGCACCGCCTCACCGACGGTGGTGACCGAGGACTCCGACGCCTTTCTGCAGGCCGCCGCCCGTCAGGACGCCTTCGAGCGGTGGCAAGGCCGCCGCGAGGCGTGGGTCCGCCGCCAGGAGCCGCTCGCCCTCTTCCTCCGGCTCTACGATCTGTGGGCCCAGTTCGAGCGCGAGTCGGAGAAGTACCAGCTCTACTTCGGCGACGGCATCCTCGTCTGCGACACCGACGACGGCGAGGTCTGCCACCCGGTCCTGCTCCAGCGCCTCGAGCTGCGCTTCGACCCCGGCATCCCCGCCTTCACCGTCACCGAGTCGGAGGACGCCCCGGTCCTCTACGCGCCGATGCTGCGCCACCTCGCGGTCGACGGAAAGACGCTGCTCCAGCTGCAGCAGGAGTTCAGCGAGGAGGGCTGCGATCCGCTGGCCGGCGACGGCACCGACCGCTTCTTGAAGACGCTGGTGCACGGCCTTTGGCCCGGCGGCGCGCTCTTCCCCGACGCCGACTCGGCCGCCTCGGCCACCGGACCGCGCATCTATCGCGACCCGATGCTCTACCTGGGCCGGCGCAGCCAGGACTTCGCGGGCGCGGTCGACCGCTACCTCGAGGTGCTGGCCGGCGAGAAGGAGCTGCCCCGCGCGCTCCAGCGGGTGGTCGGCATCGACACCGAGGAGCGGGCCGCGCCGCTGGCCGACGACGTCGACCTCCTGCTCACTCGCCCGGCCAACCCGGAGCAGCGCCGCGTCATCCGCCGGCTGGAGGAGACCGGCGCGGTCATCGTCCAGGGCCCGCCCGGCACCGGCAAGAGCCACACCATCGCCAACCTGATCGGCCACCTCCTGGCCCAGAACAAGTCGATCCTGGTCACCAGCCACGCGTCCAAGGCGCTGCGGGTGGTGCGCGAGCAGGTGGCCCGCCCGCTCCAGTCGCTGTGCGTGAGCGTGCTCGACAGCGACGAGGAGAGCGGCAAGCAGCTCGAGGAGTCGATCACCGGCATCCTCAACTACTTCTCGCTGACCACCCGCGGCGACCTGACCCGCGAGATCGAGGAGCTGGAGGGCCGGCGGCGCGAGCTGGCCGCGCACTCGACCGAGCTCACCGCGCGCCTGCGCGGCGCGATCGCCCGCGAGTACGGCGCCATCACCCTCGACGGCGACCGGGTCGCCACGACCGAGCTGGTCCGCGAGCTGGTGGCCGAGCGCGCGCGGCACGACTGGGTGCCCGGCCCGATCGCGCCCGGCGCCGAGCTGCCGCTCGACGCGGCCGAGGTGGCCGAGCTCTACCGCCTGATCGCGGAGATCACCCCGGACGACGAGCGCGGCCAGCGGCTCATCCTGCCCGACCTGGCCCGGCTGCCCGATCCGGACGCGTTCGCCGAGCTCTGCAACGCGCGCACCCGCGCCGCCACCACCGAGGCGGTCCACACCACCACTCTGTGGAAGCGGAGCGATCAGCGGGTCGGCGAGCTGGACGAGCTGGTCGCGATGGTCGACGACGCCGGCCGCATCTTCGCCGGCGCGAGCCCGTGGCTGCTCGAGTGCCTGGCCGACAGCGAGCGCGGGGTCGACGCCGCCGAGCCGTGGCGCGAGCTGCGCGAGCTCGTCCGCGACGCCAGCGCGCGCATCCCGGCCCGCCAGGCGATCGTGCTGCAGCACGGGCCGCAGGTGACCACCGAGCTGCCGCTGGCCGAGGGGATCGAGATCTGCTCGCAGATCGCCGCGCACCTGGGCGCCGGCAAGAAGCTCGGCCTGGCCACGTCGATGCTGAAGCCGCAGTGGCAGGTGTTCATCCGCGGCTGCCGGGTCGACGGCGGCGCGCCGGAGACGGCCGAGCAGTTCCAGGCGGTCCGCTGCCTGCTCGAGATCGCGTCGATCCGCGCGGCGCTGACCCGGCGCTGGGACCGCCAGATGCCGCGGCTGGGCGCGCCGTCGGCCCAGGACCTCGGGCCCGACCCGGAGAAGGCCGCGCAGCCGTACGCCGAGGCGATCGGGCGCGCGCTGCGCTGGGGCGCCGATCACCTGCGCCCGTGCGAGGAGCGGTTGATCGAGGCCGGCCTCGACTGGGTCGCGGTCGCCCGCCAGACCCCGGTCCCGCCCAGCCCGCACGGGCGGATCCTCCAGCTCCGCGCGCTGCTCTGCGAGAGCATCCCGCGCCTCCTGGCCGCGCGCCGCCACTTCGCGACCGCCGAGCGGCTGGCCGCCAGCCGCGACACCTGGCTGACCGCGCTGGCCGCGGCCGCCGAGGAGGACGGCGATCAGGAGCTGGTCCGCGCGCTCACCGACGCGATCCTCAACAAGGCGCGGGCGGGCTACGCCGGTGCGTGGCAGCGGGCCCGCCGGCTGTCCGAGGTCGGCCCGGGACTGGCGCGGCGCGCCGAGCTGCTCGCCCGGATCGAGCCGCTCGCGCCCGGCTGGGCCGCGGCGCTGGCCGACCGCCAGCCGCCCCACGCCAGCGGACGGGTGCCCGGCGCCGGCGACGCCGAGGCGGCCTGGAGCTACCGGCGCTGGGCCGAGGCGCTGGCCGCGCAGACCGCCACCGACGTGGACGCGCTGCAGGTCGACGTCAACCGCGCCGCCGCCGAGCTCCAGGAGCTGACCGCGCTCTACGTGGAGAAGCTGGCCTGGGCGGCCCAGTTCGACCGCACCGGGCTGGAGGAGCAGCAGGCGCTGGCCGGCTGGCTGGCGCTGCACAAGAAGATCGGCAAGGGCAGCGGCAAGAACGCGGCCCGGCTCAAGGAGGAGGCCCGGCGCACCCTGGTCAAGTGCCGCGAGGCGGTGCCGGTCTGGATCATGCCGCTGTCGCGCGTGTTCGACAGCTTCGACGTCGCCACCACCCGGTTCGACGTGGTCATCCTCGACGAGGCCAGCCAGTGCGACGTCATCGGCCTGGCCTGCTTCGCGATGGCGCGCGAGGTGGCGGTGGTCGGCGACCACGAGCAGGTCAGCCCCTACGCGGTCGGCCACCGGATCGACAAGATCCAGGGGCTCATCGACGAGCTGCTCGACGACATCCCCAACAAGCAGCTCTACGACGGCCGGACGTCGGTCTACGACCTGGCCCGCCAGTCGTTCGGCGGCGCGATCCGCCTGCTCGAGCACTTCCGCTGCGTCCCGGAGATCATCCAGTTCTCCAACCTCCTGTGCTACGCGGGCGAGATCCGCCCGCTGCGCGAGGCCTCGTCGGCGCGGGTACGGCCGCCGCTGGTGGTCCACCCGGTCGCCGCCGGCGAGAAGAGCGACAAGGTCAACGAGGAGGAGGCGCGAGAGATCGCCGCGCTGGTCGCCGCCCTGTGCGAGATGCCCGAGTACCACGACTGCACCCTCGGGGTGATCTCGATGGTCGGCACCGAGCAGGCGGTCTTCATCGACGGGCTGCTCCGCCAGCACCTGCCGGTCGCCGAGTACCGCCGGCGCCGGCTCCTGTGCGGGAACGCGTCCCAGTTCCAGGGCGACGAGCGCGACGTCATCTTCCTGTCGATGGTCGACTCGCCCACCCCCGACCGACGGCTGCCGATCCTGCGCCGCGACGAGGCCCGCAAGGTGTTCAACGTGGCCGCCTCGCGCGCGCGCGATCAGCTGTGGGTGGTGCACTCGCTCGATCCGGCCCGCGACCTCAAGCCCGACGACCTGCGCCTGAAGCTGCTCGGCCACGCCCTCCACCCGGCCGCCGCCGTCGCCGAGCAGCCCCGCCCCGGCGCCCGCCCGCCGTCGGCGATCGAGCGCGGCCTGGCCGATGCGCTGCGCGCGCGCGGCCACCGCGCCTCGCTGCACGTCCCGATCGGCGACCACATCATCGACATCGTGGTCGAGGGGCCGGGGGGAGCCCGCGTCGCGATCCAGTGCGACGGCGGGCGCGATCAGTCCGACGAGCAGCTGGCCGCCGCGCTCGAGCGCCAGCTCACCCTCGAGCGGCTCGGCTGGCGCTTCATCCGGGTCCGATCCACCAGCTTCTCGCTCGCCCCGGCCGACACGGTCGAGCGCGTCGCGGCCCGCCTGCGCGAGCTCGGCGTCCTGCCGGCCGGCGAGGAGACCGCGCCGATCGATCGGCCCCCCGACGTCGACCTGGCCGAGCGAGTCCGCCGCCGCGCCGAGCAGATCCGCCGCGGCTCGCGAGTGACGCTGCGCGCGATCTCCAGCGCCGACGGCGGCTGAGCCGCCGGCTACTTGCCGAGCAGGCCCTTCTTCAGCCCCTTGTTGGGGGGCGAGCCGCCGAACCAGATGGCGAAGAACGAGTGCCCGAAATCGGCGCCCTGGATGGTGCCCTTCTCGACTCCCTTCACCACCACGGTCACGCCCTTGCCCGGCACGTAGGTGAAGGAGAGCTTGTCGCCCTCGTCCATCCCGCTCATCCACTTGTTGAGCTGATCGATCGACGCCTTCAGCTTGGTCATGTCGGCGCCGTTCTTCTTGAACTGCTCCGACCAGGCCTCGGTGATGTCGTCGCGGTCGACGTCGCGCACGAAGGTCAGGTCCAGGCGCTTGACCTGCTCGGTGCGGATGATCTCGTCCGGGTTCTGGGTCTTCTTCTCGAGGTAGAGCCCGGCGACGTAGACGTCCACGTCGAACATGGTCGCCTCTCGGATCCCCATCCCGTTCAGGACCAGCGCCTTGCCCGCCACGGTGAGCTGGTCGGGCATCTTCACCCCGCCCTTCTCCCCCGCACGCGCGAGCCCGGAGGTGGCCAGGACCAGCGCGAGTGATGCAATGGTGACGATACGAGAGCGCATGAGGGTTCCTCCAATGGTCACGAAGCTGACAATATCCTCGATCGGTGGTCCTCCCGGATAGGGCCGGGCGGCCGATCTCACGCCCGGCGCGACCGCCCCGTCAGCGGCGGAGCTCGGCGGTGGCCTCGACCAGGAAGTCGATCACCGCGCGGATGCTGGGCGCGGCGCGAAGGTCGTCGTGGACGACCAGCCACACCTCGCGCGCGATCGGCCGGGCGCGGATCGCGACTCGCTCGAGCTCCGGGTGGCGCCGGGCCAGGAAGCTCGGCAGGGCGGCGACCCCGACCCCGGCCCGCGCCGCGGCCAGCTGGCTCTCCAGGTCGTTGGTGCGGAGCACGATCGGGCGCGCGCCGGCGAGGGAGCGCAGCCACTTCTGCTGGGGCAGCGCGTCCGATTCGTCGTCGAACGCGATCAGCTCGAGGTCGGCGGAGCGCCGGCCGGCCAGGTAGCGCTTCGCGCCGTACAGCGCGAACTGGAACCCGCCGAGCTTGCGGGTGACCAGGCCGGCCTCGACCGGGCGGACCAGGCGCACCGCGACGTCGGCCTCGCGCCGCGACAGCGACGCGATCCGCTTCTCGCCGAGCAGGTGGATCCTGAGCTCGGGGTGGCGGGCGCGCAGCGCGGGCAGGCGCGGGGCCACCAGCGCGTTCGCGATCGTCGGTGGCGCGCTGATCGAGACGTCGCCGCCGACCTCGGGCTGGAGGCCGCGGGCGGCGCGCGCGATTGCGTCGACCGCCGACTCGACCTGCCCGACCAGCGCCGCGACCCGCTCGCCCTCGGCGGTCAGCGCCGGGATCCGCGCCCGTCGATCGACCAGCTTGACCCGCAGCGACCCCTCCAGCGCGCGCAGCCGGCGGGCGACCGTGACGTGATCGACGCCGAGCCGCCTGGCGGCCGCCGACAGCGACCGGTCGCGGACGAACGCGGCGAAGTGGCGGAGGTCGTCCCAGTCGGGCTCGTTCATTTTTTCACCGTCCACGTGCACATATGAGGAGTTTCGCACGATGGCGCCCGGGCCTACCGTCCTCCCATGACGCGCATCGTCCGCATCCACCGGCCGGGCGGCCCCGATCGGCTCGAGCTGGCGTCGATCTCGCTGGCCGACCCGCCGCCGGGCCACATCCGCCTCCGCCACCTCGCGATCGGGCTCAACTTCATCGACATCTACCAGCGCTCCGGGCGCTATCCGGTCGCGCTGCCGGCGGTGCTCGGGATCGAGGGGGTCGGCATCGTCGAGGCGGTCGGCGACGGGGTCAGCGAGCTCGCGCCCGGCGACCGGGTCGCCTACGCCGGCGAGCTCGGCGCCTACGCCGACGCGCGGCTACTGCCCGCCTGGCGCGCGCTGCCGGTCCCGGCCGCCCTGTCCGACGGCGCCGCCGCGACCCTGCTGGCCCGCGGGATCACCGCCCACATGCTGCAGACCCGGGTGTACGCGGTCGACGCCACCACCACCGCGCTGATCCACAGCGCCGC
>DATHKR010000078.1:0-63668 GCA_035489015.1 Kofleriaceae bacterium | reverse complement strand
ACCAGCGGCCAGGTCGGGCTCCGCTTCTGCGAGTGCGACGGCGAGCGCGAGACCCCGCTCGACCGGCGGCTGAACTGCGCAGCGACCACCACGTTCAACTGCGCGATCGATGGCTGGATGTTCACGTCGGCCGGCAACCCGTGGAAGCCGGTCTCGATCGCGGGCCCGCCGGTGGTGGACACGACCTTCGGACCCGATCGGCCGCCGGTCGGGGTCGGGTGGGACTTCCTGGCCGACCTGGCCGCGTGGACCGGCGTGGCAGTCCCACCGCAGCCGTGGCACCTCGAGGACGGCCACATCGAGGGCGGACCGGACATCGGGGGCGTCCTCTGGAGCCACGTGCCGGAGTACGGCGGCTACGAGATCGGCGACCACCCGGGCAACATCTTCAGCTTTCGCAAGTACCGCGAGATCGCCAACCGCTACGGCGAGGCCGACACATCGATCCATGCCGTCGTGCACTGGCACGAGTACCCGCAGTACCGGCCGGCCTGGCCGTGGACCTACTGCGCGAAGTGCGAGCTCGACCTGCCGTGGACCTGGATCCTCGACCTCGAGCGCCGCGCGGTGATCGGGGTCGGCCCCGACGGCGCCGAGGACGTGAGCCCGCTGTTCGATCCGCTCGCCGTCGAGCTCATGGGCGGCCCGGGTCAGCGCGTCGGCGCCGCCGAGCCGGAGTACCGCCTGGTCGGCACCACCCGGCGCGAGATCGTGGTCGACGCCGCGACCCGGCTCGTGATCGGCGCCCTCCACGTCCAGGCCGGCGACATCGCGGTCGAGGGCGAGAGGCTGGGGAAGCTGCGCGCGCAGCTGACCGCGCCGCCGGCCGGCTCGCGCCTGGTCTACTCGGCGGTGCGCGACGAGCTCTACGCCGTGGCCGGGAGCCGCGGCGAGGTGCCGCTCCTGGTCTGGACCCGTGAGCGCGGCTGGCAGCCGAGGCAGCTCCACGGCGACCGCGTCCTCCAGCCGGTGGCGGCGACCTTTCGCCTCGACGAGGGAGCGCTGTACGCCCTCGACCAGGGCCAGGTCGGGTCGCCCATGCGGCTGGTCCGCATCGACCTCGACACCGGCGCCACCGAGGTGCTCGACGCCGGGCTGATCGAGGGAGCGCCGTCGGCCACCTCGCTGTCCGTCGGGCTCGACGGCGACCTCCTGGTCGCCTCGGCCTCGGGCGGCACGACCCGGCTGGCGCGGCTACAGGTGACTGGCCGCACCGTCCTCCTCCGCGCCCTCGCCACCCACGACGGCGCCATGGTCGGCGACGCGCGAGAGGTCGGCGGCGGCATCGCCTTCCTGGTCCCCAAGGATCGGTTCTTCGATCCTCGCCTGGTCCCGGGTCGCTCCTTCGAGCCGGTCCGCGACGGCAGGCTGAGGCCGATCTTTCCGAGATAGAGGCGGCGACTACTGGCGGTGGATCGGGTCGATCCAGCGCACCTCGTCGGGCGGCTCGTCGGTGGGGAGGTCGAGGTTGACCACGACCGGGTCCTGGCCGGAGCGGATGACCACGCACTCCAGCTCCTCGCCGGGCTGGGCGTTGATCTCCTGGTGCGGGACGAACGGCGGCACGTAGATGAAGTCACCCGGGCCGGCCTCGGCGGCGTGCTCGAGGTGGTCGCCCCAGCGCATGCGCGCACGGCCGCGCACCACGAAGAGGACGCTCTCGAGGTCGCCGTGGTGATGGGCTCCGGTCCGGGCGTCGGGCTGGATCACCACGGTGCCGGCCCACAGCTTGCGCGCGCCGGCGCTGGCGGTGGTGATCGCCGCGGCGCGGCTCATGCCCGGCGTCTGCGGCGTGTTGGGATCGAGCTCGCCGCCGCGCACCACGCGCACCCCGCGCGCCTTCCAGTCGGGCGGCGCGACGATGACCGCGAGCTCGGCCAGCGAGTGCACGTGAAAGGTCGGGGCCAGCCCGGGCGGCGCGCTGCCGCGGTCGATCCAGCAGGTGGCGCGCCCGTCGCGCACCGCGCCGTCGATGTCCCAGCCGTTGGCGCTGACGTAGAGCGTCTCGCCGCACGGGGCCAGCTCGTCGAGCATCGCGTAGACCCGCGGGTCGGTCTTGTACACGCGGACCTGGTCGGCGCTCCTGACGCTGTCGACCACCGCGCCGGCCGCCTGCAGCACGCACTCGATCATCGGCCGGGTGCCGTTGGACAGGACCGCCGTGCGCAGCCCGGCCGCCGACATCTGCTCCAGCGCGGCGACCGCGTCCGGGTAGGCCGGCAGCGTGAGCCACTGATCGACCAGCCGCGCGTGCACGTGCGGCTCGATCTCGGGCGCGACCCGGGCCAGGGCGCGCGCGGTCACCCGGTCGAACGCCTCGTACTCGCCGCGCTCGTTCAGCTCCCAGGTGAGCTCGAGCTGCATCCGGCGCCAGTCGGCAAGGAGCGACACCGCCTCGCCGCCGAGCAGCCCCGACAGCCTGCTGGGCAGCCCGGTCAGGTCGATGACCGTCCCGTACAGATCGAACGCGACCAGCGAATAGCGCGCCATGGGACCAGCGTACGCCGCATCGCGCCGGCCGACCGGACAGACCGCGCTCGCCTCTCGCGGTGCGCCCGCGGCTGATCGCAGCGAACCACAGAGTCGTCCGGATCCAGCAATCCGAGCGGGGGTGAGCACTTGCGCGCCGTCCGGACCCACCCGAGGGGCGTGACTCTTCATGTGTTCTTAAGGTCCGAACATCCCTCCGGTGCCTACTCTGGTGAAGTTCCTCCGGGGTCGATGTGACGAAGCGGCACGAGGTGAGGCGTCTCCTGGCGATCTGCTTGTGCGGCGCCACCGCGCTGTGCCGGGGAGCCAGCCCACGCGCGCAGCCGCCAGCCCGGACCGGCGCAGCCGAGCCGCCTGCTCCCGCCGCCGGACGGACGCTCAGCCTGCGCGAGGCGCTGGCGGCCGCGGCCGGAACACCGGCTCGCGCGGCGGGGACGCTGCGGACGCGCGCCGCCGGCGCCCTGGTCGGGGCCGCCAGGGCCTGGCCGGATCCCAGCGTCGGCGCATCGACCACCCACCGGACCGCCCGGCTCGGGCTGACCGGGTCCCTGCCGCTGCCGATCTTCGGCACCGTCGGCGCGAGCCAGCGAGTCGCCGAGGCCGAGTACGGCGCGGCCCGCGCCGAGGAGAGCGGGATCGGGCTCGGCCTCCGGCGCGATGTGACCCGCGCCTGGCTCGAGCTCGCCCGCGCCGAGGCAACCGCGGTCCTCTCGCGACAGGGCGCCGAGCGCGAGACCCAGCTCGAGGCGATCGCCCGGCAGCGCCTCGACGCCGGCGATGCCTCGCGGGCCGAGGCGGTCGCGGCCCGGGCCGCGGCGGGCCGCGCGCGCGCCAGGGCCGACGCCGATCAGGCGGGGCGGGCGGTGGCCTCGGCCGCGATGGCGGGCCTGCTCGGCTGGGATGCCGAGGTCCTCCTCCAGACCTCGGGCGGAATGCCGCCGCTGCCGCCGCCGCCGCCGTTCGCGCGGCTGCGCGGCCGCAAGGCCAGCCACCCGGATCTGCGCGCCGCCGCCGCCCGGGTCGAGGCCGAGCGGGCGCGCGTGGTCGCGCTCCGCCGCTCGCGCTGGCCCAGCCTGACGATCGAGGCCGAGGCGATGCTCGCCGACCCGACCCTGCCCGACGAGTCCAACCCCGGCGACGACGACTACCGGGTCGGCCTCAGCCTCACGCTTCCGCTGTTCAGCCGCATCGGCGCCAGGGTCCGCGCCGCCGAGTACACCCAGCAGGCTGCCGCCGCCGAGCGGGCGGCCGCGGCGACCGCGCTCGATGGTCAGCTGAGGGCGAGGTACACCCAGTACCGGGCGGCCAGAGAACGGGCCCGGGCCCTCGCCGACGAGGTGCTGCCGGCTCAGCGGGAGGCGGCCGAGCTGGCCCGGGCGGCGTACCGCGAGGGACAGGGCGGGCTGGTCGACGTGCTGACCGCCAATGCCGCCCTCGCCGCCGTCGAGAGCGAGGCGCTCGATTCCCGGGTCGACGCGGCGATCGCGCTGGCCGAGCTCGAGTGGGCCGCCGGGGGAGCGCTGTGATCGCGGCGAGGACGGGGCCGGCCCGCCGATCGGCCTCGCCGACGCGCACCGGGGCGCTGATCTTGATCGCGCTGACCGGCTGCCACCGCGGCGCGGCGCCCGAACAGGAGGACGAGGCGGCCGGACCCACGCCGGTCGCCTGCGAGCCGGCTCGCGCGGCCGAGCGCCGGGTGCGGATCCTCGTGCGCGGCGTGGTCGCGACCCCGCCCGGCCGCGACGTCCTGCTCAGCTCGCCGATCGCCGGCCGCCTGGCCGAGGTCCGGCTCCACGAAGGCGATCGAGTCGAGGCGGGCGACCTCGTCGCCGTGGTCGACGATCCATCGCTGTCGAGCGCGCTGGCCGAGGGCGACGCCGCCAGCGGGGCGGCCCGGGCCAGCCTCGAGAACGCCGACCGGGCGCTGGCGCGCGCGCGCCGGCTGGTCGATCAGGGCATCGCGCCGCGGCGCGACGTCGAGGACGCCGAGGCCCGGCGCGCGGCGGCGACAGCGGAGCTGGGCGGCAGCGAGGCTCGACGCCGGCTCGCCCGGAAGCGGCGCGCGAGCGCCCGGGTGATCGCGCCGTTCGACGGCGTCGTGGTCAAGCTCGCGCGGCGCACCGGCGAGCTGGTCGACGGCAGCGCGGCGACCCCGATCGCCGAGATCGCCGACCCATCCCGGCTCGAGCTGCGGGCCGACGCGCCCGCGGTCGATCTGGTCCGCATCCCCGACGGCGCCGCGGTCGCCGTCCGGGTCGACGCGGTCGCCGGCCTCGCCCTGTCCGGCCGGGTGCTCGTCACCTCGCCCGCGGTCGATCCCGCGACCTCGCTCGGGTCGGTGCGCGTTGCGCTCGACCCGCCGCCGCCCGGCCTCCACCTCAAGATCGGGATGGCGGGCGTGGGCACGATCGACGTGCCCGGAAGCGACCAGGTGGTGACCATCCCGGTCATCGCCGTGCGGCGATCGACCGAGGGGAGCGAGGAAGTCGTCGTCTGCGCGCGCGACGGCGAGGCGACCAGGGCCCGCGTCCGCCCGATCGAGGTCGGCGCCCGCTTCGAGGATCACGTCGAGGTGACCAGCGGGCTCGCGGCCGGCGAGCCGGTCGTGGTGCAGCACGTCCTCGGACTCGAGGACGGCGCCGAGATCGCCCCGACCGCCGCCGCCGCCCCGACCGACGCGAGCCAGGCCGCCGCCGAGGGCGCGGGGACCGGAGCGAGACCGGGCGCCAGGCCGTGAGCTTCGTCGCCGCGCTTCGTCGCCGGGCCAGCCTGGTCCTCCTCGCGACCCTGGCCGCGCTCGCCTTTGGCGCCGTCTCGGTCGCCAGGTTGCCGAGCGGCATCTATCCCGACGTCGACTTCCCGCGCGTCGTCGTGGTCGCCCGGGGAGGCGACCTGCCGCCGGAGGTGCTCCAGACCGCCGTGACGCGCCCGCTCGAGGAGGCGGTCGCGACGGTTCCTGGCCTGGTCAGGCTCCGGTCGCGCACGATCCGCGGCGCGACCGAGCTGTCGGCCCAGTTCGCGCCCGGATCCGACATGTGGCGCACGCTCCAGCTGGTCGAGACCCACGTCGCGCAGATCCGCGGCGACCTGCCACCGGACGCCGAGATCCGGATCGAGCGGGTCACGCCGACCGCGCTGCCGATCGTCACCTTCAACGTGTCCGGCGACGTAGATACCCGCGCCCTGCGCGACGCCGCGGCCCTGATCGTCCGCCCCGCGCTGACCCAGGTGCCCGGCGTCGGCTCGGTCGAGATCCAGGGCGGTGACGTCCGCGAGATCGAGGTCATCCTCCGCCCCGACGCCCTCGCCGCAGCGCACCTTCGGCCCTCCACCGTGGCCGACCGGATCGCGGCCAGCGAGATCGTCGCGGCGGTCGGACGGGCCAGCGCCGAGCACCAGCTCCTGACCGTCATGGCCGCCTACGAGCCGATCACGCTGGCGCAGATCGGCCAGATCCCGGTCGCCCAGGGACCCAACGGCGCCATTCCGCTCGCGGCGGTCGCCGACGTGGTCGAGGGCGTCGAGGACCGCACCACCGCGGCGGCCGGACCCAGGGGGGACGTGGTGGCGGTGACGGTCTCGCGCGCGCCGGGAGCCAGCGCCCCGGACGTGGTGCATGCAGCCCGCGACATCGTGCGCGGGCTGGAGCGCTCGGCGCTGCCGCGGGGCGTCCACGTCGACGTCAACTACGATCAGTCCGAGTTGATCGACGACGCCATGGCCGGCGTCCGCGACGCCATCGTGCTCGGCGTCCTGCTCGGCTTCGTGGTGCTCGCGCTGTTCCTGCGCGACCTCCGGGCCGGCCTGGCCGCCGCGGTCGCCGTCCCGATCACCCTGGTCGCCACTTTCGGGGTGATGAAGCTCCTCGGCCAGACCTTGAATCTCATGTCGATGGGTGGCCTCGCGGTCGCGATCGGCCTGGTGGTCGACGACGCGATCGTGATCGTGGAGGCGATCGTCCTCCGGCGCGAGGAGGGCATGCCGGTGGCCGAGGCGACCGATCGCGGCACCGCCGACCTCCTGGCCGCCGTCATCGGCACCACCCTCACCACGGTCGTGGTGTTCGCGCCGCTCGGCCTCCTCTCCGGGGTTGTTGGCAGCTTCTTCGGCGCGCTGGCGACCACTCTGTGCGCCGCGGTCGTCCTCTCGCTCCTGGTCTCGATCTCGCTGGTGCCGGTGGTCGCGTCCTGGCTGCTGAAGGCGCGCCCGGCCGGCGGGCCGCCGCGCGCGCAGGGCCGGCTCTACCTCGCCTACGGTCGCCTGGTCCGGAGAGTCATCCAGCACCCCGTCCTCAGCGTCGCCGGCATCGTGCTGCTCGCCCTCGCCGGCCTCCTCGCCGCCCGCGCCCTCGACACCGGCTTTCTGCCCACCATGGACGAGGGGGCCCTGGTGGTCGACTTCGCGACGCCGCAGGGCACCTCGCTCGACGAGACCGATCGCATCGTCCGGCGGATCGACCGCATCCTCGAGACCACGCCGGGCGTGGTCTCCTTCACCCGGCGGACCGGCGTGGAGATGGGCCCGGCCACCGCGACCCAGCAGAACACCGGCGACGTCATGGTCCGCCTGGCCCCGCGCGACCAGCGCCCGTCGGTGTACGAGGTGATGGAGCTGATCCGCCAGCGTCTGGGGACCGAGGTGCCCGAGGCGCGGGTCGAGTTCGTCCAGGTCCTCCAGGACGTGCTCGACGATCTGTCCGGCAACCCGAACCCGCTCGAGGTCGCGATCTTCGGGCCCGATCAGAAGGTGCTCGAGGAGGTCGCGGTGGCGGCCGCCTCCCGGATCGAGAAGGTGTCCGGCCTGGAGGACTTCTTCAACGGGGTGGAGGGGAGCGTGCCGGTGCTGCGCGCCGACGTGGCCCCGGGCGCCGCGCTCCGCCTCGGGGTGACCCCGGCCGACGTGGTCGCCGATCTCTCGGTCGCGCTGGCCGGGCGGGTCGCCGCCTCGGTGCGCCAGGGCGACCGCACCTTCGGCATCCGCGTCCGCATGCCCGACAAGGTCCGCTTCGACCCGACCGCGATCGAGCGCCTGCCGCTCGGCTACGGCGACGGCTCCGTGGCGCTGTCGTCGATCGCGCGCCTCAGCCGGCCGGTCGGTCCCGCGGTGCTCCTGCGCCAGAGCCTGACCCAGGTCATCCTGCTCAGCGCGTCGATCCGGCCGGGCGTCGACCTGGCCGGCACCACCGAGGAGGTTACCGATCGGCTCGCGGATCTCCGGCTGCCCGCCGGCTACCGGCTCGAGGTCGGCGGCCACCTGGCCAGCGCGCGCCAGACCCAGCGCGATGTGGCCGGTGTGCTGGGCCTCGGGGTCGCGCTGGTCCTCGCGGTGCTGCTGGTCCAGCTGCGCTCCCTGCGCCTGGCGCTGGTGGTCCTGATCGGCGCCCCGCTCGCGCTGGTCGGCGCGTTCCTCACCTTGCTCGCGACCGGCATCCCGCTCAACGCCTCGTCGCTCATGGGCTGCGTGCTGCTCGCCGGCCTGGTGGTCAAGAACGGCATCCTCTTGCTCGAGCACGCCCAGACCGAGTCGGCGGCGACCGGCGACTTCGCCGACGCGGTGGTCCGGGCCGGCGTGCGCCGCCTGCGCCCGATCCTGATGACGACGGCGGCGACCGTGATGGGGCTCCTGCCGCTCGCCTTTGGCTTCGGCGCCGGGTCCGAGCTACAGCGCCCGCTCGCCGTCGCGGTCATCGGCGGGCTGGTGCTCTCGACCCTGGTCACCCTGCTCGCCGTCCCGGCGCTGGCCTGCGCGCTCATGCGACGGCGGGGCCCCGGGCCGGCCTGACGTGTGGTGAGGGCAGAAGGACTCGAACCTTCAACCAACGGATTAAGAGTCCGTTGCTCTACCAATTGAGCTATGCCCCCGTGAGGGGTCGTCTTCGGTTGTCAGGAGCTGGTGCGGCGGGCCCGGGGCGACTCGAACGCCCGACCTACGGATTCGAAGTCCGGCGCTCTATCCATCTGAGCTACGGGCCCTCTGGCGGTGAGGCCGGGCGGCTTAGATAGCCGCCGCGCCGAGTCGATGTCAAGGGAAGTCCGCCATGTAGCGCCGGGTGGCGCCAAGGTGGTCCACTCCCCCCCGGATCGGTGGGGTTCCTTTCACCATTCTCAGGCGCGGAGTGAACCCTGTATCATCGGGCCGCCCCTCGAGATTCACGGTTCTGCGCTCACCCACCCCCGGTGGAGGACAGATGTCGATGTCGAACCCCTCGCGCGCCGCTCGCGGCCGTCGTCGTGATCTACTTCTCTACGCGGCGCTCGTGCTCGTCATCGCCGGATGCGGCGGCGATGGATGCGCCGGCTGCGGCCTCGGCCCCTTGCCGGGCGGCTCGCTGCCCTCCGATCAGACGATCGAGGGCGGCGCCCAAGTCCGCGTCACGCCGGCCGGAATCAACAAGGTCGAGGGCGTCGTCGGCGACGTCATCGAGGACGCGCTCGAGGGCCAGGGGATCTGCATCCCAGAGGGCAGCCAGGGCATCGGCATCGGCGACATCGAGTACTGCTTCAACGACGACGGCAGCTGCAACAACGGCTGCCAGGCTGGTCTGACCATCGACAGCGTCAACCTGACGCCGGAGCCGGGTCAGGTGCGGATCCGCGCCCAGATCGACGCGCAGATCGACGTGCCGGTCCGCTTCGATCCGATCATCGGGCCGATCATCGGGCCGTGCACCCTCAACGTCACCGCCCCCAACACGGTGGTGGACGCGATCGTGAGCCTGGGCCTCGACCCGGCCACCGGCGAGCTGAGGGTGAACCTCGAGGACATCCCCAACCTCGAGATCGATCCGGACATCAGCGGGTGCAGCTTCGTCGGCGCGGTCATCAACTTCATCGCCGGCCTGATCGGCGACACCGTGGCCGACATCGTGCGCGACCTGCTCGAGCCGCGCCTGCAGGAGCTGGTCGCGACGCTGCTGCCGGACCCGCTCGGCATCGAGAACACGGTCGACCTGAGCTCGTTCCTGTCCACCATCTCGCCCGGGACGCGCGGCGCCCTGGAGGCGCGGGTCGTGCCCGGCGGCCACGTGTCCACCGAGGGGGGCGGGCTCAGCCTCGGCATCATCGCCGGGGTCAACGCCGACGCCGACCCGAGCACGCGCTCGCCCGAGCTCGACAGCGAGGCGGCCCAGTGCGTGCCGCAGCTGGCCGCCCCGGATCTGGCCGCGGCGCCGTTCTCGCTCGGCCGCACCTCGCGCAACAACTTCCAGGTGCCGATGACCGGGGTCTTCCTCGGTCAGCCGGCGGACATCCCCGACAGCGACGTGGTGGTCGGCCTCTCGGAGAGCTTCCTCGACCTGGCCGGTCACCACGCGGCCACCTCCGGCGCGCTCTGCCTGGGGCTGGGCTCGCAGCTCATCCCGCAGCTCAACCTCGGCATCATCGGCATCCTGGTGCCGTCGCTGGCCGAGCTCGGCTCGCGCGAGGGGGATGACCCGCTCCTGCTCGTGACCCATCCCCAGCAGGCGATCGACTTCACCGTCGGTGACGGGACCGAGGCGTCGCCGTCGCTGACCGTCCACCTGCACGGCTTCGCGATCGACTTCTACGCGTTCCTGTTCCAGCGCTACACGCGCGGCTTCACCGTGGTGCTCGACCTCGACCTCGGGATCAACCTGGAGTTCTCGACCGACGAGGACGGCAACCCGGCGATCATGCCGATCCTGGTCGGCCTGAAGAGCGAGAACATCGGCGTCACGGTCCAGAACGCCGAGTTCCTGAAAGAGGGCACCGAGGACCTCGAGGAGGTCCTACCCAGCCTGCTCGACATCGCGCTGCCGTTCCTGACCGACGCGCTGCCGGACATCGCGCTGCCCGATTTCCTCGGCTTCCGGCTGGACGACATCCGGCTTTCGCGAGTCAGCACCGACACCGACGACTTCCTGGCCATCGCCGCCACGCTGGGCGCGTCGCCGGCCCTGGCCCGGCTCGGCCAGCGCCTCCCGGGCGTGGCCCGCGCGGCCGAGCGACTGGCCGCGCCGCCCGCTCACCACGTGGTCGCGCGCGGCGCGGCGCGCCTGGTCCGGGTGACCACGCCGCCGCCGGAGCAGATCCGCGCCCACCTGCGCGGCCGCGGCGGCGCGATGCCGCAGGTGGTCATCGACGTGCCGACTCGCGACCCGAGCGGGCGCGAGCTGGAGTGGACCTGGAACCTCGACGGCGGCATGTGGCGCCCGTTCCGCCCCGGCGGCCGGATCGTCCTCGAGGACCCGGCCTTTGCCCTGCAGGGCCGCTTCGCCGTGCAGCTGAAGGCGCGCGCGGCCGGCGACTACCGCACGCTGTCGCTCGAGCCGGCGATCGTGTCGGTCGTGATCGACTCGGTCGGCCCGCGCATCCTCGGCGAGCGCGCGGCGGCCGCCGACGGCGCGGTGCTGGTCCCGGCGGTCGACCTGGTCTCGCCGGCCGACCGGGTGCAGGTCGCGTTCGGGCGCGCCGACGACGCGGCCCCGACCACCGCGTGGAGTGACGGCCACATGCCGATCTCCGTCGCCGAGCAGCTGGCGGCCGGCGCGGGCGGCGCGGTCCGTGCCTGGGCGCGCGACGAGATCGGCAACCAGACCACCGAGCGGGTCGACCTCGGCGCCATCCTCCGCAGCCACGGCGAGGACAGCGCCGACGATGGCGGCTGCGCGGTCGGCGGCGGGGGCGGCGGCGGCGCGGCGAGCGGCCTGGTCCTCTTCGGGCTGGCCGCGCTCATCGGTGCGGGCGGCGCTCGCCGGCGGCTGCGCGCGGCCGGGCGGGCCGTGCTGTTCGTGCTGGCGGCCGGCGCGATGGCGGCGCTTCCGGCCTGCGATTGCGGCGGAGCCAACCCGCCGGCCGACGACGACGGCACCGACGGCGACCAGCCCGACGACGGCGCCACGATCCCGGACTGCGAGGTCAACGACGAGTGCGCCGAGGAGTGCGGCGGCTCGGTGCCGATCTGCGACGAGGGCGAGTGCCGATGCGACGACGACGTCCGCTGGGGTCGGATCGGCCAGTACTCGGAGATGGCGGTCGGGCCCGACGGCACCGCCTGGGTCTCGGCCTACAACTCGTATCACGGCGACCTCATGGTGGCGGCGCGCGGCGAGGGCGGCCGCATCCCCGACGAGGCGTGGGAGTTCGTCGACGGCGTGCCGGACGGACCGGTCCTCGTCGAGGGCAGCGAGGTGCGCGGCGGCATCAACGAGCCGGGCCCCGACGTCGGGCTCTACACCGACATCGCGGTCGCCGGCGACGGGACCGTGATGGTGAGCTACTTCGACCAGGACACGGTCAGCCTCAAGTTCGCCAGCAACCGGGGCGGGGTCTGGTCGTCGCACGTCGTGGCGGCCGGTGTGCCGGGTGAGGGCAAGGCGAGCTACGAGATCGCCGGTCAGTACTCGGCGATCACCGCGCGCGCCGAGGACGGCCGGCCCGGCATCGCCTACTTCGTGCACCTGAACGGCGACGGCGGCGAGCGCACCGAGCTGCGCTTCGCCGAGGCCAGCGTGGCCGCGCCGGCCCAGGCCAGCGACTGGACCGTGTCGGTGATCGACGGCGCCGCCGTGCCGGCCCCGACCAGCGACCCGCTGCCGATCCCGATGGGGGTGGGCCTGTTCGTCAACGCGGCCCGCCTGTCCGACGGCAGCCCGGTGGTCGTCTACTACGACCGGATCAACGGAGATCTCAAGCTGGCCCGCTACGACGCCGCGGCGGCCGCGTTCGGCGCGCCCGAGGTGGTGGACGGCGGCCCGGTCGACGTCGGCTGGTACCCGGGCGTGGCGATCGACGCCAGCGATGTCGTGCACCTCAGCTACGTCAGCGCGACCAGCAGCGACCTGCTCTACGTCAACACCCAGGACGGCCTGGTCGAGGTGATCGACGACGGCTACCGCGAGGTCGGGACCACCGACGATGGCGTGCCGCTGCCGGAGCTCCACTTCGTGGGCGACGACAGCGGGGTCGTGCTCGGCCCCGACGGGCCGATCGTGGCCTACCAGGACGCGACCAGCCACGAGCTGCTGGTGGCGCGGCGCGGCGCCGACGGCACCTGGACCCACGTGGTGGTGGCCGGCGACGAGGACCCGTTCGCCGGCGGCTACGGGTTCTACGTGTCGGCCGGGATGGCGCCCGACGGGATGGTCATGTCCACCTGGGTCATCGACCAGCCGACCAGCGAGGCCTGGGTCGAGATCCTGTTCGACGCTCCGCCGGCGGACTGACGGGCCGCAGGCGGCCGAACGGCGCGGGAGGCGACACCGGCTCTGATAGACTGGCGAGTCGGTGCTCGTCTACCGCATCCTCCAGTGGCTGTTTCGGGTCGCCACCCGGGTGTTCTTCCGGCGCATCGAGATCGTCGGGCTGGGCAACATCCCGGCCGACGGTGGGGTGATCTTCATCGGGAATCACCCCAACTCGCTGCTCGATCCGATCCTCATCACCGCGCACTGCGGGAGGATCGTGCACTTCGCGGCCAAGGACACCCTGTTCGACAGCCCGCTGGTCGGGTGGCTGCTCCGCCGGATGGGCGCGGTGCCGGTCCGCCGGCGCATGGACCACGGCGGCGGTGAGAGCGCCGCGCTCGACAACGACGCCGCCTTCGCCGCGCTCCACCAGGTGCTGCTCGACGGGCGCGCGGTCGGCATCTTCCCCGAGGGCCTCAGCCACCTCGATTCGCAGCTCGCCCCGCTCAAGACCGGGGCGGCCCGCATCGCGCTCGCGGTCCATCGCAAGGCGCCCGATCGCCCGGTTCATCTGATCCCGACCGGGCTGGTCTACTTCACCCGTCACCGCTTCCGCTCGAGCGTGCTCATCCAGTTCGGCGCGCCGGTCGCGGTGCCGGCGGCGCCCGACGACGCGCGCGATCCGGACGGCCGCGTCGCCGCGCGCGCGCTGACCGGACAGATCGAGGCCCGCCTGCGCGCCCTCACCATCAACGCCGACTCGTGGGACACGATCTGGGTGCTCGACGGGGTGCGCCGGCTGTACCAGCCGCCTGGCCTCTCCCTGGAGGATCGCGTGGAGCTGTCGCGCCGGTTCAACATCGGCTACCCGCAGGTCGCCCACCACGCCGACGTGCGCGAGCTGGTCGGCCGCGTGCGCGCCTACCTGACCCGGATGTCGGCGGTCGGCCTGCGCGACGACACCCTGCGCCGCGAGCTGAGCGTGCGCGACACCGCGGCGCGCGTGGTCGCCCACCTCGGGCTGCTCCTGTTCTGGGCGCCGCTGTCGCTGGTCGGCGCGCCGCTCCACCTGCCGCTCGGGCTCGCGTTCCGCTTCCTCGGACAGTGGACGTCGCCGCGCAAGGACACGGTCGCCACCACCAAGTTCCTGCTCGGCTTCCTGACCATGCTCCTGGTCTACGGGGTGCTGGCCGGCCTGGTCGGCTGGAAGCTGGGCCTGTGGGCCGGGGTCCTGACCGCGCTGGCGCTGCCGCTCAGCGGCTGGGCCTTCGTCCACGTGATCGGCCGGGTCGACGCGCTGCGCCACCTGATCTTGACGCTGGTGCGCGTCTTCCGGCTCCGCCGCGAGGTGGCCGCGCTGCGGGCCGAGCGCGCCCAGCTGGTGGTCGACGTGGTGGCGGCGGTCGATCGTCACCGCCCGGCCGACATGGAGCCCATGTTCGGGCCGCGCCCGGGGATGGCCACGTGAGCGCGGCGGCCGATGACG
Source organism: Kofleriaceae bacterium (assembly GCA_035489015.1). Classification (GTDB taxonomy): domain Bacteria; phylum Myxococcota_A; class Polyangia; order Haliangiales; family Haliangiaceae; genus DATFRY01. The sequence goes on along the minus strand of DATHKR010000078.1, from coordinate 49,548 downwards.
AGCGGCCGGCGGTGGTGCTCCTCCACGGCCTCGGCCGCACCCACCGCTCGATGGCGCCGCTGCGCCGCTACATCGACGGGCTCGGCTACCGGACCTGGTCGCGCACCTATCCGTCGCGCCAGCGGACCATCGACGCGCTGGCCGACGAGGTGGCCGGCTGGATCCGCGACGACCTGGGCGAGCGGCCGATCCTCGGGGTCACCCACTCGATGGGGGGGATCCTGGTCAGGTACATGCGCGACCGCCTTCCCTGGCGCGGCGTGGTGATGCTGGCGCCGCCCAACCAGGGCAGCGTGGTGGCCGCGCAGCTGGCCGAGCACCCTCTGTTCCGCTGGGCGTTCGGCCCGGCCGGTCGCGAGCTGGGCGACGCCAGCCGGTGGCCGGAGCCGCCCGCACCGTTCGCGGTGGTGGCCGGCACGCGCGGCCCCAGCTGGGGCAACCTGCCGAGCTGGCTCATCCGCGGGATGGGGCTCCTGCCGACCGGCGAGCGGCACGACGGCACCGTGCGGGTGGCCGAGACGCTGCTCGACGGGATGGTCGCGTTCGCCGAGGTGGAGGCCAGCCACACGTTCCTCATGAACCACCCGGCCACCCGCGATCTGGTCCGTCGCTTTCTCGCCAGCGGACACTTCGGCGATCCGCGGTGAAGGACCGGCGGCGATCGGCCGCGCGGCCGACGGCGCGGCCGGCGCGGTCCGCCGTCGAGTAGAATGGACGCGATGCCCTCGCGCGACGGCGATGGACTCTGCTTCGCCCTGCCGCCCTCCCTCGGGCACAGCCCGGTGCGCGAGCTGGCGCTGCGCTTCGCCGACGTGCTCTACGGGGCCGGCTTCTCCACGGTGCTGCCGCTGAGGTCGTACGAGGAGCTGGTCCAGGCGCTGCTGTCGGGCGAGGCGGACGCGGCGTGGGGGCCGCCGATCGTGTGCGCGCGGGCCGAGCACGAGGGCGGAAAAGTCGCGCTGCGCGCGGTGCGCTACGGCGCGGTCACCTACCGCTCGGTGCTGGTCTGCCGGACCAGCGATCCGCTCGACCTGCGCCAGCTCGGCTCCGACGGGCGGCTGGCCCGCGCGGTGTGGGTCGACCCGCACTCGATGGGCGGCTACATCCTGCCGCGCCATCACCTGCGCGCGCGGGGGATCGACCTCGACCGCGTGTTCTTCTTCGAGCGCGTGCTCGGCTCGTACCAGGCCTGCTTCGAGGCGGTGCTGCGCGGCGAGGCCGACATCACCGCCTCGTTCGCCAGCCGGCGCGGGCTCGGCTACGTCGAGCTGTGCCGCGAGCGCGCGTTCGACCTGCGCACGCTGGCCTACACCGACGAGTCGCCCAACGACGGCGTCGTGCTCAGCCCGAAGCTGGGCCCGAACGAGGCCGCGGCGGTGATCGCGGGGCTGCAGAAGCTCATCGCCCACCCGGCCTCGCTCGGCGTCCTGACCTCGACCTTCGGGGTGGACAGCTTCGATCGTCCGCCGCCGGCGACCTACAGCCCGCTTCTTTCGCTGCTTTAGCGGAGCTCTGGCGGCGGTCTCGCGGTTTCGGGTCACGAATCGACCCCCGGCGCGTACTTGCATCCCAGGATGCTCGCGCCAGTCACCGCGGTGGATGCCCGTGACCCTGACCGGGACCCGATCGCCGTCCTCATCGAGGAGGGCAAGCACCGCGAGGCGGCCGGCCGCTGCGCCGGCCAGCACGGGGCCGCGATCGGGCGGCTGTGCATGGCGCTGCTCGGCTCGCAGGCCGAGGCGGAGGAGGCGGCGCAGGAGACCCTGCTGGCCGCGTGCTCGCAGATGGGCGCCTACCGGGCGGAGGGCACCGTGCGGGCCTGGCTGTTCGGGATCGCGCGGCGCGTGTGCGCGCGCCGGTTCGAGAACGGCGCGAGGGAGCGGCGCCGCCTGGCGCTCGTGCGCGACCCGAGCGCCCCGTGGGCTGAGGCCGCCGACGGAGACTCGCCGGCGGCGTCGTTCGCGACGATGCGGCGGGCCCGCGCGGTGCGCGCGGCGCTGGCCGCGCTCCGCCCGAGCGAGCGAGAGGCGCTGATCCTGCGCTACCAGGCCGGGCTCAGCTTCCGCGAGATCGCGGCCCAGAGCGGCATCGACGAGGCAGCGGCGCGCAAGCGGGCCAGCCGCGGCCTGGCCCAGCTCCGCCGCGTGCTCCGCTCCGAGAACATGGAGGGATGACGATGACCCCGAACGCCACCGACGGCGCATGCGAGAGCTTCCTCGACGAGATCGCCGCCGTGGTCGACGGCGACGAGGACGCCGTGGCCCGGCACCTGGACCACCTGGCCAGCTGCGACGATTGCCGCGACGCCCGCCACGAGGCGACCGAGGCGCTGCGAGAGATCGGCGCGGCCGGCGACGACTTCGCGGCCCCGGCCGACATGGCGGAGCGAGTGCTGCGGGCGATCGACGAGGCCGCCGCCGCCACGCCCGCCGCTTTCACCCCCGCCGCGGCCACGCTCGCGCCCTCCGGGGCGACCGGCTCCGCGCCGGCGACGATCACCGCGCCGCCGCCGGCCCACGTCCCGTCGGCGTCGATGCGGTCCGCCGCGCCGCGCCCGCTCTCCTTCGCCCCTACCGGCACCGGCGCCGCGGCCGCCCGTCGATCCCGGCGCGCGTGGCTGGTGGCCGGCTCGCTCGCGGCCGCCGCCACCGCCGCGATCGTCGGTGTCGCCCGGCTCGGCGACCGCACCGGCGACCGCGCCGGCAACGGACTCGACTCCTCGTCGCCCGACACCGCCTCGGCCGGCTCGCGCGTGGGCGCGCCGTGGACCGGCACCATCGCCGTGGTCGATCGCGCCTCCTCCGGCGCGCGCTCCGGCGTCGAGCTGCGCCCGGCCGGGGCCGACCGGTTCGCGCCCGCGGCCGCCGGCGCCGCGATCCCGGCCGGCGCCGCGATCCGCACCGACGAGAGCACGCGGGTCGAGCTCGCGCTCGGCGACGGCAGCCGCGTCTACCTCGATCACGCCACCGAGATCGCGCTGGGCCGCGATGGCCGCGCGGTCGTCATGGCGCGCGGCAACCTGGTCGCGGAGGTCGCCCACCTCGAGGGAAGTCCGCGCGCGCTGTTTCGCACCCCGGGCGCCCGCGTCCAGGTGCTCGGCACGCGCTTCTCGCTCGCCGCCACCGATCAGCAGACCAGCGTTCGCGTGGTGCGCGGCACGGTCCAGCTCGCGTCGGATCGCGGCACGGTCGACGTTCGCGCCGGCGAGGAGGGGGTTGCCGGGGCCGACGCCGCGCCCGAGGTGACCGCCGCCGGCGACGTGGTCGGGGCGGTCGGCTGGTCCGAGCTCCTCACCCCCGGCGAGCCGGACGACGAGCTGCCAGCCGGGATCGGCGAGCTGCGCGCGTTCCGGCCCGGCGAGTCACGCGACCGCGACTGGAAGCTCGCCCTCGCCCGCCACCGCGTCACCGTGCGCATCGCCGGCAACGTCGCGCGCACCGAGATCGAGGAGACCTTCCAGAACGACAGCGCGAACCCGCTCGAGGGCGTGTACCGCTTCCCGCTGCCGCCCGACGCGCGGGTCGAGCGGCTCGCCCTCGACGTGAACGGCGTCATGGAGGAGGGCGCGTTCGTCGCCCGCGACCGCGCCGCCCGCATCTGGCGCGGCGTCATCCAGAAGGCGACCCCGCGCCGCATCGCCCCGCGCGAGGAGATCATCTGGGTGCCCGGCCCCTGGCGCGACCCCGCCCTGCTCGAGTGGCAGCGCGGCGGCCGCTTCGAGCTGCGCATCTTCCCGATCCCGAAGCGCGGCTCGCGCACGGTGCAGCTGGCCTACACCCAGATCCTCGAGCCCGAGGGGAGCGAGCGGCGCTACGTCTATCCCCTGCCCCACCGGGCCGGGGCTCCCGCGGCCGGCCAGTTCGACATCGACGTCCGCCTGAGCGGGATCGACGCGGCGCGCGAGCCGCGGGTCCACAACTACGAGCCGGCCCGCGCGCGCGAGGGCGCCGGCTATCACCTCTCGCTCAGCGCGGCCCGGTTCGAGCCGCGCGGCGACTTCGCGGTCGAGTTCGCGCTGCCCGACAGCGGCGCCGAGCTGCGCGCGTGGAGCTTCGCCGGGGCCGGCGCGGCGGCTCCGACCCTGGCCGCGTCCCGCCGGGGCGGCGCCGATCCGGCCGTGGTGGCCGCCCAGCGCGAGATCGCCGCCGACGGCCGCGCCACCGCGCTCATCGCGCTGCGCCCGCGCCTGCCCCGCTGGACCGAGAGCCGCGAGCGCGACCTCGTGCTGGTGGTCGACGCCAGCCAGTCGATGGTCGGCGAGCGCTTCGCCCGCGCCCGCAAGCTGGTCGCCGCGCTGGTCGCCGGCATGGACCGGCGCGATCGCTTCGCGGTGCTGGCCTGCGACGCGGACTGCCGCGCCTTCGCGCCCCGACCGCAGCCGCCGTCGGCGAGCGCGACCCGCCGCCTGGCCGACTGGCTGGCCCAGGAGCACCCGGCCGGCGCCTCCGACCTCGTTGCGGCGCTCGAGCGCGGCGCCGACCTCGCCGGCGCCGCCCGCACCGACGGGCGAGAAGCCTGGGTCCTCTACATCGGCGACGGCTCCGCCACCACCGGCTATCGCCGCCTGGCCGATCTGCGCGGCGAGACCGAGGCGCTGGCCGCCCGCGCCCGCGTCTCGATCAGCACGGTCGGCATCGGCGGCGACGCCGACACCAGCGCGCTGACCGCGATCGCCCGCGCCGGGGCCGGCTTCTTCACTCCCTACGTGCCGGGTCAGCGGGCCGAGCTGGCCGCGCTCTCGATCCTCGAGACCACTTCGGGCGTGGCGCTGGTGAACCCGGTCGTCCAGCTGCCCGATGGGCTCGAGGACGCCAGCCCGGCCGAGCTGCCCACCCTGCGCAGCGGCCAGGAGCTGCGGGTCGCCGCGCGCATGCGCGGCCCGGTCCGCGGCGACGTCGTCCTGCGCGGCACCGTCGGCGGCAAGCCGTACGAGAACCGATTCCCGCTCGCGCTCGACCAGAGCGCCGCGCGCGGCAACGCGTTCGTGCCGCGCGTGTGGGCCGCGCTGACCATCGAGCGCCTCGAGCTCGAGGGGCGCGGCGACGACCAGGCCCGCATCGTGGCCCTGTCGCAGGCCTACGGCGTGCTCTCCCGCCACACCTCGCTCCTGGTGCTGGAGAGCCCGGCGATGTTCCGCGCCTTCGGGGTCGATCGCAGCCGGCCCGCGGTCGAGTGGACCGGAGGCGAGGCGGCCGAGGTGACCGAGTCGGCCGGCGCGGTCGACTACAACGAGTCGGCCGGGCCCCGCGATCACCTCGCGCGGGCGCAGCACCTGCCGTCGGGGTCGGCGGGCAGGAGCGATCCGTGGGACGACGGGGATGCGGCGGCGGCCGGGGTCGAGGGAGGAGCCGACGCCAAGGCCCCCGCCGCGCCGGCCGCGAAGAAGCCCGAGCCCGAGGAGGCGCCGCGGGTGGAGAAGGCACCGACCCAGATCGTGCGGCCGGGCGGCAGGCGCTGGATCCCGATGCGGCGCGAGTGGTTCCGGGTCGGATCGATCGCCGACTTCGACGGCGTGTCACCGGCGATCGCGACCGCGGTCGCCCGCGCCGACGCCGCGCTCCAGCTCGAGCCCGACAGCCGCGAGCGGACCCGCGCCCTGGTCCAGGCGCTGTCGTTCGCCGGCGAGCTCGACCGCGCGGTGGCGGTGGCGTCGCGCTGGCTCGAGCGCGACCGGATGGACGCCGAGGCGCTGGCCACCCTCGCCGATCTGCTCGGCCGCCAGGGTCGCCGCGCCGAGTCGGTCCGCCTCCTGTCCGGGGTGGTCGATCTGCAGCCGGATCAGCGGCCGCTCCACCTCCGCCTGGCCGCGGCCTACGAGCGGATCGGCGCCGCCGATCGCGCTTGCTCGCACCGCATCGCGCTCGCCGCGCTGGCCCCGGCCGACGCCGGCGCGCTGGCCGAGGCGCTCCGCTGCCAGCGAGCGACCGGCAGACAGGCCGGCGCCGACCGCCTGCTGCGCGCGATCGCCGACCCGACCGTGCGCGGCGCGGTGGAGACGCGGGTCGCGCTGCCCGGCCCGGCCGCGCGTGTGGGCGGCGACCTGGCCCTCGACGCCAGCTGGACCGGCGCCGCCGACCTCGACCTCTCGCTGGTCGCCCCCGACGGCACGCGCATCTCGTGGATGGGCGGCCGCGCCGGCCTCGCCGCCGAGGCGGCCAGCGCGACCGGACGCGAGGCCCTGCGACTGCGCCGCATCCCGGCCGGCCGCTACCTGGTCGAGATCGCGCGCATCGATCCGGCCGACCGCACCCCGGTGCGCGGCGCGGTCGCCGTCCGCGTGCTCGGCGTCCGCCGCAGCATGCCGTTCGCGCTGGCCGACGCGCGCGCGGTGATCGGCCGGGTCAACGTCACCCGCCGGTCGCGCCTGGTGCCGGTCGACTCGATGACGCCGAGCCGCTGACGGCGTCGCCGGCCGGGGACGACCGGACGGCCCGGACGACCGGCACGAAGCGATCACGCGGCGTTGGTCGCTCCTCGGGCCGCCGCTCCGAGGTCGAGGCGAAAATGGTTTGACTTCACGCCACGGAATGAATATTCATTCCGGGCCCGATGAGCCCGCAGACCGCACGCGCCGAGGACTCCGACAAGCGACAGGCCATCCTGTCCGCCGCGCTGGAGCTCTTCGTGGAGCGCGGCTACTACGGCACCGCGGTGCCGGCGGTGGCCGACCGGGCCGGGGTCGGCGCCGGGACCATCTACCGCTACTTCAAGAGCAAGGAAGACCTGGTCAACGCGCTCTACCGCCAGTGCAAGAACCTCCTGGCCATGCACGTCCTGGTCGGGATCGCGCCGCAGGCGCCGCCGCGCGAGCAGTTCCATCAGCTGTGGAGCCGGCTGGCCGATTTCTTCCGCAAGAACCAGCAGATCTTCTCGTTTCTCGAGCTCCACCACCACGTCTCCTACCTCGATGACGAGAGCCGCGCGATGGAGCAGCGCGTGCTCGACCTGGCGACCTCGTTCGTCGCCCGCCTGCAGGCCGCCAAGGTGGTGAAGCCGATCTCGGCGGACGTCATCATGGCGATCGTCTACTGGTCGTTCGTCGGTCTGGGTCGCTACGCGCAGGAGGGTCGGCTGATCCTCAGCGACGAGAACCTGGCCGCCGCCGAGCAGTGCGTCTGGGAAGCGATCCGCTACTAGACCGACCCGGACGCATCGCTTTCCTTGTCATTTCTGCGCGCGCTACCGGAATGAATATTCATTCCTATCCCGTCCCCCCTCCCCCTTCACGCCGTCGTTCACGCCCGTACTCGTCAAGGAGCCCGTCATGACCGCCCGCAAGCCCATCGCCCTCATCACCGGAGCCACCGCCGGCATCGGCCGCCACGCCGCCCTCTACCTGACCGAGCGCGGCTTCCACGTCATCGCCACCGGCCGCAACAGCGACTCGCTCGCCTCCCTGGCCAAGGAGGCCGCGGCGATCGGATCGCTCACCCCGCTCCGCCTCGACGTCACCGACGCCAGCTCGATCACCAGCGTCGCGGCGGCGGTCGACAAGCTGACCGCCGGCCACGGCGTGGACGTGCTGGTCAACAACGCCGGCTACGGCGACGTGGCGCCGGTCGAGATGACCAGCGACGCCGAGCTCCGCGCCAACTACGAGACCAACGTGTTCGGGCTGATGGCGGTCACCCGGGCCTTCCTGCCCGCCATGCGCCGGCGCGGCAAGGGCCGCATCATCAACGTCAGCAGCCTGGGCGGCCTCATCACCCTGCCGCTGTTCGGCGCCTACAACTCGACCAAGTACGCGGTCGAGTCGCTGTCCGACGCGCTTCGCATCGAGCTGCGCCCGTTCGGCGTCGAGGTCGCGCTCATCGAGCCCGGCCCGATCCGCACCACGTTCACCACCAGCTCGCTCGAGGGCAGCAGCAAGTACGAGGCGGCCGATTCGCCCTACGCGCAGGTGGTCAGCCACTTCGCGGCGCTGGCCCGCCGCACCGACAAGACCGCGCCCGGCCCCAAGGTGGTGTCCAGGGCGATCTATCACGCCGCGTCCGCCCGCCGCCCGCGCGCCCGCTACAAGGTCCCCTTCAGCGCCCGCATCGGCGTCGCGTTCCTGCGCGCGCTGCCGACCCGCTGGGCGGACGCGCTCATGCGCCGCATCCTGCGCATCGATCGCAAGCACCTGGTCGCGGCGCCGGTCAGCGAGCCGGCTCGCGAGCTCGAGCGCGGCCACGCGGCCTGACCGGCGCCGTCACATGAAGTTGCGGGTGTGGAGGCTGGACAGCGCCTCCGCCTCGCCGTCGGTGAAGCCGAGCCGGCGGAGCCGGCGCTGGCGGCCCTCGTCCATGTCCACGGCCAGCGCGACCACTGCGGCGTGACCGCGCGCGATCGCCTCCGGCTGCCACGAGCCGGCCGCGAGCAGGACCAGCGCGTCGAAGACCTCCTCGTTGAGCCCCGCGCTGTGGCGCAGGGCGTCGTGGCGGCGCTCGACCGCGGCGGCCAGGCGCGCGCGCAGCGCCGGCTCCTCGCCGGCGTGGCGCCCGAGGTGAGCCAGCCCGAACGCGACGTGGCGGGCCTCGTCCTGAGCGGCCAGCCGGGCGACCTCGGCGGTGGCCGGGTCCGGCGCGTGTCGGTGGATGAACCAGAGCAGCGACAGGAAGCTGCCCTCGCCCAGGACCGAGAGCAGGAACGACGCGAGCGCGAAGTCCGGCTCGTCGACCAGCGTCTTCAGCGACAGCTGTCCGCCGACGGTGGACAGCCCGAGCTGATCGCGGCGCAGGAGCGCCCGCCGGGTGAAGACCTCGATGTGGCGGGCCTCGTCCGCCGCCTGCACCGCCAGGAGCTGCATCACCTCGCGGAAGTGAGGATGGAGCTGGGCGATGAAGCGCGCCGGCACGATCAGCGCCGCGGTCTCGTTCTCGACCAGATAGGTCATGACCTGGACCACGGCGTCCTCGATCTCGTCGGGCACGTCGCACGGCGCCGTCCACGGGATCGCGACCGCCGGATCCCACTGCGCCGCCACCGCCTGCTCGTACAGGCGCGCGGCCTCGTCGGCCCAGACCATCCGCTTGTCGCCGAGCGGAAAATGGAACGCCGGACCGCCGGCCTCGACCATCGCGCCGCGCGCGGCCAGCCCCCAGCGCGCGGGCGGCCGGTCGACCACGCCGTCGCCCCCGCCGCCGTCGCCCGCGCCGCCGTCGCCCGCACCGACGATGGAAGGCGCGGCCTGGGCGAGCCCGGCGCGCTCGGCGCCGCGCCAGCGACCGCCCAGATCGATCCGCCTGGTGACGTGGCCGACCAGGGCCTCGTCGCCGCCCTCGCCCCCGTCGCCGCCGACAACGACGACGCCGCGCTCCGGCGCCCACTCGTGACCTTGCGCCCGACACCACGCCGCCAGGTGCACGACCAGGTGCGGATCGCCGCCGCGAACCGCGACGCGCTCGCCGACCGCCGCCGCGGCCAGCGCGCGCTTGAGCAGGAGGTGGCCGCCGCGATCCAGCCCGACGCCGGCGAGGTCAACGACCCTCTGCCCGGACATCACGGCCGGCGGCCGCCCGGTCACCCCGCCGCGCCTCCGCTCCGGCCCCCGCCCGCGCCGACCCGGGCCAGCCACTCGCGCAGCGTGCCGAACCGATCGACCGCGCGCTCGAGCTGGGCGTAGCCCTCGGTCCGGCCCGGCTTCCACGCCTTCAGGCCCTCCAGGTCGAACAGCCGGCGCACCACCGGATCGTCGTACGACATCGCGAACAGGAGCTCGACGAAGCGGTCGACCAGCGCGCGCGGCGCGTCGTCCAGCACCGTGAAGTTGCAGTGGTCGTACGCCGCCGTGTGGGCCACGACGCGGGTCGCGCCGGCCGGCAGGACCCCCTCGTGCGCGAACAGGAGGTGGTTGCCGTCGATCATGCAGGCGGCATCCACCTCGCCGGCCATGAGCGCGCGGGCCGCGTCTCGCTCGCCGCCGATGTGATCGCCGTGCTTGCCGACCAGGAGGTCGAAGCGGCGGACCTCGAGGTCGCGGCCCGGCTCGAGCCCGGCCTCGGCCAGGTGGAGGAGCGGGATGAGGTGCGCCTGCGGCGAATCGGCCGCCCCGGTGCCGAGCCGCTTGCCGCGCAGGTCGTCCACCGACGCGATCGGCGAGTCCGCGCGCACCACCACGACCGAGGTCAGGTCGCGGTCCGAGTCGCGCATGGCCACCGCGCGCGCGCTCCGGCCGCGGGCCCGGGCCGCCCGGTCGGCCTCGATCCAGGCCAGCGGCGAGTTCCACGCCACGTGGTAGTGGCCGGCCAGCTGAGCCTCGACCTGCCGCTCGTAGTTCGAGTAGAGCACGTAGTCGAAGTCGAGCCCCGACGCCGCGAAGTACTGCTGGAAGCCGTCCCAGATGGTGACGACCTTCGGGTCGTAGGCCACGGCACCGAGAAGCAGCGCATCGCTCGCCATGTCGTCCTCCGCCGTCAGAACACCGGCAGGCCGCACACGGCCTTGCCGAGGAAGTCGTACAGCTGGTCGGTGGTCGGCGCCATCACATTGGCAGCGCGCGAGTCGCGGAAGATGCGCTCGACCGCCACCTCGCGGCGGAACGCGGCCCCGCCGCATACCCGCATGGCCAGATCGAGCACCTCGCCCGCGCTCTCGCCCGCCGCCGCCTTGCACTCGAGCACGCGCAGCATCGCGTCGGCCCGCCCGCTCTCGATCGAGGTCGCGGTGTCGAGCATGAGACAGCGCGCCATGTCGGTGGCCACCCTCATGCGGGCGATGTACGCGCGGAGGGTGGGCAGATCGGCCAGGGCCGAGCCGCTGTGCTCGTAGCGGGTGCCGGCCGCATGCGCCGCGGACCGCTGGACGGCCACCTCCATCATGCCGACCGACGACGCCGCGTTGAGCAGGTTGAAGAGCGGCAGCACCACCTCGAGCATGATCGAGAGACCCTGCCCGTCCGCCCCCAGCATGGCGGCGGCCGGGACCGTCGCGCCCTCGGCGACGACCGGGACCGAGTCGTTGCCGCGCAGGCCCATGCCGTCGAAGCCGCTGCCGATGCGGAGCCCGGCGGTCGTGCGCGGGACCAGCCACAGGGTGTTCCCCGTGTCGCCCACCATCGCCCGGCTCGACCAGACGTACGAGTGGGCGTAGTTGGCGGAGGTGACCCAGCTCTTGCGCGCGCTCAGGCTCACGTTGCCGCCGTCGATCCGCTCGGCGCTCGACACCGGCGCCCAGAACATGCTGCGGGATCCCTGCTCCGAGAAGGCGAGGGTGGACAGGTGCTTGCCGGCCGCGAGCTCGCGCCGGACCTGCTCGGAGCCGAACCGCTCGATGACCGATGCGCCGGCGAAGTGCATGCAGACGATCATCGCGGTGGAGCCACACTCGCGCGCGAGCCGCTCCACGACCGCGGCGGCGGCGCGAGGGCCGAGGCCGAGGCCGCCGATGTCGCTGCTGCTGAGGAGGCCGAGGACACCCTCCTCCGCCAGGGCGGCGATCGCCTGCGACGGATAGAGCGCGTCCTTGTCCACCACGCTGGCCTGCGCGGCGACGATGTCACGAGCGATCCGGTCGACCGCCTCGAGCAGGCTTGCTTCGCTTTTCGACATGGTTCCTCCCCGCAGATGTGGGCGGAACCGGCGCCGTGTCAGGTGCCGAGCCCGCCGACAGGCGACCTGTCAGGTCCGGCGCCGCCGGGCCTGTGGAGCGCTCAATGGCGCGTGTTCGAACACAAGACTCGCGCATCATTCGCCACGTCGACGAACCTGTCAACCGTGCCGGCGGCCGCCGGAGAGCGCGCCATCCACGGCGAGACGCCATAGTAGACTCGATCGCCACCGACCGTTCGAGACCGCGCGAGAGGGACGAGACGACGACGATGCAAAGCGCGAAGAGCGACCCGCGCGCACCCTCGCTGGCCGCGACGGTAGGCCCGGCCGCCACGCGCGGCGATGACGGCAAGGCCGGCGATGACGGCAATGACCGAGATGACCGCGATGACCGAGATGACCGCGATGACGATGGCAAAGACGGCGATGTCCGCGATGACGGCCTGGATGTCGCCCACCAAGGCGATCGGAGCCACGACTCCCTGCCGACCGGTAGGCCCGTGATCCTTCCGACGCCCCGGCCGCTCGCGATGCGCGATCGTCCAGAGCCGGCCGGCCTGCAGTCGGTGCCCCGATGACCTGGCTGCGGCTTCGAACCGCGGTGTGCCTGCTCGCCCTGGTGGCGGCGTGCGCGGGCGCGGCGCCCGATCGGTCGTCGGCTCCGCGGTCCGGCCCGGGGTCGGCGCCTCATTCGAACGGACCGCCCGACGCCCGACGCCCGCCGTCGACCAGGCCCGGATCGACCGTGCGGGGCCGCGCCCGGGCCACCCGCCGACCGCGGATCGCGCCAGCCCCTGTCGCGCGGATCATGAGCTGGAACCTGCGCCGGCTCGGTCACGGCAGCAAGCGGATGGACCTGGTGGCGCGGCTCCTGGCCGGCCAGGACATCGCCGTCCTGCAGGAGGTCATGTCGCCGGCCGGCGTCGACCAGCTCCTGGCCTACCTGCCCGGCTGGGCCGCGGTGATCTCGCCCCGACCGGTCGGACGCGGCGGATACACCGAGTACTACGCCGTCCTCTACCGGCCGGCCGCGGTCACCGTGCTCCGCTCCTTTCTGGTCGCCGATCCGCTCGATCGCTTCGCCCGGGATCCGTTCGTGGTCTGCATGAAGGCGCGCGCGTTCGACTTCTGCGTGCTGACGATCCACGTGATCTTCGGCCGCACCGCCGGGCCGCGCAACGACGAGGTCGAGGCGCTCGGGCCGCTCCTCGAGGAGCTGATGCGCGGCACCGCCGAGCGCGACTGGATCGTGGCCGGCGACTTCAACCGCCCGGCGCGAGCGGCTTGCTGGGCACCCCTGGCCGCGCGCGGCTGGTCCATGACCACCGAACGCCGGCGGGTCCCGACCAGCCTGAGCGCGCGCGGCTACCAGAACGACTACGACCACCTGCTCATCAACCCGCGCCACACGCGCGAATGGATCCACCAGGCAGACCGCCTCGACGTCGTCGCCCGGGTCTGCGGCGGCAACTACGCCTGGTGCCTCGGCCACGTCTCCGACCACGCCCCGATCTCCGCCGCCTTCTCGCTCCGAGGCCCCGACGACGACTGACTCCACCGCCGGGACCGAAGCCGGCCGAATCCGACCGAAGCCGGCCGGCCGTCAGTTCTCGCTCTCGATCTCGACCGCGACCGTCCCGTCCGGCCCGCGCCAGACCCGAGCCCGGTGAACATGATCGGAGAGGTCCGGCAGCCAGAACGCAAACCGCCACCCGTCGGCCAGACGCCAGCTGCGCACCGCCACCGTCGGTCGGACCAGATGACAGCGCACCCGAGCGCCGACATCCCCGGCCGGGCAAGCGAGGTCCGGCCCCGACGCGGTGACGACCAAGCTGCGCGGCCCCTCCACATCGCGAGACGCAGCCAGGGCCCGCACGGCCGCCTGGAGCGCAGTCGTCCGGTCCGGAGGCCCGCGCCCGAGGAACCTGGGGCCGCGCGGCCTGGTCCCCGCGGGGCCAGGCACGGTCGCACTCGCTCCTCCGCGCGCCGGCATGGCCGCCCTGGCCGGTGCGGCGGCCGCGCCGGCAGCCACGGTCGCACTCGCGGACATCGTCGCGCAGGCGGTCACCGTGCCGCCGGCGGTCGCGATCGCCCAGGTCGCCAGGACGGCGCCGCGGAGCCCGGCCGGGCCGGCCATCCACACCGCGCGCGCCGTGGCGGTCGCGGCCCTACTCGCAGCCGCGATCGCCGACTCGCTTGCACCCGCCGATGGCGGGCCCGTGGTCATGCGCCGCTGCACGAGCTCCCTCCATCGCAAGCGGCGGGCCGACCACAACCCTCCGGAACCTGGGCTGCGCGTCCGCCATCCGTCCGGCCCGCCGGCCGTTGGCAGCCGATGTCCGGTCGGATCGTCCGGTAGGCTGGACGTCGGCGACCGGCTCTCGATCCATCCTTTCGAGCAATTCTCCGTCGGTGACGCGCCTCGTCAGCGGTCCGCGATGGCCGGCGGCGGCCCGGCGACGCGGGTGCTACGTTGATCTCGTGCGCATCATCGACGCCGCGGCCCCTCTCATCGCCGCCGTCGTGGCGGTCGCCGCCGCGAGCGGCTGCCGCTCACACTCGGACGACGAGCTGGCCCAGATCCGCGCCGAGCTGATCGAGATCCGCGCCGAGCAGCGCGCCTTGCGCGCCGAGCTGATCGGGCATGGCGGCGACCGGGCCGAGCCTGACGCCGCCGCGACCGCCGCGACCGCCGCGACCGCCGCGAACACCGCGACCGCCGCGAACACCGCGAACACCGCGAACACCGCGAACACCGCGACCGCCGCGAACACCGCGACCGCGAGCCCGGCGACCACGCCGACCACGCCCGCCGGTCCAGCATCCCGGCCGAGCCCGGCCGGCCTCGCCGCGAGCAAGCCGGCCGCGCCAGCCTCCGGGGCTCCCTCCACCGTCGCCATCCCGGTCGATTCGGATCCTCAGGGTGCCGACGTCTTCGTCGGCGATACCCGGGCTGGCGTGACTCCGTTCGTCCTGGCGGCTCCGATGGACGTCGACCTGCACCTTCGCGTCGAGAAGGCCGGGTTCCGGCCGCACCTGCTCAGCCTGCGCCCGTCCGCCGGGCTCACACTGTCGGTGCAGCTCGCCCGCAAGGGCGGCTGATCGTCACTTCTTCGCCGCGCCCTTGCCGTCGACGATGGCGACAGCCTGGCGCTCGTACTCGGCCAGCCAGCGGCGGTGCTGCTTCGGGTTCTCCGGGCCGGCGAACGACGCGTGCACGGCGTGAATCGTGCCGTCGCGGTTGACGAACAGGGTGATCGGGAAACCCGAGGCGTCGATCCCCTCGATCCCCTGCGGGATGACCTCCCACGCCTTTTCGACCGACCCGTCGACCGAGATCACCTCCCACGGCAGGTCGTACGTCTTCTTGAACGACTCGGCCTGTCGCTTGTTGTACTCGGTATCGTCGGTGAACTCGTAGGTCAGCGACACGACCTCGAGCCCGCGCGAGTGGTAGCGGCCGTAGATGTCGCGCAGCGCCGCGGCGGCGTGCTTGCACGCGTCGCACCAGCTGCCGCCGACCTCGACGATGAGCGGCTTCCCCTTGTAGGCGGCGAGCTGGGGCATCGAGATGACCTGGTCGCGCTTGGCGGTCTTGACCGTCACCTTCACATCGAAGTCCGCGGCGCGGGTCGCCTTGAACTTCTCGCGCCAGGCCAGGTTCGGGCCGGCGATCCACTTGCCGGTCAGCGTCTTGCCGGCGGCGTCGAGCTCGCCGACCACGAGATAGATCGACACGCCGATGAGCGCGGACAGCCGGATCTCGCGGCCGCGACCGTTGCCGGACAGGTAGACCACGTTCCCGGTCGGGAACAGCACGGTGGCGTTGAACACGCCGGGCGTGACCTGCTCCATCTCGATCTTGGCGACGCCCGAGTCGGGGAACCGAGCCCGCCAGACCGTCGGGCCGACGCCGAGGTCGATCGGCTTGCCGGGCAAGCTCTTCTCGTCGAAGCGAGTCTCCGGCGCGGGAGAATCGATCGGCGCGGCGCGGAACGGCACCATGGCCTCGCCCCAGGATCTGGACTTGACCTGCCAGCTGCCGCTCAGCCCGCCCTTCTCGTCGACGACGGCGTTGATGGCGGCGTGGATGAGCGGGAAGTCGATCGTGAGGTCCTTCCCGCTCCAGCTGGCGTCGAGCTCCGACTCCTGCGCGCCGTTCACCATCTTGCCGGTCCCGCTGGCCCCCTGCGCCGGCAGCTGGAGAAAGAGGGGGATCTCGGGGAGCTTCTCGGCGGCGAGCACCGCGCGATACCACTGACCTGACGACGCCGGCGGATCCGACGGCGTGGCGCCCTCGGTCGGCTTGCCGCTCGCCACCGACGCCGCGGGGTCCGAGGTCTTCGGGGGCGTCCCGCTCTCGGTCGCCTTCGGGTCGCTGGCGCCGGGGTCCGATCCGTTCTCGGACGACTTCGCACAGGCCTGGACCGAGAGCATCGACGCGACCACCGCCAGCCCCTGCAGCAGCGCGCGGGCGCCTGCGGGGGAGATCATCGATTGCGTCGGACGCCGCGGATCCAGCTCCTGAACGGACATGGCGGCCAGTATAGCCGGGGGGCGGGCGGGCGGCCGTCGCCGGTCGACTTCAATGGGCCGGTGGCAGACGCAGGACCACGCGCGCCGCCTGGCGCGCCGAGACGACCACCCGGCGGCGGATGGGAACCAGCGAGCGCGTGATCGGTGTGCCGGTGGGTGTGAAGCCGACGACGACGGGGGCGTGCCACACGACCAGCGTGTAGGTGCCGGGCGGGACCTCATCGAGGGTGAAGTGGCCGCGCTCGTCGGTGAGCACGTAGTACGGGTGGGGCGCGACGACGACCCAGGCGCTGGCCGCGACGCCCGGGCGCTCGGCGCGAATCTCGAGCATGCCGGCCTGGCCGAGGAGTCGCTCGTGCACCGCCCCCGGCGCTCCCAGCGCGACCGACCAGACCGGCGCGCGCGACGGGCCGTCCACGCGCGTCGCGCTGATCTGGATGGCCTCGTCCACCGTGACCAGCCCCAGCACCGAGCCGATCGGCGCGACCACCTGAACCGACGGGTGAAAGCGGCAGCCACGCCACTCGAGCACGCCGCCCAGCTGCATGTGGCGGGTCGGGTTCGGATACGACGAGTTCAGGCGACCGAGCAGCAGCCGGCCGGAGGTGATGTCCTCGAGATAGACGACTGCACCGGCGACGCCACCGCCGGCGCCGACCAGCGGACGCGTGTCGGTGGCGGGGCATCCGCGCGCGGAGGCCGCGCCAGGCGCGAGTGCGCCGACTCGCTCGGCGGCTCCCGGCGAATGCGGCCACAGCACGGTTCCCTCGATGGCGCCGACCGCGGTCGGCACGACTGGAACGTAGCGCTCGCCGTAGGGGAGCGGCGCGGCGTGAGGACGCGGCGAGCGGTCGAAGCGGTAGTTCGCGTAGGGCGAGCTGGAGGAAGGAGCCGACGACGCGCCGCTCGCGCGCGCGGCGCGCCGGGTCGCATGATCAGCGGCGCGGCCGGCGTCGTCGGCGCGCCGGGTCGCGTGATCGTCGGCGCGGCCGGCGCCGTCAGCGCGGCCAGCAGGGCGACCCGAGGCGTGACCCGCCGCGCCCGCCGGTCCACCCGCCCCGACGGAGAGACGGGCGAGCACCCCGGTCTCGCGATCGCGAGAGCTGCCGGCGGCCGGCAAGGTCGAGCTCTTCGGGCCCCGCGCCGCCGAGCAGCCGGGACCGAACGCGCAGGCCAGCAGCGCCAGCGCGGTCAAGCGCGCCCGCGGACCGCCTCCTGGTCCTCCTCTGCCCTGCACTGCGACCGTCGACCAGTCTGGAACGACTTCCCCGCTCGATCAAACCGAACCTGGGAACCCGCGCATCCCGGGCATCCCGGTCGCGCAGAGGATGCGTCCTACCGGCCAGACTGCGAGTGCGGTGCGCCGGGGGCTGCGGTGCCCGTCGGTGGATGCGGTGCCGGAGTCGGCGGCGCCCTGTGGGTCCCGCTCGGCCCGCTCGGCCCGCCGGGCCTCCCCGCAGGGCTCTCGACGACCGGAGCCTTTCCATCCGGCCTCGCGTTCCCACCCGGCCTCGCGTTCCCGCCCGACCCGACCCCGGTCTTGCCCGCCTCGGCCTTCCCGGCCCCAGGCGCGCCACCAGCCGGGCCGCCAGCGGGCGCCTCGGACGGCAGAGCGCCCTCGACCGCCGCCTCGCTCTCCTCCGCCGGCGCCTCGAAGAACCGGCGCGACCACTCGGCGGCCAGCTTCATCGCCGCCTGGGCGTCGGCGTTGCTGATCGAGGTCGCGTAGGTGACCAGCACGCCGCGCCGCCGCAGCGTCAGCCCGCGCAGCGCGTGATACGCGTGAAAGTTGCGCAGCATGATCTCGCTGAAGCGCGACTCCAGCAGGCGCTTTCGCCCCTCGGTCAGCCGCGCCTCGAACTGCTCGGCCCGCTCCGGGGTGGCGAACGCGAGCGTGCCGCGCACGTAGAAGCCGACCTTGGCCATCTCGAGGGCCATCGAGAGCCGGTCGGGGGTGGGCATGAGCCCCAGCTCGGGAACCTCGATCTCGGCGCGGCGCAGCCCGCCGAGGGTGACGACCGCGATCACCCGCGAGTCCACGCCGGCCTCGTTCTCGACGGTGCGCGCGTGAGCGAGCCATGGCGGCAGATCCGCCTCCACCGCTCGCGCGCTGTCCAGGTCGCGCGCCGGCGCGGGCGGGCGCTCGGTCAGCACGCCCAGGTGCTTGCCCGACGCCAGCACGACCAGCCCCGGCGACGGCATCAGGAACACCCGACGGTCGCGCTCGAGCTTCACCTCCGACGGCTCGCGCCGGCCGATCGCGCCCCCGCGCACCGCCTGCCAGGTCACGTGCTGAAGCGGATGGTCGAGGAAGCGGCGCAGCTCGGCCGACCCCAGGTGCGTGTGCGCGACCATGTGCGTGGCGGTCACGTTGGCCGGATTGCGCGACGAGATCAGCAGCGACTGGAACAGGTCGGCGAGCGAGACCTTGCGGTTGCCGACGATCGACCGGTAGTCCGGCATCGGCGCGATGATCCCGTCGGCCAGCGCGGCCCATGGGGTCCCGCGCAGACGGTCGTAGCGGATGAGCACGGCCAGCTTGTCCCCGTCCGGCGCGTACGCGCGCAGGTCGGCGGACGCTCCTGGCGGCAGACGGATCGGCTTGCCGTCGGGGCCCGCGATCGACGGCGGTGCCGGCGACCCCGGCCCGGCAGTCGTCTGGCCGGCGCCGATCGGCGTGCGCGGGAGATCGGCCCGACCATCGGGGCCGATCGCCGTGCCCGGCCTGGTCGACGCCACCGGACCGCCATCGCGCCCCGCCGACGCCGCCCCGCCGACGCCATTCACCGCCCCGGCCGCGCCCTCGCGATGGGTCGCCGCCACCGCCGCGCCGGCGTCGCGCTCGGCCGAAGCGACCCCGCCGTCGCCCACCGGCGAACCGCTGGCCACCGACGTCTGCGCGTCGGTCGGACCGGCGTCGGCTGCCACCGTCCGGGCCAGCGCCTCCTCCTCGCGCTTCTCTTCCTCGCGCTTTTGCGCCACCTCCGCCCGCTTCTCCTCCTCGAGCTTTTGCGCCGCCTCCGCCCGCTTCTCCTCCTCGAGCCGCCGCGCCTCCTCCTCCTTGCGGCGCAGCTCCTCGGCCTTGCGCGCCTCGGCCTCCTCGTCGGGCGCCGGCTCGAGGGTCGTCTCAGCGGGATCCTTCGGCTTCGCCGCCTCGTCCGCGGCCTCCGTGGCCTCGTCCGCCGCGGCGCCTGGCTCGGTCGGCTGCGCGGCCGGCGCCTCCAGCGGATCGAACCCCTCCGGCGCCTCCGGCGCGACGTCGAGGTCCACGTCCATCACCACCTCGGGCGCCTGGTCCGACTCGTCTCCACCCCCGCTCCAGAGCAGGAGCGCGGCGAGGGACGCGTGCACCGCGAGGGAGATGCAAGCGGCGACGATGAGCGATTGGCGAGCGGGCACGGCGAGAGGACCGACGGAGAACTTTCGGTGTAGCATTGCATATATGGACGCGCACGACCCTGAGTCCGGCGCCCCCCTCGCATGTTCCGCCCGGGCCGTCGGCAACCCATCGCCGCTTCTCAGGAAAGGGACCGCGACGGACTTCCCTTCGCCGTGGTGGCGGCGCGCCACACCCCGGCGGGGCTAGCCGCGATGCTCATCGCGCAGGCGACCGTCCTCGAGGTCGTGAAGGAGGCCTCGGGCAAGATGCAGGACCCGAACTACTCGGCCGTCATGGTCGGAGGCTTCGTCCAGACCCAGGGACCGGCCGCGCACTACATCAGCGCGCACGCGGCCGAGCTCGGCGGGGCCGAGGGTGTGGTCAACACGATCTTCCACGCCGCGGTCATCGCGCTCTGCTTCCAGCGCGGCAACCGGCGCTCGGTGCGAAACATCCGGTTCGACGAGCTCGACCACGTGGCGAGCGGCGACCGCGAGGCCACCCTGCGCTCCCAGCAGCCAGCGGTGCTCGACTACATCGAGATCAACGTCGAGGTGCCGGCCATGAAGCAGGTGCTGACCCTGCTCGCGCTCGCGATGGAGCTGGTCTCCTGAGCCGCGCCAGTCAGGCCTGGGCGCTGACCCCGAGGCGGGCGCCCAGCTGCCCGACCCGGTCGACCATCGCCGCGCGCGCGTCGGGCGGATCGAGGATCCACGCGTGCCGCCCGAAGCTCAGCACCCAGCCGGTGATCCACTCGAAGCCCTCGCAGTCGATCGCGATCTCCGAGCTGCCGTCGTCGAACGGCTGCACCTCGCCGACCGGCCACGCCGCGCCCACCCGCGCCGTCGCCAGCGGATCGAGGTGCACGCGCACCGTGATCGCGTCGGCCGGCGGCAGGTACAGGTGCTCGCGCCGGTACGTCTCCAGGTCGAACTCGGCCGGGATGTCGAACCGCTGCTCGGTCAGCTGCAGCCCGGCGATCCGGTCGATGCGGAACGTGCGCGTGTCGCCGCGCGAGTGACAGTGGCCGACCAGGTACCAAGCGCCGGCGTGGTGCACGAGGCCGAACGGGTCGACCCGGCGGCGCGCCGCGCCCGGCCGCGACGCCGCGGCGTAGTCGATCTCGACCGAGCGGCGCCGGCGGGCCGCGGTCACCAGATCGCGAAGGTGACCGGCCACCGCGCGGTCCGGCTCGGCGACCACCGTGCCGGTGGCCAGGGTCTCGGCCTCGCCGGCGTCGTGACCGAGCGCGCGGAGCAGCTTGCCCTCGGCCGACTCGAGCGCGTCGTCGAACGGGGCGATCCCGCTCTGCCGCAGCGTGCGGATGCCGAGCAGGAGCGAGCAGCCCTCCGCCGGGGTCAGCCGCAGCGGCCGGGTAAGCCGCTGGGCCAGATCGACGAACACCCGCCCGTCCTCGACCGACACGAGCAAGTACTCACCCGGATCACCGTCGGGCGGACCGACCTGAGCGAGCAGGTCGAGATCCTGCACCATCTGATCGCGGCTGACGCCGAGCAGGTCGGCGAGGTCGCCGACGTCGACGCCCTCCGACTGGCGCGCGACGTAAGGGACCAGGTAGAGCAGCCGGCGCAGCCGCTGCGACACATCTCTCATGGCTGGTAGTGCTCCGCCACCGCGGCCAGCTCGCTCTCGATGCGCTGCAGGAGGCGCGGCCCCGACACCACCCGGATGGCGCCCTTGGCGGCCAGGATCCGCGAGACCGCGAAGTCGGCGTTGCCGCAGGCGAAGCGCAGGTGGACCGCCCCGTCCGCGCCCGGCTCGCGGACGGCGTCGGGGCCGAAATCCTCGTTGGCCACCGGCGCCGCCTCGGGACCGATCTCCAGCTCCACGTCCTCCACCGGGCCGGAGCGAAACGTCCACGGCGAGCGGTTGGCGTAGGTGCGCATGTCGAAGTCGCCGGGACGGTCGAAGTCGGGCGTCTTCGGCTTGGGCGCGACCACCAGATCGGCCATGCGGTCGAGCCGGAACGAGCGCACGTCGTGGCGAAGGTGACAGTGACCGACCAGGACCCAGCTCCCCTCGCGGAAGAACAGGCCGTAAGGGTCGGCCTCGCGGTTGCGCGCGTATCCGGTCGACGCCGAGCGATAGAGGAACCCGACCCGCTTGCGGTTGCGCGTGGCCGTCTCGAGCTCCGCGAACCGATCGCCCAGCTCGCGGGTCTGCCGCCCCTGCGACGAAGGGAAATGGACCAGCACCGGCTCGCGCCGGGTGACCGCGCTGGCCGGCGGCGGCCACTCGCCCGGCGTGTCGGGCGCGTCCGGAACGTCGAAGGCCAGCTTCTTGAGCGCGAGATCGACCACGCGAGCGTAGTCGTCGCCCGGCACCGCGCGAGCGACCGACGCCGCCAGCACCAGCGCCGACACCTCCTCGGGCGTCAAGTGGACCTCGGGCAGACGGAACCGCTTGAGGTCGACCACGTAGCCGCCCTCCTCCAGCGAGTCGTCCTCGTCCGGCGTGATGTACCGGATCGGCACCCCGAGCTCGAGGAGGTCGGCCTTGTCGCGCTCGAACGCGCGAAGCCCCGCCTCGACGTTCGTCGTCTGATACGACTCGAACTGCTCGCGGATGTCGCGAAACGTGACCGGCGTGCGAGCCCGAAGCAGCAGCATCACCAGATCGAGCAGCCGCTTGGATCGATCCATCCGCGGCGACGCCGACGCACCGGCAGCCGGCACCGACCGCCGAGCACCGCGAGCCCGCGACGCGGAGCCGCGCGACCGACCGCCGCCCCGACCCGGATCCCCATCGACCTCGACACCCTCGACACCCTCGGCGCCCGCGACCGCCGCCGAGCCCCGAACCTTGCCGCCCCCCGCGGCCGGCGCAGCAACCGCCGCGCCGCTCACCTTGCGCACGCGGGCATCGCGCGCCGCCGAGTGGCGCTTTCGTGTCTTCGTCGACTTCGCCACGATCTTCTTCGGGCCCCCCATGGGTGCGACATCTTACTTCGCCAGCCCCGCCACCGCGCGCCGCCATTCCGCGAAACGATGCTGCTATCTACCCTCCGCCGAGGCCCACCGCAATCCGGACCGAGAGATCGTCGACGACGGCCTCTCGCCGAGGGGAGCGAAGTCGCTCGGCACGCGGGATGGAGCCGCGTGAAGCGGACCGCGCCCACCGACGCCGACCCGCCCACCGACGCCGACCCGCCCACCGACGCCGACCGAGCCCACCCACGCCGACCACGCCGACCGCGCCCACCCACGCCGACCACGCCGACCGCGCCCACCCACGACGCCATCCACGCCGGCCGCCGTGGTCGGCCTCCGCCGCCGAGCGAACCGCGGTCGCCTCCGTCGATCGCCCACCGACGCCGTGAGTCGAGAAACTTTCGCCCCCCGCCGGGTCCGACTAGACTAGCGCCGGTTTGACGTCGAGACCAACCCGACCCGTTCTCGTCCCCCCGCTCCTCCTCGCCGCCGCCCTGGCGACGGTCGCGCCCGCCCCGGCCGCCGCCGAGCCGCCGGCCGAGAAGGGCGTCCTCGGCGCGGGCCTCATCATCGGCGAGCCGACCGGGGTCTCGGCCAAGTACTACCTGGCCGACGACACCGCGGTCGATCTCGCGATCGGCGGCGCCATCGTGGGTCGCGGCATCCAGGTGCACGGCGACTACCTGTGGCACCCGTTCATCCTCGAGCAGAAGGAGAGCTTCGCCCTGCCGTTCTACTTCGGCGTGGGCGGCCGCATCCTCAACCACGACGGCGGTGGCGGCGACGACGACCACGTCCGTCTCGGCGTACGCGCCCCGGTCGGCATCCTGTTCGACTTCACCCGGGTGCCGCTCGACGTCTTCGCCGAGCTGGCCGGCGTGCTGGACTACCGCACCAAGGGCGATCACTTCGGCCTCGACATCAACGCCGGCATCGGAGCTCGCTACTACTTCTGAGGCGGCGCCTCCGACGGCGGCGAGGCGCGCCCCTGGGCCGCGCGGATCCGCTCCGCCAGCCAGGTCCACCGCGTCCGCCCGGCCCCGTTGCGCACCGCCATGCTCACCGCTCGACGCGAGCCGACCACCACCACCAGCCGCTTCCCCCGCGTGATGGCGGTGTAGAGCAAGTTGCGCTGCAGCATGAGGTAGTGCTGGGTCAGGATCGGGATGACCACCGCCGGATACTCCGACCCCTGGCTCTTGTGCACGCTGATCGCGAACGCGTGGGCGAGCTGGTCCACATCGCTCGCCGCGTAGTCCACCGCGCGCCCATCGCCGAGCTCGACCACCAGCCCGCGCCCCTCCGCTTCTCCCTCCTCCGCCGCTCGGATCGAGCGGACCACCCCGACGTCACCGTTGAACACGTCGCGGTCGTAGTCGTTGCGCACCTGCATCACCTTGTCCCCCTCGCGGAGGACCCGCTCGCCGCGGATCAGCTCGGCGCGACCGGCCCCGGCCGGGTTCAGCCGCTCCTGCAGCGCCTGGTTGAGCGACACGGTGCCGAGCTCGCCCCGATGCATCGGCGTCAGCACCTGCATGTCGCGCACCGGGTCGAACCCGAACCGCGCCGGGATCCGCTCGGTGACCAGCTCGAGCAGCGTCTCGCGCGCCGCCGCTGGATCTTCGCGCTCGACGAAGTAGAAGTCCGATCGGGTCGGGTCCCCTCCCGGCGGAGGGGCCAGCTCCGGCATCTCGCCGCGGTTGACGAGGTGGGCGTTGATGACAATGCGGCTCTGCGCCGCCTGCCGGAAGATCTCGGTCAGCTCCACGACGGTCGCGCAGCCCGATGAGATCACGTCGGACAGCACCGCGCCCGGCCCCACCGACGGCAGCTGGTCCACGTCCCCGACCAGGATGAGCTGCGCAGCCGGGGGAAGCGCGGTCACCAGCACCCGGAAGAGCTCCGTGTCCACCATCGACATCTCGTCGATCACCACGGCGTCGACCGCGAGCGGGTCGTGCGCGCTGCGCGCGAAGCTCTGCGACTGCGGCTGAAACTCGAGCAACCGGTGCAGCGTCATCGCCGGCACGCCGGTGCTCTCACCCAGCCGCTTGGCCGCGCGACCGGTCGGCGCCGCCAGCGCGATGCGCCGGGCCTTGGCGCCCATGAGCGCCACGATCGCCCGGACGATGGTCGTCTTTCCGACGCCGGGGCCGCCGGTGATCACCACGCACTTGTCGCGCGCCGCCGCCTCGACCGCCTGCGCCTGCTGCCCGGCCAGCCGGATCCCGGCCTTCTCCTCGAACCAGGCCAGCGCCGCGGCCACGTCACCGCTCCATGGCTCGGCCGGCGTGGCGCAGAGGCGGGCCAGGGCCGCCGCCGCCTCGCTCTCGCTGCGCCACATCGCGACCAGCGAGAGGCACATCTTCCCCTCGCCCAGCACCTCCCGCACGATCATCCCGTCGGCCACCAGCCGCTCGAGCGCCTGCTCGATCAAGGCCGACGGCACCCCCAGCAGCTCGATCGCGCGGCCCAGGATCACCTCCTCGGGCGCGTGCACGTTGCCATCCTCGACCAGCTCGCCGAGCACGTGGAGAACCCCCGCCTCCATCCGCTCCGGCGCGGTCGCCTCCATCCCGAGGCTGCGCGCGATCCCGTCGGCGATCTTGAACCCGATGCCCCAGATGTCGATGGCGAGCCGGTACGGGTTGCGCCGGACCACGTCGATCGCGTCCTTCCCGTATCGCCGGAAGATCCGCACCGCGTAGGCCGTCGATACCCCGTGGCCGCGCAGGAACACCATGACGTCCTGAATGTCGCGCTGGGCCGACCAGGCCTCGGCGACGCTGCGCGCGCGCGCCGGCCCGATCCCATCCACCTCGACCAGCCGCTGCGGCGATCTCCCGATCACCTCGAGCGTATCGACCCCGAACCGCTCCACCACCCGCTTGGCCAGCTCCGGCCCGATCCCGGGGATCATCCCCGACCCGAGATAGCGCTCGATCCCGAGCAGGGTGTCCGGCGACTTCGTGTGATACGTGGCGACCCGGAACTGCCGGCCGAACCGCCGATCGGTCTCCCAGGTCCCGCGCACCACCACCGGCGTCCCGACCGCCACGCCGAACAGCGCACCGACGATCGTCACCGCCGGCCCTCCGTCGGCGGGCTCCAGCCGCGCCACCATCCACTGGTTGGTCGGGTTCTGGAAGACGACCCGCTCGAGAGTGCCCTCCAGGACCGCGACCTCGCCGCCGCCGTCCTGCTTCACATGGCCAGGCCGCCGTCCACGTCGATGGTGCGGCCGTTGAAGTAGTCGCACTCGATGACGAACTTGACCGCCTGCCAGATGTCCTCGGGCAGCCCGATCCGCCCGACCGGAACGCTGGCGACCAGCGCATCGCGCGCCTTCTGGTTCATCCCCTTGGTCATCGGCGTCTCGATCATCCCCGGCGCGATCGCCCCGACCCGCACCCGGAACGCCGCGAACTCGCGCGCCCAGGTCACCGTGTTCGCCGCCAGCGCCGCCTTGGCCGACACGTAGTTCGACTGGCCGCGGTTGCCGTAGCGAGCCAGCGACGACAGGTTGACGATGACCCCGGGGCCCTGCTCCGCCGTGACCATCTTCGCCACCACGTCGCGCACCATGAACGTCGCGCCGGTCAGGTTGACGTCGATGACCGCCTGCCACTGCGCCCGGTCCAGAACCGCCACCTTCCCGGTCGCCCGGTCCTTCTTGACCAGCAGCCCATCGCGCAGGATCCCGGCGTTGTTCACCAGGCCGTTGAGCCCGCCCATGCTCTCGAACGCCCACTCCACGAAGGAGCCGATGCTCGCCTCGTCGGCCACATCGAGTCGACGAACGTGCAACTTGCCGGGCGAGCCGGAGGTCGCCTCGGCCAGCGACTTCAACCCGTCGTCGTTCACGTCGCCGACGGCGACCTGCGCGCCCGCCTCGGCAAGCCGGGTCGCAAAATGAGCGCCCATGCCGCTGGCCCCGCCAGTCACGATGATCTTCATATCCTGGAGTTGCATCGTCTCTCCCTGTGCTGAGAGGCAGGCTACTGACCCCAGTGCACGCCGTCAAGGCGACCGCGACCGCCCCCGATCCGTGACCGACTCGATCGCCGGTCAGGCTCAGGGAGCCTCGGGCCGCCCCGTCTTCACCCGCTGCGAGGTCACGGTCCGGTGTCGCCCGCCGTTCCCCTCGACGAACCCGATCGTCGCCTTGCAGTCGAGGCCCTCGAACACCGCCAGACTCTCCCGGTCGGCCTCGCCGTTGTAGACGTAGATGTCGCGGCACTCCGTCTTGCAGGTCTCCAGCGCACGCGGCGTGCTGTCCTCCTTGCACTCCACGTAGTGCCTGCACGCCCCCTCGCAGCTCCCGCCGCCACCCGAGAGCCGCTGGAAGCGGGCATAGCGCACGCACGCCAGCGACCCCGCCGTCATGACCGCTGCGATCCCGACCGCCCACCACGCCAGCCTCGTCGCCGACCGACGCAACGCGGATCCGGGTACCACCCGACAAGCCTACGAGTCGTCTGGCCCGTCGTCCAGCCCCGCGCCATGCCGACCCGCGCCGCCCTCGAATCGACGCGCCCCGGCCACCCCCTCCTCGAGGGCCCGCATCCCGTGGGCCAGCTCGTTGGCCAGCGCGTCGGCCCTCTCCAGATCCCACTGCTCGTACGCCGATAACCGGTCGCCCCGCAGCGCCTCCTGAGGGAGCGCCGCCAGCTCGAGCGCCAGCTCCTCGGCCGCCGCCCGCGCGGTGCCGACCGGGACCACGCGGTTGACCAGTCCCATGGCCAGCGCCTCCCCGGCCGAGACCGCCCTGCCGGTCAAGATCAGGTCCATGGCTCTCCCGTGCCCCACGATGCGCGGCAGACGCATCGTCCCGCCGTCGATGAGAGGCACCCCCCAGCGCCGGCAAAAGACTCCCAGCACCGCGTCTTCCTCGGCGATCCGCAGGTCGCACCAGAGCGCCAGCTCGAGGCCACCCGCCACCGCGTGCCCGCTCAGCGCGGCGATGACTGGCTTGCCGAGCACCATGCGCGTCGGCCCCATCGGCCCATCCCCGTCCGGCGACACCCGGTTGCCCGCCCCCGCCGCCACCGCCTTCAGGTCGGCCCCGGAGCAGAAGGTTCCGTTCGCGCCCCACAGCACCGCCACCCGCGCCTCGCTGTCGTCGTCGAACCGGCGAAACGCGTCGGCCAGCGCCGCCGCCGTCTCGCGATCGACCGCGTTGCGCACACCGCGCCGGTCCAGGATGACGGTCCAGATGGGCGGCCTGCTCTCCACGTCGACCGTCATGGCGTTCCCTCCTCGCGGCTGCGCAATTTGCTCCCAAACGCCGGGTCTGTAAAGCCCGCCGCCGTGGTACGCCCCGAGGATGACGAGGCTCGCCATCCTCACCAGCGGCGGTGACGCGCCGGGAATGAACGCAGCCATCCGGGCGGCCACCCTCATCGGCCTCTCGAAGGGGCTCGAGGTGGTGGGCGTGGAGCGCGGCTATCGCGGCCTCATCGACGGCCACTTCCGCCCGCTGGTGGCGGACAACGTGACCGCGATCCTGCGCGAAGGCGGCACCATCCTCGGCACCTCGCGCTGCCCCGCGATGCACGAGCGCTCGGCCCGCGACCGCGCACGCGCCCAGCTCGCCGCCGCCGGCGTCGAATCGCTGCTGGTGATCGGCGGCAACGGCTCCTTGACCGGCGCCCTCGCCATCTCCGATCCGACCGAGTGCGCCGAGCAGCTGCTCCGCGTCCTCGGCATACCCGCGTCGATCGACAACGACGTGGGCCTGACCAGCCTCGCGATCGGCGTCGACACGGCCATGAACACGATCGTGGAGGCCTGCGACAAGATCGCCGACACCGCGACGTCGCACGGCCGCACCTTTCTCATCGAGGTGATGGGCCGCGACTCCGGTTACCTGGCCATGACCTCCGCGATCGCCAGCGGCGCCGACATGGTCCTCTTTCCCGAGGCCGACCGCAGCGAGGACGACCTGGTCGAATCGATCGTCCGCGCGGTGATGGCGGTGCGAAAGCGCGCCGGTCGCCCCAAGCGCGTCATCGCGATCAAGGCCGAGGGCGTCATCGTATCCACCGATCGGCTCAAGCAGAAGGTCGACGAGCGAATCCGCCAGGCCAGCGGCGAGCCGGCCGGCGACGTCGAGACTCGCGTGACCGTCCTCGGCCACGTCGTGCGCGGTGGACGCCCCAGCGCCTTCGACCGCCTGCTCGGCAGCAGGCTGGCCAACGTGGCCGTGCGCGCGCTCGTCGCCGGCGAGACTCGCAAGATGGTCGCCTGGATGCCGCCGGTCGAGGTCGATCCCGCCGCCGGACAGCGCTCGTCGGCCGATCCTTACTGCTGGCTCATCGACCTGCAGACCGTCCTCACCGAGACCAATCGACTCCTGAGTCGCGAGAGCCAGCTCGCCCGCTGGCGCGCCACGGTCTTCGACGAGCTCGGCGACGTCTTCCTCCTGTAGGGCGATCCCCGGCGACCTCAGCAATCGTCGTCGAAGGTGTGCTGATGGTCGCGCCCGATGCTGAACCACCAGCGCGGCTCGCTGCCCTGGTTCGACCGGAAGCTGAGCGACGCGACCGCATTCCGGGTCGGCGCACCCAGTGCCGCGGCGCGCCGCCAGATCTGCTTCGCCGAGCAGCGCGGCATCCTGATCGGCGGATGGTCGTCGCACGACCACCCCTCGAGCGGATAGGTGGATACCGAGCCGCGGTTGATGAGCACGTAGTACATGCAGGTCGGCTTGTGCTGCACGCCCTGCGGCAGATCGGCCGGACGCCGCGCCCGCGACGGCGAGACGAAGCGATAGAGGACCGAGAACCCCTCGTCGAGGGTCAGATCCGCCTTGCCGGTCGGATACACGCCATCGGCATCGATCCGGGCCAGCACGGCGTCCGGGAACTTCTTCCGGGCCTGGGCCAGCGCCCGCGGCAGGTAACCGCTGACGTCCCAGGCGCTCATGCGGCTCTGCAGCGCCGTCGCCGCGTCCGCTGCCGGAGCACCACCTTGGGCCGGCTCCTCGGTCGCGGGCTTCCCGGGCGCACGCTTCTCCGGCGCCTCCGGCGCTGCTGCACGGTCCTCGACGGGCGACGGGCGCTTGCGCCTCGGACGGGCCCGCTCGCTGGAGCTCGACTCCTCGCCAGGCCCGCCGTCCTCCCGAGCCTCCGCTGGCCCGGCGGCCGCCGCCACGATCTCGCGCTTCTCGGTCAGCGCATCTCCCGGTGTCGGGCTTGCCGGCTCGGCCACGGCCGGCGGCGCTGCGCTCACCGCGGGGGGCGCCGCCTCCTCGTCGGGCTGGCTCACGACCAGCGCCGCGATGCTCGCCCCCAGCAAGGCGATCGCGGCGGCCGCGACCAGCGGCGCGCGAGATCGGCGCGGCGATGGCCGCTTCTGGCTCTCCGGCGTGCGAATCGGGGTGGGCGGGCCAACCGAGTCGGGCCGGGTCCGATCGCCGATCGCGCTCCACGCCGGCGCCGGCAGCCCCGCGATCGCGTCGCCGAGCGCGCGCGCCAGCTCGTCGGCCGATTGCCAGCGCCGGGCCGGATCCTTGGCCATCGCGCGCATGATCAGCCGCTCGTAGGCCGGCGGCATGTCCGGGACGAACCGCCGGGGCGGCAGCGGCTGGTCCTCGACCTGCTTGCGCAGGATCTCGAAGACCGAGTCCCCGTCGAGCGGCTTCTGCCCGGTCGCCGCCTCGTAGAGGATCACGCCGATCGCGTACAGGTCTGCCCGCGCATCGACCGGCCTGGACTGCGCCTGCTCGGGTGACATGTAGTGCGGCGTGCCAAGCAGCGAGTCGGCCAGGGTCGGGCTCATCCCCTCGCGCTGCTCCGAGGCCAGCTTGGCGACGCCGAAATCGAGCACCTTGGCCCGGCCCTGGCGCGTGACGAACACATTGTCCGGTTTGAGGTCGCGGTGGACGATCCCCTTGGAGTGGGCCGCGGCCAGCCCGTCCAGCACCTCCGTCACGATGCGCGCCAGCGTCCCGAGCGGGATGCGCGCCTGCACCGCCATGATCTGCGAGAGCGGGGCACCGTCGAGGAACTCCATGACGATGTACGGCCGCCCGTCGGGCAGGCGGGCCAGGTCGAGGATGTTGACGATGCTCTCGTGCCGGATCAGGTTGACCGCGCGCGCCTCGGCGAAGAATCGCTCGACCAGCTCGGGTCGGTCCGCACAGTCGTGCGAGAGCACCTTGATGGCGACGCGGCTGCGGATCGTCGGGTTGACTCCCTTGTAGACGCGCCCCATTCCGCCGAGGCCGACCAGATGGGCCACCCGGTACGGCCCCAGCATGGTGCCAAGCAGCGGATCGCCGCCCCCGGAAGCGAGGGGTGTGCCGTCCTGCGTGCAGAACCCGCCCTCCGGGAAGGTCTGGCCGCACTCGGGGCACACGTTCATCGGCGATCAACATAACACTGGCTCCAGAGAGCTTCTCCGGTGGCTGGTGGGGCACCGCCACACGGGCACAGCAAGCGATGTGCCGCGCCGCCCGGATCATCGATCGCCTGCAAGAACACTCTCCTGCGGCGACGTCGATGACGTCGTGTGGACGCCCGGCCGGACAGTCCGTCCGGCGCCACGGACAGACTGTCCGACGAGGCGGACGATGCTCGTCCACGACTCCAGGAAATCCGCGAGCCGCGGGCTGGCGCGGGCGTTGCTACGGTGTGCGCGGGTGACGCTTGCGCACGACCGACCTCGCGAACGCCTGCTCCGGCATGGCGGCGATCCACTCTCCTGCGAGGACCTCATCGCGCTCATCCTCGGAACCGGCGCGCGCGGGAAGTCGGCCGTCGAGGTGGCTCGTTTGCTCCTCGAGCAGACCGGCGGGCTCGTGGACCTGGCTCGTGCCAATCCGCGTGAGCTGGCTCGCGTGCGGGGCATCGGAGAGGCGCGCGCCGCCCGCCTGGTGGCTGCGTTCCAGCTCGGCAAGCGCGCGCGGCCGACCCGTGGGTATCGCGCGTGGTGGTGCGCGAGGCGGCCGACGTCTTCCGCCACCTGCGCTCGCGCCTCCAGGGCATGACTCAGGAGGTGTTCATCGTCCTCGCTCTCGACGCGCGCAACGGGATCCTGGACGAGATCGAGGTGGCTCGTGGATCACTGACCGGCGTCGACGTTCATCCGCGCGAGGTATTCCGCCCGCTGATCCGGCTGGCCGCAGCGGCGGCGGTGGTCGCCCACAACCACCCGTCCGGCGATCCGAGGCCGAGCCCCGACGACGTCGCGCTGACGCGCCGGTTGCGCGCGTCGGGGGAGATCCTGGGCATCCCGATCCTCGATCACGTCGTCGTCGGAGGAGACGGATTCACCTCGGTCGGCGAGACCGTGGGTATCGAGTGCGAGCTGGGCGAGGGTGTTTCATCACCAGGCGAGCGGATCGAGTGCGAGCTGGTGGAATGCGACGTGATCGACCTCGACGTCGGCGATCCCGATCCGGGTGAGCACCCGCCACCGCTCGACGAAGACGAGGACCGGGAGGATGGTGGGTGAGCGCGAGGGGTGAGCCGGGGCAAGACGGTCGCGAGCTTCCTTGCCGCTTGCCGACTGCCGTCGCTAGAATCGCCTCCATGCTAGGAAAGAGGCTCGCCCTCGCGACGGCTCTGTTCGCGTTGTCGCCGGCGGCGGCCGCCGACTCGCTCACGGACCACTTCGGGCCGCGCGAGACGTCGCTCGGTGAATCGCAGCGGGCCGATGCACAGGGCGCGCTGGCGACGACGCTGAACCCGGCCGGCCTCGCGCTCACCCGGCAGCTGGTGTTCGAGGGCTCGTACGGCTATCGAGCGGACGACAGCACCTCGTCGGTGGCCGTGTCGGCCTGCGACTCGACCGTGCCGGTGCCCGGCTGCTTCTACTACCACTACCTCACCTCCAAGCCGGAGGTGGACGGGATGGAGCTCAGCCGGCGGGTGCACGAGTTCGGCATCGCGGCCGCGCGGGCGATCACGCGGCGATTCAGCATCGGGCTGAACACCCGGTACTTCGATCACGAGTCGGAGCTGGCGGGCGAGGAGGATTCGAGCGGATTCGCGACCGATGTGGGGATGAGCGTGCGGGCGAGCGAGTCGATCCAGCTCGGCGTGGTCGGCTACAACCTGCTCGCGGCCGACTCGGTCGAGTATCCGATGGGGGTGGGCGCGGGCATCTCGCTGCGGCCCACGCCGCAGCTGTCCATCGGGCTCGACGGCCTGTGGAACCTGGACCTGCCCGAGGGCAGCAGCACGGGCCGATACGGGGGAGGGATCGAGTACTTCTTCCAGAGCGAGGATCGGCAGAGTGGCTATCCGCTGCGGATCGGCGCGCTGCACGATCGGACCGGGGACGCGACGTACCTGACGGGTGGTCTGGGGCTGACCACGACCAAGATCGGCATCGATATCGGTGCGCGCAGGCAGGTCGATGGCGGCGACGAGTGGCTGCTGCTCGGCAGCCTGAGGCTGTTCGGACCGCACCTTCCCTGATCTCGTCAGTCCGCGTAGAGTTGCGCTCGAATGTCGCTCCGGGACGGCCGGCTCGTCCGCAGGCTCAAGGACCGCGAGGAGCGAGCGTTCCGCGAGATGGTGGAGGAGTACGGCGACCGGGTCTTCAGCCTGACCTATCGCATGCTGGGCAGTCGCGAGGAGGCCGAAGATCTGGCCCAGGAAGTCTTCATCACCATCTTCAAGTCGATCGACTCGTTTCGGGGAGACTCGAAGTTCTCGACGTGGCTCTATCGGGTCACTGCCAACCACTGCAAGAACCGGATCAAGTACCTCTCGCGCCGGCACGATCGCGATCGGACCGAGCTCACCGATCAGACCGAGGCGACCACCACCGGAGGGCCTTCGCTGGCCTCGCCGCGCCCTCCGCTCCGGCCCGACAAGCAGCTGGAAGGGGCGCAGATGGAGCAGATGCTGCAGCAGGCCATCGGCGAGCTCGACGAAGAGCAGAGGATTCTCGTGGTATTGCGCGACGTCGAAGATCTCTCCTACGAGGAGATCTGCGCGATCACCGAGCTGCCCGAGGGAACGGTGAAGTCGCGGCTCCATCGCGCGCGTATGGCGCTCCGCAAGAAACTACTGAAGCATATGTGAACCGGTGGTGAGTCTCCAATGAACGGCGCGCCGACGACTGCCAGCCACGACGAGTTCGAGGCGCTGCTGTCCGACCACGTGGATGGCTCGCTCGGAGCGGACGAGAAGCGCAGGCTGGAGGAGCACCTCGCGACCTGCGCGCACTGCCAGGCGGCGCTGGCCGAGCTGCGCGAGACGATGAGCGCGCTGTCGGGTCTCAACCGGGTGCCGGCGCCCGAGAACTTCGATCGCGACGTGGCAGAGACGATCCGGCGGCGCTCCGGCGGTCGCTTCTTCGGGCGCCGAGCGCTGGGCGATCGGGTGCCGTTCGAGCTGCTGGCGCTGCTGGCGCTGGCGCTCGGGGTGGCCCTGTACTTTTTCCTGCGCGGATCCGATACTGGTTCACTCAGCCCGTTCCGCGACGAGCCGGAAGCACCGGCCATTCACGAGGACGCCCCCAACGTGGTGCCGAGGCCATGATGAAGATCATCTCTTCTTCGCGCGTTGCCCTCGCCCTGCTCTGTGGCACTGCCGCGACCGGCTCGCTGGCGAGCTGCCGCGAAGAAGGTCACGCCGCCCGGGCGACCCCTCCCCCGGCCGAGAAGACCCAGGAGCCGGTCGAGGGCAAGCTCCTCCCGGTCGGGGCCGAGGCGCCGGACTTCGAGACCGTGGCCCATGACGGGACGCAGGTGCGGCTCAAGGATCTTCGCGGCACCGCGGTGGTCCTCTACTTCTATCCCAAGGACGAGACGCCGGGCTGCACGGCCGAGGCGGAGGCGTTCCGCGACGAGTCGGCCGAGATGGAGAAGCTCGGCGCGCGCGTGATCGGGGTGTCGGTCGACACGATCGAGTCGCATCGAGACTTCGCCCGGAACCACGAGCTCGCCTTTCCGCTCGTCTCCGACGCGGGCGGCGCGATCGCGACCAAGTACGGCGTGTCGACCCGGAGCGGCTTCGCCGAGCGGACCACCTTCATCATCGGGCCGGACGGCAAGATCGCGCGCGTCTTCCCGCAGGTGCGGGTCAGCGGGCACGCCGACGAGGTCGTGGTCGCCGTGCGCGAGGTCGCCAAGGCCGGCAGCTCCGCGCCGACCGCGCGATAGGCTTCAGCCGTTCGCCTTCTCGAACTCGCTCAGGAAGGCGACCAGCGCGTCGCAGCCGGCCGGCGGAAAGGCGTTGTAGACGCTGGCTCGCATGCCGCCCACCGAGCGGTGGCCCTTCAGGCCGGAGAAGCCGCGCTTCTTGGCCTCGGCGATGAACTTGTCCTCGAGCTCCGGCGTGGTGGCGCGGAAGCAGATGTTCATGAGCGACCGGCTGCCGGCCGCGGCGGTCGTGCGGAACATCGAGCTCCGATCCAGGTAGTCGTAGATGACCTTGGCCTTGGCCTGGTTCTGCTTCTCCATGGCCGCGAGCCCGCCGTTGCGGTCGATCCAGGCCAGGACCTCGGCCATGACGAAAATGCCGAACGTCGGCGGCGTGTTGTAGAGCGACTTCTCCTTGGCGTGCGTGCGGTACTGCAGCATGGTCGGCAGCGACGAGGAGCCCCGCTCGACCAGGTCCTTGCGAACGATCACCAGCGTGACGCCGGACGGGCCCAGGTTCTTCTGCGCGCCCGCGTAGATGAGGCCGTACTTCGGCACGTCGATCGGCCGGCTGAAGATGTCGCTCGAGGCGTCACAGATCAGCGGCACGCCGTCGGGCGGGGTCGGCTCGTTCGTCCACTGCGTCCCGAAAATCGTGTTGTTGCTGGTGAAGTGCGCGTAGACCGGCCGCTCGGACCAGCGGATGGCGCTGGCCGCGGGGATGGCCGAGAAGCTCTGCTCCTCGCTCGTGCCCGCCACGTGCACCTTGCCGAACCGCTTGGCCTCGGCGATCGCCTTTTGCGACCACACCCCGGTCACGATGTAGTCGGCGGTCGTGTCGGGGCCGAGGAAGCTCATCGGCACCATGAAGAACTGGGTCGACGCGCCGCCCTGCAGGAACAGGACGTCGTAGTCGGCCGGGATCGCCGCCAGCTTGCGGCACAGCGACTCGGCCTTCTCGATCACCGCCATGAACGCCTTGTCGCGGTGGCTGTGCTCCATCACGCCGATGCCGGTCCCGCTGAGGTTCCACATCGCCTCCTGGCTGCTGCGGATGACTTCCTCGGGCAACACGGCCGGTCCGGCCGACAGGTTGTAGATACGCTCGCTCACGCTGTTCTCCTCGCACCCGCGCTGCGGGCGCCCACGGCCGGTCACGCCGCGATGCTGGTCAGGTCCACGCTCAAGATCTCTTCGCACGACGCTCGGATCTGCTCGAGGTGCTCGGCCGACGGCTGGGTGTCGAGCTGGATCCGCGCGCTCGCCGCCAGCGCGCCGTCGTAGATGACGTTCTCCATCTCCTCGACGTTGATGCCCGCCTCGCTGAGCACGCGAAACACGTTGGCCAGCACGCCGGGGCGGTTGCGGTGGCGCACGGTCAGGAGACAGGTGGCCGGGCTCTTGACCACGCGGTTGACGCAGTGGAGCGCCGCCCCGGTGGCGCGGAAGTGGTCGATGATGCGCACCGCCTCCATCGCGATCGCGATCTGGGCCTGGTCGGTCGACGCGCCGACGTGGTGGGTGCCGACCACGCCAGTGTGCCGCGACAGCGCACCCTCGTACTTGGCCGACGGCGCGGCCGGCTCGTCGGCAAACACGTCGAGCCCGGCGCGCAGGCCCTTCTCCTCGATGCCCCGGCGCAGCGCCTCCTCGTCGACCAGCGATCCGCGCGACGTGTTGACCAGGATCGCGTCCGGCTTCATCGCCTCGATGAAGTCGCGCCCGACGATGCCCCGCGTGTCCGGCGTCGCCGCCAGGTGCACCGTCACCACGTCAGCCCGGGCGGCCAGCTCGAGCGGCGACCCGGCTCGCTCGACGCCGAGCTCGTGCGCGCGCGCGTCGTCGAGGCTGCGCGACCAGACCACCACCGGCATGCCGAACCCGCGCGCGCGCTCGATCACCGCCACCGCGATCGGCCCGCTGCCCAGAACGCCGAGCGTCGCGCCGAACAGGCCCCGCGCCGCGCTGTACTCCTTCTTGTTCCATCGCCCGGCTCGCAGCGCCGCGCTCTGATCCGGGATGCGCCGGTCGCAGGCCAGGATGAGGCCCCAGGTCAGCTCGGCGACGGCGATCGCGTTCTTGCCGGGGCAGTTGGACACGTAGATGCCCTCGGCCGAGGCCGCCTTGACGTCGATGGTGTCGTAGCCGGCCCCCGCCCGGACCACCAGCTTGAGCCCGCGCCCGGCGGCGAACACCGGCGCGGCCACCTTCGTGCCGCGCACGACCAGGACGTCGGGATCGGCCGCCGCGACCGCGTCGGCCAGGCCCTCGCCGTCCAGCCCCGGCTGGTAGTCCACCTCGACCCCACTGGCGCGGAGCTGGCTCAGCCCCGCGTCCTCGAACCTGTCGGCGACGAGTACCTTCATGACGAGGTCGCCTGCGCGCGCGTCCGTTCGCCTGCCGGCGCCGGGCCCGCTATCGCTCCCAGAAGAAGACGGTGATCGCCAGGCAGTGGAACGCCTCGTCGCTCGACTGGGTCACCACCATGTCGCGCACGTCGCATTGGGGGTGGCTCTTCAGCCAGTCCGTGATCTTCTCCCCCAGCCGCTCCCTGTCCGCGACCATCGTCGCCGAGAAGACCTTCACGCCGTTGAAGCTCCGGTCCTCGCCAAAAGACGTCTGGCCCACACCCACGTTCTGACGCATCACCAAGTCAGTCATCCTCTCTTGTCTCTTCTCTCCGCTTCCCTGACGGACTAGGCGGTGGTCCGGTCGGCGGTCCGGTCCTTGCCAGCCTGGAACTCTTTGATCATCTGGTTGATCTCGTCGTCGGTGAGCACGCGATTTCCGCGCTTGGCGGCCGCCAGGATCTCGGCGACCAGCTCGGGCGAGGCGGTGTGGCCGCGCTTCTGGAGCCAGTACACGACGTTCGATTCGCCCGAGTAGTGCCCGATCTCGATCTCCTGCTCGCGCCCGAACATACCAGCCGGCACGCCCGAATAGATGCGGTCGGCCAGCCAGTGATGGCCCTTCTTCTCGGCCTTGATGATCGCCGCCGCGTGCACGCCGGTGGCGGTGCGAAAGGCGTCGGAGCCGGCCAGCGGGTACTGCGGCGCGATGTCGACGTGGCACGCGCGCGATGCAACCTTGCACCAGAGGAGCAGCTTCGAAAGGTCGTGCCCGGGCATCTCGCCGAGCAGCTTCAGGTTGAGCATCACCTGGTCGAGGGCCGCGTTGCCCACTCGCTCACCCAGGCCGAGGGCCGTCCCGTGCACGCGGTCGGCCCCGAACTCGATGGCGAAGATGGTGTTGACCACGCCGAGGCCGCGGTCGTTGTGACCGTGCCAGTCGAGCCCGACGTCGCCGCGGCCCATGCCGTCCAGGAGGTTGCGGGTGAACTTGAGCAAGTTGCGAATGCCATCCGGCGTGACGTGCCCGACGGTGTCGCACAGGCACAGGCGATGGGCGCCGTGGTCGACTGCGTTGCGGAACAGACGGTCGAGCATCTCCGGGCGCGAGCGGGTCGTATCCTCGGTCACGTAGGTGACCGGCAGCTGGTTCTTCACCGCGAGGTCGATCGCCTCGGCCGAACGCTTGAGCAGGAGATCGAGATCCCAGTCCTCGGCGTAGGCGCGAATCGGCGACGAACCGATGAAGGCCATGACCTCGATCGGGATGCCGACCGCCTGCGAGATGTCGACCACCGCCTGCACGTCCTTCACGTGGGTGCGCGCGGCGCAGGCCGCCTTGATCTTCAGCTTCCGGTCGCGGATGTAAGTGGCCAGCGTGGTGCTGTCCTCGATCGCGCGCTTGCCGGCGCCGGGCAGGCCGATGTCGATGTGATGGATTCCGAGGTCGTCGGCGATCTGGGTGAAGAGGATCTTGTCCTCGATCTTCGGATCCACCACCGACGGCGACTGGATCCCGTCGCGCAGCGTCTCGTCGAAGAAGGTGACCTTCCTTCTCGGCGACAGGGTCGTGACCTTCTCGACCGAGTTCCAGTCGTAGATGAGCTCGGCCTCGCTGAGCTCCGGGTCGCGCCTATCGTCCCCGTTCGTCGGCATATCGAACGCTTAGCACGTCTTGCCGGACGGTTCACCACCGCTTTGGCCGGCGCGCCGCGCTCGCCGCGTTTCGGGCCCACCGACTGACCGGTGGGACTTCCACCCCTGCGCTCGAATTGCGCCCGATCGGCCCTGGAACGGCCCTAGAACGCCTCGGACATCACGTAGATGACAACCAGCGTCACCGACGCGACCATCGCCAGCACCAGAACCCAGCCGAGCGCGAGGGCCGCGCTGGCCAGAGCCACCCCGGCCACTGCCAGCCCGTAGTGGCCCTCGCGCCGCACGCCGCTCACCGCCGCCGCGATCGCGGCCGCAGCCAGGAGCGGGACCGTCACCCGCCAGTCGGGCATCGCGCCGAACAGGCTGCGGTGGCGCATGACCACCGCCGCGGCGAACGCGACCGAGGCCAGACCCAGCACGAAGCAGGCGAGACCGGCCAGGTAACGCGGCGGCCATCGCCTCGGCGACCGGACCGCTGGCTCGAGGTGCGCGCTCACCCGGTCAGTATAGCGCGCCGTCGGCGCGCGCCACCGTCAGGTCGCGACGTGGCAGGCGGCCAGCGTCCCGCCGTCGAGGCGCCGGAGCGGCGGCAGCTGGTCGAAGCACGCCTGTGGCTTGTTCGCGACCGGGCAGCGCGGGTGGAATGGACAGCCGCCCGGCGGGTCGAGCGCGCTCGGCACGTCGCCCTCGAGCAGGATGCGGAGCCTGCGCGAGGCCGGGTCGAGGGTCGGCACCGCCGACAGCAGCGCCTGGCTGTAGGGGTGTTTCGGCGCCGAGTAGAGCTTGGCCGACGGCGCCAGCTCCACCACCTTGCCCAGGTACATCACCGCGACCCGATCGCACAGATGCTGGACGATCTTGAGGTCGTGCGAGATGAACAGGTAGGTGAGCTTCTCGGCGCGCTGGAGGTCCTCGAGCAGGTTCACGATCTGCGCCTGGATCGACACGTCGAGCGCGCTCAGCGGCTCGTCGCACACGATGAAGCGCGGCTCGACCGCGAGCGCGCGCGCGATGCCGATGCGCTGGCGCTGACCGCCGGAGAACTCGTGCGGGTAGCGGGCGATCGCGTCGGGGCGCAGCCCCACCCGCTCGAGCAGCGCGCTGACCCGCTCGCGCCGCTCGGCCCCGGCTCTGGCCAGGCCGAAGATCTCGAGCGGCTCGGCCAGGGTCGCGCCGATCGTCATGCGCGGGTTGAGCGAGGCGTACGGGTCCTGGAAGATCATCTGCATCCGGCGGCGCACCGGCCGCAGCGCGGCCTCCGGCTCGCGCGTGATGTCCACACCCTCGAAGACGATGGTTCCGCCGGTCGGCTCGAGCAGGCGGAGGATGGTCCGGCCGAGGGTGGACTTGCCACAGCCGCTCTCGCCGACCAGGCCGACCGTCTCGCCCGGGAAGATGTCGAGGTCGACCCCGTCGACCGCGCGCACCACCGCCTTGCGGCGGGTCAGCGCGCGCCGCACTCGCTGAGCCGGCGACGGCCGGTCGACCCGCGGCCACGGCACCAGCTGCGGGAAGTGCTTCTCGAGCCCGCGGATCTGCACCAGCGGGCTCGGGGCGGCGCTCACGCGCGCGCCTCGACCGGGAAGTGACACCTGACCTGGTTGGGCCCGAGCGGGCGCAGCTCGGGCTCCTCCGCGCGACAGCGCTCCTGCACCGCCGGGCACCGCTCCTGGAACTTGCACCCGGGCGGCAGCGCGTGGAGGCTGGGCACCATCCCGCGGATCTCGTGGAGCCGCTGGTGGAGGATGCCCTCGCCTCCGGCGCCGGCGCGGTAGCTCGGCACCGAGCGCAGCAACCCGGCCGTGTAGTGGTGACGGGGGGCCGCGAACAGATCCTCGGTGCGCGCGCGCTCGACCACGCGGCCGGCGTACATCACCGCCACCTCCTCGCAGCTCTCCGCCACCACGCC
Organism: Kofleriaceae bacterium; assembly: GCA_035489015.1. GTDB lineage: Bacteria > Myxococcota_A > Polyangia > Haliangiales > Haliangiaceae > DATFRY01. The sequence continues at coordinate 9,138 of DATHKR010000078.1, read as the reverse complement.
GAGGTCGTGGGTGATGAGCATGATGCTCATGCCGAGCTCGCGCTGCAGCGCGCCGAGCAGGTCCAGGATCTGGGCCTGGATGGTGACGTCGAGCGCGGTGGTCGGCTCGTCGGCGATGAGCAGATCGGGGCGGCAGGCCAGCGCCATCGCGATCATGACGCGCTGACGCATCCCGCCGGACAGCTGGTGGGGGTAGCTCTTCAGTCGCTCGTCCGGTGACGGGATGCCGACCAGCCTGAACATCTCGACCGCCACCTCGAGCGCCTGCGAGCGGCTCTTCTTCTGGTGGAGCCGGACCGCCTCGGCGACCTGGTCACCGGCGGTGAAGACCGGGTTGAGCGACGTCATCGGCTCCTGGAAGATCATCGAGATGTCGTTGCCGCGGATGCCGCGCATCTCGCGATCGGTCAGCCCGAGCAGGTCGCGCCCGCGATAGCGGACCGCGCCGCCGGCGATGCGGCCGGGCGGGGTCGGGACCAGCCGCATGATGCTGAGCGCGGTGACCGACTTGCCGCAGCCCGACTCGCCGACGATGCCGAGGGTCCTGCCCGGCGCGATCTCGAACGAGACCCGATCGACCGCTCGGACCGTGCCGTGCTCGCCGCCGAACTCGGTCACCAGCTCATCGACCTCGAGCAGCCAGTCCGCGGCCATCGGTCGGCCACGGTAGCATGCCGGCTCGACGCGGCTACTTCGCCGCTGGCTTCTTGGCCCCGCAGCGGGCCAGCCCGGCCGGCAGCGCGAGCTCGAACTTGGCGCGGTCGAGCTCCATGTTGAGCTTGCGGTCCTTCCACCTCACCTGGAGGTCGGCCTTCTGCCTGGGCTGCTCGAAGTGGCTGGCGTCCGGCACCCGGAAGACCTTTCCGTCGGACGCGGTCACGGCGCGGAAGTCCTTGTTGGCGAGCTTCCAGTCGACCGCGCCCTGGGCGTCGACCACCACGCTCTCGAGCACGTCCCACTCGCCCGCCCCGCCGCGCCCGTCGAGCACCAGCGTCTGCCGCCACGCCCGATCCGGCGAGACCAGCTCCACGACCTCGGCGCCGCGCTTCTCGTCCCACCTGACCGTGCCGGTCGGCTGCGGGATGATCGGCACCGATCCGACCGAGAGCAGCAGAAAGTCGTCCGGCTCCATGCTGACCCGCAGCAGCTGGGCGATGGCCCGCCGATCGCACACCCCGCTCAGCTGGCAGTTGTGCTCGTAGTCGAGGAACGCGAAGCCCTGCCCGTTGCAGGCCAGGTCGGCCGCGGTCGTGTCGGTGGCCGGGTTGATCGCGTTGAAGCGGACGTGCGCGCCGCGCTCGCCCATCGCGTAGACCGTCGCGCGGATGCGCTGGTTGCCGACCCAGTAGTCCATCGTGCTCTCGGCCACGTACGAGCGCGCCTGCTCGCCGCTCTTCTGCACGTGGGCGAGGAGCGCCTCGATGGTCGGCTGCGGGTAGCGCCGCTCGAACCGCTGCCCGCTGCACGAGCAGCCCTGCCCCGCCGCCGACGCCGCCGCCAGCGCGCCGAGAACCAGCGCGAATCGCCTGATCGACATGGTCGCGGACCATACCACCGGACCTCGCCGGCGGGCCGCGATCGACCTCTCAGCCCGGCTCGTGCACCACGATGAACATCCGCTTCGCCTGCACCCTCAGCTCCACGTCGCGCCCGCCGACCTCGGCGCGATCGGCGCGAAAGCGGGTGAGCGAGGACGGCGGGCAGTCGCTGCCGGCGCAGATGTTCTGGTACGCCTTCTCGGGGAACGCCTCGACCAGGGCGCGCGGCACGACCATGCGACCGCTGTCGTCCGCCTCGCACTCGATCATGACGTCGACCGGCGCGCCGTGGCCGCGGTTGTTGGACAGGATCTCGAGGCGCACGCGCGCGCCCGGGTCGACCGGCGACCAGGTCAGCTCGAGGTCGGTTCCGTCCTCGATGCCGAGCGCATCCGTCCAGCCCAGCTCGTCCATCCGCTCGAGCTCCAGGTCGATCGCGTCCACTCCGTCGGCGGCGAGCGAGAAGGCCTCGACGTCGCTGCCGGCCGCCTCGATCGACACGCGGTCGCCATCGCCGAAGAGATCCTCCGGAAGCGCGGTGCTCGGGTAGTAGCCGTAGTCCTGGAACTCGATGACCAGGTCCTCGCCCGGGCTGTCGAGGGTGACGTCGCCGGCCGAGAGCTCGACCGGCGACGAGATGCACTCGTCGTCGGCGGTGCAGACGCCCGCGCACTCGCCGCAGTCGCCCACCTCGAACGTCCACAGCTGGCAGGCGCCGATCGAGTCCTGGAGCCGGTGATAGCGCGGGCGCGCATCGACGATGCTTCCCGAGGCCTGGCCCGACTGGTAGCCGTCCTCGCCGAAGTGAATCTCGGACACCTCGAACTGCCCCTCGGCCGGCTCGCCCGGTCCGACCGATCCATCCGGCCCGATCCCGTCGCCATCTCCGTCATCGGCGCCGTCGTCATCGCTGACGTCATCGCCGTGGCCGCCGCCGCCGTCACCGCAGGCGGAAGCCGAGGCGGCAAGGAGGAGACCGAGCGCGACGAGCAGCCACGAGCGAACCATGGAAGCTCGGCGCTTCAAGAAGCGCGCCAGCGGGCGCACATCGCCAGTCCGAGCGGTTGCGCCGCGCGTCCGACAGAATTCTGCGAGTCAGACGGCGTTGAGACCGGTCAGCGTCTTCGCGATGATGCGCCGCTGGATCTGCCCGGTGCCCTCGAAGATGTCGTAGATCTTCGCGTCGCGGTACCACTTCTCGACCGGGTGACCGGGCTCGAGCGCCTCGTCGCCGAGCAGCGCCAGCGCGCGGGTGGTGACGGCCTGGGCCGTGCGCGCCGCGTGCGCCTTGCCCATCGAGGCGAACGCGACGTTGTCCATGGCGTGATCGGCCATCCACGCGGCGCGGTGGACGAGCAGCCGCGACGCCTGGATCTCCATCTCCATCTCGGCCAGGGCAAAAGCGATGTGCTGGTGGCCGGCCAGCGGCTTGCCGCGCAGCGACCCGCCGCGCACTCGCTCGAGCAGGTACTCGAACGCCGCCCGCGCGATGCCGACCGCCTGGGCCCCGACCGCCGGCCGGGTGGCGTCGAGCATCTTCTTGGTGTCGCCGAGCCCCTCGCTCACGCGATCGGCCCCGAGCATGAGGTCCTTGTGCACCCGGCAGTCCTCGAAGTGGACCTGCGCCGTCTCGCTGGCCCGGATGCCGAGCTTGGTCTCCTTGCGCCCCGGCACCAGCCCGGGCGTGCCGCGCTCGACGAGGAAGCCGCGCACGCCGCCGCGCCCGAGCGATGCGTCGGTCTGCGCCCACACCACGTAGATGCTGGCCGAGCGGCCATTGGTGATCCACTGCTTGTGGCCGTTCAGCACCCAGTGGTCGCCGTCGCGCCGCGCGCCGGTGGCGAGCGACGAGATGTCCGAACCGGTCTGCGGCTCCGACAGCGCCATGGCCGCCACCTTGATGTGGCCGGCCTCGTCCACGCCCTTCAGCGCGCGCAGGAAGATCTGCTTGTGCTCCTCGCTGCCGATCCGCGCGACCGGCGCCGCGGCCAGCCCCGACCCGGCCAGCGCCAGGCCGATGCCGGCGCAGCCCCAGGCCAGCTCCTCGGCCCCGACCACCGCCACCCGCGCGGCGCGCCCCGGTTTGCGCTCGCCGCCCTTGTCGCCGCGGTCGTCGGCGTCGCCCGTGATGCGGCGGGTGTCGAGCATGGCCGTCTGCGACAGACCGAACGAGCTCGCCTTCTTCATCAGGTCCCACGGCATCGACTCGTCGCGGTCGTGGAGCGCGGCGATCGGCCGGATCTCCTGCTCGGCCAGCGCGTGGGTCATCTGCCGGACCGCGCCGAACATCGGCTCTCCGTGGAAGAGATCCATGTCAGCCCTCCACCGCGGCCAGCACCCGCGAGAGCGCCTCGTTGCCGGCCAGCACCTCGAACGGGCGCGCGTCGCGCATCAGCTTCTCGACCGGGAAGTCGTTGACGAACCCGTAGCCGCCGAAGATCTGCACCGCGTCGATCGTCGCGCGCGCCACCACCCGCGCCGCCAGGTCGCGGGCCCGACTGGCGCTGTCGGCCGCGCTGGCCGCCCCGCGGTCGATCTCCCACGCCGCCTGCAGGACCAGCAGGCGCGCCGCGGCCACCGCGGTCTGGTTCTCGTCGAGCATGTGCGCGATCGACTCGAACCGACCGATCGGCTGGCCGAACTGGACACGGTCCCGCCCGTAGGCGGCCGCGTGGTCGAGCGCGATCGCCGCGACCCCGACCGCGCGCGCCGCCAGCCCCACTCGCATCCAGGACAGCACCTCGGTCGCGGCCGCACGCGCCGCCGCGCCACGGGCCAGGACCAGCTCGGCCGGGATCGCGGCGCCGTCGAGCTCGAGCGCGCCCCACGCCGCCGCCCGCCACGCCGACGGAGCTGGATCGCACGGCACCACCCGCGCCCCGGGCGAGGCGACCGGAATCAGCGCGAGCACCGGCGCCGCGCCGGTGGCCACGACCAGGACGTGCGACGCCAGGGCCAGGCCGGGCAGCGGCCCGAGCCGGCCGCGCAGGGTCACCGCCGCGCCGCCGTCCTCGATCGCCAGCCGCTCGTGGAAGTCGTGCGCGACCACCGCGATCGCCGGCGGCGCGCCGTCGGCCGCGATCGCCCGGTAGAGCGTCTCGCGCGCGGCGCTCGATCCCCAGCGAGCCACCGCCAGCGCGGGCTCGACGTTGCTCTCGCACAGCGCCGCCAGCGCCGCGCAGCCCCGGCCGAGCTCGATCCCGCGCAGCGCCCGCGCCTGGTGCGAGTAGGCGCCGGCGTCACCGTCGAGGAGCCCGCCGTCGGCGGCCGGTACCGCGTCGAGCAGGAGGCCGAGCTCGGCAGCCGCGCTCCACATCGCCCCGGGCGCCGTGCCCCCGCGATCAGCGTCCGCGGCCCAGGTGCGCAGACCGCGCTCGCTCCAGCGGCGAACCGTCGAGACCAGGAGCGACTGCTCGTCGTCGAGAGCAAAGTCCATGAGACGGTCGTCGATGTCGTGGCGAGGGGCGGATTCGAACCGCCGACATAGGGCTTATGAGACCCCCGCTCTACCGGCTGAGCTACCCCGCCATGGGGAAAGGGGGCGCCAAGATAATTGCCCGCCGCTACAAGGGCAAGGGGCAAGCGCCGGTTGACTTCCGCGGCTTTGCGGGGCAACGTCAGTGGGCCCAACGGGGCTAGATTGGCGGGTTCGCGAGCGCGCTCGGGGATCGTCTAATGGCAGGACAGCGGCCTTTGGAGCCGCTCGTGAAGGTTCGAATCCTTCTCCCCGAACTCGACCCAGACCACCCGGCCAGCGCTGACGCGAAGACGACGCCCTCGTACCCATGAAGCTCCTCAAAGGCGAACGGCTCTTTTTCGGCTGCAAGATCGACAGCAAGCTGCGCGAGGCACTGGCGCAGGCCAAGCCGGGCGAGCGCCGTTACTTCGACGATCCGAACGGCGAGTTCTTGCGCGTCCTCAGCTTCGACGAGGAGCGCTGGATCGGGAAGGTCATGGGGGGCGGCGTCAATGTGGGTGACGTCGAGGATATCCAGCGCAACGTCGTATCCATCTTGCGGCGCGTGGCCCCGACGGTGCGCACGTCACCGTCGACGATCAAGATCTTCGCGGTGTCGGCCGAGGGGGAGGCAGTCGTGGTTGCCTCCGACACCCAGGCCGACACGACCGAGGGCACCGAGCGGCCGAACGAACGCGGCGACGAGCGCGGGCCCTACATCGACTACCCGTGACCACCTCGGGTGAGCCCCGGGTGGACCGGGCGCTACGCCCGATCGGCGAGCTCCTGGATCAGACCCCAGCGCACGCCGCGGTCGCTCGTCACCATCTCGGCCGCGTCCAGGTGGGCAGCGAGCCGGGCGTAGATCGCCGCGCCGCCGGCGATGACGTCGGCCCGCTCGGGCTCGAGCCCGGGTAGCCGGCGCTTCTCGGCGACGGTCAGCTCCAGGAAGCGCGCCATCTGCCGCTCGATGGCCGCACGGCTCAGGCGAAAGCCCTGCACCCGGTCGGCGGCGTAGACGCGCAGCTTCTGCTCCACCGCGGCCAGCGTGGTCGCCGTGCCCGCCGTCCCGACCAGCGCCGCCCGGCAGCCGGCCAGGCTCGGGTCGAGCCGGGCCAGGTGCGCGTCGATGTCGTCGACCAGCGCGCGCCCCTCGCGCGCCGCCGGCGGATCGCCGTGCAGATGGCGCTCGCTCATCCGCACCGCGCCGATCGGCAAGCTCATGAGCGAGGTGATCACGCCGCCCCGCCCCGCGATCACCTCGGTCGATCCACCGCCGACGTCGGCGACCACCAGGTCGCCCGCCGCCAGCTCCGGGAACGCGGCCGCGACCGAGCGATAGACCAGCGCCGCCTCGCGCTCGCCGTCGACCACCTCGATCGGGGTGCCGAGGATCTCCTCGGCCGGGGCCAGAAAATCGGCCGCGTTGGCCGCCTCGCGCAGCGCCTGGGTCCCGACCGCGGCGATCGCGTCGACCGCGGCCGCGTCGAGGAGGCCGCGGTACTCGCGCGCGATGGCGAGCGAGCGCTCCACCGCCTGGTCGGCCAGCCGCCCGCTCCGGTCGAGCCCCTGGCCGAGCCGTCCGAACCGGCACTCGTCGCGCAGCGCGCGCACCGCGCCGTCCGCCCCCACCTCCGCCACCAGGAGCAGGAGCGTGTTGGTGCCGATGTCGACCGCCGCCAGCCGCCGGGCCATCGGCGCCGTCACTGGGCCGGCGTCGGGCCCCAGTCGATCGAGGTCGACCAGCCCTTCCACACCATGACCGCGTCTCCGGTCCCGTCGGCGCTGGCGATGTAGATGCCGGTGCCGCCCGGGCGGTGCGACGCGAACGCGATGGCGCGCCCGTTGGGCGAGAAGCTCGGCTCCTCGTTCACGCCCTCGTTCTGGGTGATCCGCACCATCTTGCCGCTGGTCAGATCGAGCGTGACGATGTCGAAGGTGTCCCCGTCGCGAGTGGTGTAGGCGAGCTGGCGCGCGCCCTTGCGCGGGTTCCACGACGGCGTGGTGTTGTAGCTGCCGTTCATCGACACGCGCCGCTGATTCGACCCGTCGGCGCTCATGACGAAGATCTGCGGCCCGCCCTCGCGATCCGACACAAAGGCGATCTCGCTCCCGTTCGGCGACCAGGCCGCGCCGCTATCGATGGCGCGGTTGTTGGTGAGCCGCCGGATGATCTTCCCGTCGCTGGCGCTGACGATGTAGACCTCTGGCTGGCCGTCCTTCGACAACGTGACGGCCAGCTTCGAGCCGTCCGGCGACCACGCCACCCCGGTGTTCATGCCGTAGTAGTGGCTCACCCGGCGCGGCTTGCCGCCGCCCGCCGACGCGATGTACACGTCCGGGTTGGCGCGCATGTACGAGGTGAATGCGATCTCGCCGCCGCTCGGCGACCAGGCCGGCAGGATGTTGATCGAGCTGTTGCGGGTGACCGAGTAGGCGCCGTAGCCGTCGAAGTCGACCGCCATCACCTTCTTGGTGCGCGGCCCGCCCTTGGCGCTGAACGCCAGCCTGGAGCCGAAGAAGCCCGGCTCGCCGGTGAAGTACTTCACCACCTCGTTGCACCACATGTGCGTCAGCTTGCGGACGTCGCCGGGCGCGCCGCGATAGGTCCGCGACAGGACCGCGCGGTCGCCCTTCTCCACCTCGTACAGCTTGAAGTCGATGGTCAGGCGCCCGCCGGTCACCTCCGAGCGGTACTTGATGACGCCATAGGCGCCGGCTTCCTTCCAGCGCGCGGTGTCGACCCCGACCCCCTCGGTCTTGAGGTCACCCGCCACCGAGCCGAGGTCGACCGGCTTGAACCAGCCGGACACCTTCATGTCGAAGCTGGCCACGGTGGCGATCACCTTCCCGGTCTGCGGATCGCCCGAGGTCGCGACCGGCACCGCGATCGGATACTTCGATCGCTGCGGGTTGTTGATGTCGATGACGACGCCGGTGCCCGGCTGGGCCAGCGCGCCGCCGGCCACCAGGCCGAACCCGCCGGTGACGATGAGCGCGGCCGCGGCGCCGCCGATCAGTTTTCTTGTTCGATCGTGAATCGAAAGCATATGCCTTTTTCCGTGATGAGGCTGCGCAGCTCGTCCGGCACGGGCTCGTCCATGTCCGGCGCCTGCTTCAATGCGAGTTCGACGGAGCGATCCAGGTTCGCATTCCCTGATTTCTTCTTCACGTGGCGATCCACGATCTTGCCGTCCTCGTCGAGCTTCACGCACCCCTGCGCCTCGCCGCTGCCGGTCTCGAGCGTCGGCACCGTCCACGCGCTGTAGATGCGCCCCTTCAGCTCGGCCGCGTACGGGTGGCCCTTGGCGTCGGTCTCGGTCCCCCACTTGGAGCCGTCGGCCGAGCCCTCTTTGGGCACCTCTTCGACGCCGGTGGAGCTGAGGTCGTCGTCCTGGGCCCGATTCTTGGCCAGCGTCTTGGTGATGTCGATCTCCTCCGGCTTCGGCTTCACCTTGTGCTTCGGCTTCTCGATCGGCTCCTCGGGCTGAACGACGTCGTCGGTGTCGATCTTCTGCTCCTCGGGCGGGCGAAAGGTCTCCTTCTTCTGCTTCTGCGGCTGGCGCGTCTTCGGCTTCACTTCCTTGAAGGCCAGCGACGCCTCGATCGTGACCGCGCTGTCGAAGCGAGACTCGGAGCTGTCGGCCGCGCTGTCGCCGCCCATGTGCATGAGCGCGACGGCGACCAGCCCGGCGTGGAGCAGGATGGTGACGACCAGACCGCCGACCTTGAGGTTCGCTGAGGCCATCGTCTTGTTAACGCGCGCCGCCCGCGGCCGGTTGAGCGCCTGCAGCTGGTGGCTCGCCCGCCGCCGGGCTCGGCGCCAACTTGCCGGAATCCAGCGATCCGAGGTCGAGCTGGGCGGTGGGGTCGGACAGGAGCTGCAGCTTCCCGACCCCTGCCTCCTGCGCCACCGCCATGGCCGTCACCACCACCCCGTAGGGCAGGTCCTTGTCGGCCTCGATCTGCAGCTCGGGCATCTCGCCCCGCGCCTTCAGATTTTCGGCCAGCTTGTTCCACGCGATCTTCTCGCCGCCGATGAAGAGCTCGTACTGCTTGGTGATGCTGAGGGTGGGCTTGCCCTTCGGATCCTTCACCGGCTGGGTGTTGGTCTCGGGCAGGTCGACCTCGACGCCGGTGTTG
>DATHKR010000077.1:0-35092 GCA_035489015.1 Kofleriaceae bacterium | reverse complement strand
GCGGCGACCTCGACGGCGGGCGCGAAGCTGCCGGCTCCATCGCCGGCCAGGATCGACAGGCCGCCCAGCGAGTTGGCGGTGATCGCGTCGAGGTGACCGTCTCCGGTCACGTCGGCCACGGCGATCGACCGGGGATCGTTGTACGGGGCGGGGCTGACCTCGAATATCGCGGGCGCGCCGAAGCCGCCGGTTCCGTCGCCCAGGAGGACCGACACGCCGTCGTTGTCGACGTTGGTGTTGGCGGTGACGATGTCGAGCGCGCCGTCCTCGTCGAGGTCGCCGGTGGCGACGGCGTAGGGGCTCTCGAGCTCGCCGGCGTCGAAGTGGACGGCGGCGGAGAATCCTCCGGCGCCGTCGCCGAGGAGCACGGAGACGGTGCCGCTGCCGTTGGCGGTGATGAGATCGACCGCGTCGTCGCCGTCGACGTCGGCCGACGCGATCCAGGTCGGGTACGAGTCGACCGCGAAGTCCACCGCCGAGACCAGGCCGCCCGCGCCATCGCCGAGGAGCACGGAGACGTCGCCGCTGAACAGGTTGGCGGTGGCCAGATCGGCGTCGCCGTCGCCGTCCAGGTCGGCCGCCACGATCGAGTGCGGGTACTGTCCGGTGCCGACCACCCCCTCGAAGCCGATGCCGCCGGCGGCGTCGCCGGGCAGGATGGACACGCTGTCATCCAGCGCGTTGCCGGTGATGATGTCCGGGTTGCCATCTCCGGTGACGTCGGCGATGGCGACCGGGAGCGGCCCCTTGGCCACGGCCACTCGCGCCGCGTCGGCGAATCCGCCGCTCTCCTGCCCGGCCAGGATCACGACGGCGTTGCCGATCGCGAGGCTGACGACGATGTCGTCGCGGCCGTCCGCGGTGACGTCTCCGATCGCGACCAGGCCCGGCGGATCGTCCACCGGCTCGCCCTGGCCGTCGCCGAGCTAAATCTGAACCGGATCGGCGAAGCCGCCGGTGGCACCGGCCGCGATCGAGACGGTGCCGGGGGCGGTCGATGACGAGGCGATCCGGTTGGCGGTGACGATGTCCGCGCGGCCGTCCCCGGTCACGTCGGCGACCGCCACCGCGACCGGCTGCGCGTCGGCGCCGAGGTCGACCGACCGGACTGCCAGGAAGCCTCCGGTCCCGTCGCCGGCCAGGAGCGACGCGTCGCCGCCGGTGTTGGCGGTGACGATGTCGAGGTTGCCGTCGGCGTTCAGGTCGGAGACGGCGACCGCGGCTGGCCCGGCCCCGGTGTCCAGGCTCTCGCCCGCGCCGAAGCCGCCGGCACCGTCACCGAGCAGCACGGTCACCTCGCTGGTGCCGCCGATCGACAGGACGAGGTCCGCGTCTCCGTCGGCGTTCACATCGCCGAGGGCGATGTCGGAGGCCACGTCGCCGCTGGCCAGCGCGATGGTGGTTGCCTCGGCGAGGCCGCCGGCGCCGTCGCCGGCGTACAGGTAAGCGAAGGTCGAGTTGAAGCCGGCCGCGATGACGTCCGGGTTGCCGTCGCCGGTGACGTCGCCGACCGCGACCGACACGGCATAGAGGAGCGCGGTCGGGTCGTCGATCGTGTAGGTGGAGGGGGCGCCAAAGCCGCCGGCGCCGTCGCCGAGCAGGACCGAGAGGCTGAGGCTGAGGTCGTTGCCGGTGACGATGTCCGGATCGCCGTCGCCGTCGAGGTCGGTCACGACCATCGAGCTCGGATAGCTGCCGAGGACCGGGAAGTTGAGGCCCGCCGACGACAGGCGCGGCGCCGAGCTGACCGCGTGCGCGGACGCGAGGCGCAGGAGGAGGCTCCGGTCGGCGCCTTCGAACGCGCCGGTCACGTCGACCTCCACCGTCGCGCTGGACTCGCCCGGCGCCAGCGTCACCGCGGTGCCGGATGGCAGCGGTGTGTAGTCCTCGCCGGGCGTGGCCGGGTTGGGCCCTCCCGGCGCCGTCTCGACCAGGACCCGCACGCCGTCGCCGGTATCGCCGGTGCGGCTGATGACGAACGACAGGGGCGAGGTGCCGTCGGCGCCGACCGTGGCGTCGCTCACCGTGAGCGTCGAGTCGGCGGCCGCCGGCGCGGAGAGAACACCGATCAGCCCGGCGACGAGCACCTGGCGAAATCGACGCGGACGGGACGAAATCTCGCGACGCACAGGGGACAAGGGACGGCCTCCTCGCTGGGTCTGGTCGAGCGGCGCCAGGCAGCGCGCCCCTCGCTGGTCGCCCATGATGAAGCTCCCGAGGCCGCGGTCAACTTGCAGCTACAAACAAGGTGCCATCAGCAGATGACCCACGACGTCGACCACGGGAATCACCGAGGGGACGGTGTGCAGGCGCGGATGTGGTCGGCGATCGCCGCGTTCACCAGCGCCGCGTGGGTGATCGGCCCCATGTGGCCCATGTCGGGGAAGACGCGGCTGGTCGCGTGCGGAAGCGCGGCGGTGAGCTTGTCGATGACGCGCCGCTCGGGCAGCGTCGTGCGCTCGCCGGCCAGGAGCAGCGCGGGCGCGGTGATCGCCGCGTAGCCGGCGCGGTCGGTGGTATCGGCGGTGAGCGACGCGACCTCCTGGAAGAGCTTCCAGCCGACCGCGCAGAAGCCCGCGCGAGTCTCGGCCGCCAGGCCGGCCCAGGCGCCGGGACCGTTCCACCAGTCGACGAACTGCTCCAGCCACGTCTCGTCGGCGCCGTCGGGCCCGGGCGCGTAGCGCAGCTCCAGCTGGTCGAGGACGCGGCGCGCACCGGCATCGGATGGCTCGTCGAGGATGCCAAAGGCGACCGGCTCGAACAGCGCGAGCGAGCGGACCGCGGGGCGAGCGAGCGCCAGGTGCAGGGCCAGGAGCCCGCCGTACGAGTGGCCGACCAGGTGCACCGGACCGGCCTCGCCGGCCAGGAGCGTGTGCAGGAGCGCCAGGTCCTGCCGGAAATGGAATGGCTCGCCGGCCGGCCACGGCCCCGACGCGCCGTAGCCGAGCAGGTCGGGCGCCAGCACGCGGTGGGTCGGCTCGAGCAGCTCGATCAGCCTTCGCCACTGCCTGGACGAGAAGCCGCCGCTGTGGACCAGCAGCACCAGCTCGCGGGCGGAGGTCAGGGCCGGATCCACACGTCGTGCACGTGGAGCGTGTCGAGGTACTCGTGCACGGTGGCGATCTTGCCGTCGCGGAGGGTGATGGCGAAGTGGTACTGCTGGCGGTACTCGCGGCCATTCTGCAGATCGCCGCTCGACTCCACCTCGAGGGCGACGCGATCGCCCTCGGCGATCGCGCTCACCACCTTCATCTTCAGGCCGCCCACCAGTTGCGAGAGCATGCGGTCGAAGAGCCGACGCAGGCGGTTCTTGTCGTAGACGCCCGCGGTGGGCAAGAGCTCCTTCTTGCCGGGGATGTGCCAGGTCACGTCGTCGGTCATGAGATCCATGGCGCCGGCGACGTCGCTGGCGCTCAGCCGCGCGAACAGGTCGGAGGCGATCTGCTTGCTGTCGCTCATGGCTCCATCATGAAGTCGCGGGCGCGCTGGTGCCAGGCTCGAGAACTGGCTTGACTCCCATACAGCGGGGCCGGGATCATATGGCCTCGCTAAATAATCAGGAGGGAACCATGAAACGAGTCGGCCTCGTCCTGGTCGCCAGCGCCGTGTTCGTGCGCCCTGCCCCCGCCGGATCCCCCGGCCACGGCGATGATCACCACCATGACCTGCCGCTGGTGGAGGCGACCATCCAGGGCATCCAGCGTGCGTTTCGCCACCACGTCCTCACCTCCGAGCAGCTGGTCCAGAAGTACCTCGACCGGATCGCCGCCTACGACGACGCCGGGCCGGTGCTCAACTCGTTCCTCCACGTCAACGAGGCGGCGCTCGACGAGGCGCGCGCGCGCGACTTCGAGCGCGAGCACGGCTGCGCGCGCGGGCCGCTGTTCGGCATCCCGGTCCTCCTGAAGGACAACATCGACACGGACGACCAGCCGACCACCGGCGGGTCGGTGGCGCTCGAGGGATCGATCCCGCCCGAGGACGCCTTCATCACGCGCCGGCTGCGCGACGCCGGCGCCATCCTCCTGGGCAAGGCGACGCTGACCGAGTTCGCCAACTTCATCGCGGTCGGGATGCCGGCCGGATACAGCTCGCTGGGCGGCTACGGCCTCAACCCGTACGACCCGCGACCGGCCCCCGGCGGCGACGGGCGCCCGGTCCTGACCCCGGGCGGATCGAGCTCCGGTCCCGGCATCGCGGTGGCCGCGAACCTCGTGACGATCGCGATCGGCACCGAGACGTCCGGCTCGATCCTGAGCCCGAGCTCGGCGAACGGCGTGGTCGGTATCAAGCCGACCGTCGGGCTGGTCAGCCGCGCCGGGATCCTCCCCATCACCGCGGACCAGGACACCGCCGGTCCGATCGCGCGCACCGTGACCGACGCCGCCACCCTGCTCGGCGTCATCGCCGGCTTCGATCCGGACGATCCGGCGACGCTCCCCTGCCTCGTCCCGGGCACCTGCCACCGCGACTACACGCGGTTCCTGAAGCGACGCGCGCTCCGCCACGCCCGCATCGCCGTGCCCCGGGTTCCCTACTGGACCGGTTTCACGCCGGCGCAGGAGCAGATCATGGTCGACGCGATCGCGGCGCTTCGCGCGGAGGGCGCGTTCGTGGCGGACCCGTACGAGATCCCCAACCAGGCCGACATCTCGGCCTTCGGGATCTGCGTCGAGTTCCCGGCTCCGACCACCTGCTCGACCGTGCTCATGTACGGGCAAAAGCACGACCTCGACCGCTATCTGGCGAACCGGCCCGACGCCCCGGTCCACACGCTCGCCGACATCATCGCCTTCAACGACGCTCACGCCGACGTGGCGCTCCGGTACGGCCAGGCGATCTTCCTCGCCGCCAGCCAGCTCGACACCAGCCCCGGCAGCGCCGACACCCAGCGCTTCGAGGCCGATCGGGCCAGGGATCTGGCCCTCACCAGGGGCGGGCTGGACGCGGTCTTCGACGGACCAGACGGCGTCGCGGGCACCGACGACGACTTCGACGCGATCCTGTTCCCCCAGAACCGCGGCGCCGGCGCTCCGGCCAAGGCCGGCTATCCGAGCATCGCAGTCCCGGCCGGCTTCGTGCCGCCGAGCGGCGACGTGGTCAACCCGGCGCCCTTCGGCGTCGCATTCACCGGCCGCGCCTTCAGCGAGGCGACCCTGATCGGCATCGCCTACGCCTACGAGCAGGCGACCCGGCACCGGCAGCCGCCGGCCAGCGCACCCCCGCTGCCGGGCGACACCATCGGCGGCGGCGCCGCACTGGCGCCAGACGTGCATGGTGTAGCTCGGCGGCCCTGACGGTCGTCGTTCATCTCCGACCTCCTGTTACCTCCCGCGGAAGGATCGACCATGCTCGCACTCCCTGGCGCTCGCTTCCGGTGCACCTCCTGCGGTGATTGCTGTCGCGGCTGGAACATTCCGCTGCAGGAGGGCGAGGCCGCAGAGTTCGAGCGACTGGCCCGCTCGGTCTTGCCGGCCGAGCGCCTGACCAGGCTGGTCAGCCGGACCCGCCACGGGAAGCTCGAGATCGAGACGCTGGCGGGGGATGGGCGCAGCTGCGCGGCGCTCCAGGAGGACCAGCTGTGCGCGATCCACGCCGCATATGGCGAGCCGGCCAAGCCAAAGGCGTGCCGGATCTATCCCTTCACCTTCGTCGCGACCCCGACGGACGTGCGGGTGGGTGTCCTCTACTCCTGCCCGGCGGTCATCGACGGCGAGGGGGCGCCGCTCGGCGAGCAGCGCGCCGACCTCGACGCCATGTTCGCCGGCGCGGTCGACGGAACCCGGTATCTGACTCGGATCGGTGACGTGGTTCCGCTCGGGGACACCATCCAGCTGCCCTGGGCCGATGCCGAGCGGCTCATCGCCGCCCTCGCCGACACGCTTCGCGGCGACGGCACGCTGGTCGAGCGCGTCGGTCGTGCCGACGCGATGTGCGGATCCGTCGAGGACGCGATGCGCGGGGGCGCCGACTTCGACGCCGCGCTCGAGGTGGCTCAGGCGCGATCCGCCGAGCGGGTCGCCCAGGTCCTCGTCGAGCCCCCGGCCGTCGATCGGCTCTCGCGCGTGCTCTTCCGCGTCCTCATCAAGGGGACCCAGCGCGTCACCGCCACGCGCCGGGTCGGGAACGTGTTCTCGTCCTTCTTCGGCGGCGGCGATGTGCAGCTGCGCCACGGCGGTGGGGTCGCCTGGCGCAAGGTCGACGCCGTGGCGCCCGGCCTCGGCCCCGACGGCGAGGCCCTGCTCGCGCGCTGGTTCGCCGACAGCCTCGAGTCGTGCACGTTCTTCGGCGAGGGTGCGTACCGCCTCCACCTCACCGACGGGGTCCGCCTGCTGGTTCTTTCCGCCGCGGCCGCCGCCTTCCTCGCGCGCGCCCACGCCGCCCACGGCTCCCGCGACTCGGTGAGCCACGAGGACACCAGGCAGGGCCTGCGCCAGCTGGCCTACCGCGGCGACATGCCGGACGCCTTCCGCCGCGCGATCGCGCGCAGCACCGCCCTCGACCTCCTGCGCGCGCAGCTCGGCTGACGGCATACTCCCGCGCGGGTCGACCCGGTTCCTCACGGCGCACGTGCGTTGCGCCGCACACCGGTCCCCTTCGACCCGGCTACGATGGCGGCCATGAGGGTGGGCCTGGTGGTGATGGTGGTCGGCGGCGCGGCGCTGGCGGCCTGCGGAGGTCAGGGTGGGACGGCCGGTGGCGAGGCCGACGCGGGGCCCGTCGACGGCGGGATCCCGGCCTGCGCGGTCGAGAGCTCCGTGGAGGTGTCGGTCGGGGACGATGAGCGGCCCGTGCTCTGGAACGAGATCGTCACCTCGCCCGACGGCGAGATCGAGACGATGCTCCAGGACTCGACGAGGGGGTACGAGTCGCTCTGGTACATGACCGTGCGCGACGGGGCGTGGTCGGAGCCCGAGCCGGTGGTCGAGGGCGTGGTCGCCTTTGGCGGCTGGTCGCTCCTCCACACGGCGGACGGCACCCTGCACGCGGTCTACAGCCTCCAGGAGGTCGAGGACGGCCGGTCCGATCTCTACTACCGGCACCGCTCCGCCAGCGGCGACTGGAGCGCGGAGGTGAACCTCACCGCCCGGTTCGAGAGCGAGATCGACCAGGACGCGACCGATCCGCACCTGGTGGTGGGACCAGACGGCGCGCTGGAGGCCGCGTACGTGTCGGCCGCCGTGGGCGCTCCGGGCGAGGTGCGGGTGCTCCAGGTCGGTGACCAGGAGTCGGCGGGCACCGTACCGATCCTGTCGACCGAGCTCTGGCCGGGCTGCGGGTCACCGAAGACCGCGTTCGACGGCGACGGCAACCTCCACGTCGTCGCCGACTGCGGTGACTGGTACGAGCGCGGCGCCTACCACGCCGTCCGCATGGACGGGGCCTGGCGCCCCGCGCAATGGTTCGCGGCGATCGACGGGTCGGCGAAGCTCGTGACCAGCGCCTCGGGACAGGTGCACGTGATGTGGAACGGGCGCGAGCCATGCGAACCGGAGATGTTCTGCTACCAGCTCGATCACGCGCTGGTAGCCCCGGACGGCGTCGCGCCCCTCGCGCCTATCATCGGGCTCACCCACCAAGGCCTCCCCGGGTCGCGGATCGCGGCCGGTGAGGACGGGCGCCTCGCCATCGTCTACGGCGGCCGCGCCGAGCTGGTTCTGAACGAGCTGTCCGCGGCGGGCGAGGTAGCACCGGTGTGCCGGGTCAGCCTCGACGAGAGCTCGCGGGGCCAGGGCACGATCGATCCGATGGCCCTCCATCTCGAGGCCGACGGGTCGACCCGTATCGTCTACTCCATGCCCGACCCCGACGAGGATCTCGACGCCCACATGATCGACATGCGGATCACCGCCCCTCGTTGAAGGCCGGCTTCATCCGCGCGATCTCGGCCCGGGAGAGGTCGAGACCGCGAGCTCGCGCCTCCCAGCTCGCGACCACGGCAGCCACCTCGTCGCGGATGCGCTCGGCGTCCGCACGCGAGAGCCGGTAGAAGCCGGCGGTCTCGAGCGCGACCTGGAGGTCGGGTCGGGTCTGGCGCTCGTCGATCGCGAGGGCGTGCTCGTCGACCTCGGCGGTGGGGTTCATGTCGAATGCTGGCGCGAGCCGCCAGCCGGCCGCGAGCCGCACGAAGCCGTGGTTCCTCAGGTGGTCGTCCCGGTTGCCCACCATGATGTTGAAGACGAGGCGGCGGAACAGCTGCGCGAGATCGGCCTCGATCGCGCCCGGCGCGCCCTGGTCCTGGATGAGCTGCGCGAGATCGAGGTAGCTGGCACCCTCCTCGCCGTCCCGCCGATCGACCAGCGTCATGGCCGAGGCGAACATTCGCCGACCGTCGGCGACGCGATCGAACCGGCGCGAGCAGTACGTCCGGTAGCGAGGCGACAGGGACAGCAATCGCGCCGGCGCGACCTCGATCCCCACGTCGGCGGCGAGCTCGTGGAGCAAGAGCTCCCACGCCCCCACGTCGCGGCGGTCCTCCCGCGAGGGAAACTTGGCCAGCCAGAGGGTGCCGTCCTCGTCGGTGAAGCTGGCCTTGGGCCGGGCGCCGCCGAGGGAGCTACCGGGCGCGGTCAGGAGCGCGAGCCACTCGGCGTAGGCCGGCCGCTCCTCCGCATCGGGCTCCTCGAGCCGGCGGGCGCTCTCCTCGAGCTCGCGCAGGCGGGCTACCGGCGGTGCCGAGAGCTCGCTGTCGTCGACGAACGGCCCGCCGGGCTCGGTGCGGAACCTGAGCGCGCCGAGGCGCGCGTGGTCATGCACCCCGAGCAGGAAGCTCCAGTCGCCCAGGGTCCGGACGGCGCGACCTTCGCGCCCGGCGAAGAGTGCCTCGCGCCGCTCCATCAGCACCCTGCCCCACCGGTCCGGCGCCGAATCCAGGAAGATCCCGAACTGCCCGCGGGCCGGATACTGCTCTCCCCGGTACAGCGCGAGCCCCGGGTCGAGCGTGAACGCCGCGCCGGTCTGTAGCCAGGTCTGGTCGTACTCGAACGACAGCGCGGCCTTCCCCCGCACCCGGTCATGGCTGAGGACACCCACGAGCGAGAGGTCGCCGAGCTCCGCGGCGTCGAGGTAGACCCAGGCGGATTCGCGCTTCGGCTCAGCCATCGGTGTCGCCACCGCGCTGGAGACGTCGATCCGCGCGCGGCCGCCGCTCGGGACCGAGCTGGTTCATGTCCTGGAGCTTCCGGCCCAGCACGTCGTCGCGGGCGACTCCGTCGATGTCATCGGCCAGGCCGAGGACCTGGAGCACGCGCAGAAACCCGGCCAGGCTGATCGAGACGTCGCCCTTCTCGAGCCGGTGAAGAGTGTCGCGAGAGAGCCCGGCCCGCTCGGCCATCGTCCCGGCCGACATCCTTCGCCTGAGGCGGGCTTCCCGCAGCCTCAGCCCGAGCCCGCTCGCCTGCCTCTGCATCCTCGGAAACGCGACCGGGCTTCGCTTCGCCATGCCGCATATTCTGGACAACAATGCGTCATTTGTCCAGTTTATCGGACATCGGGAGCCATCCGGCCGCGGCGCGGCGGTCTAGCTGGCCCGGAACAGGCCGAGGCGCACCGGCTCGTGGCCCGGGAACACCGCGCGCAGCCGGTCGTCGGGGACGCCGAGCGTCGCGGCCAGGGCATTGCCGAGGAGGTCGCGGACGTCGGTGGCGATGGCGAGGTCGCGGCCCTCGAAGCGCTGGTGGTCGGCGAGGCCGGGGAAGCGGCCGACGACCTTGCCGCCGGCGACGCGGCCGCCGAGCACGAGCGACATCGTGGCGGTGCCGTGGTCGGTGCCGCCGGTGCCGTTCTCGCGCACGGTGCGTCCGAACTCGGACACGGTCATGAGGGTCACGGAGGCCAGCTGGTCGCCCAGCTCGGTCGCGAAGGCGGCGATCGCCTCGCCGAGCGCGCCGAGGGCGCGATCGAGCCGCCGCGCTTGCCCGGTGTGGGTGTCCCAGCCGCCGGTGTCGACCACGATGAGCTCGGCGCCGAGGTCGGCGCGGAGGAGGCGCGCGGCGGTCATGAGCGCCTGGCCCACGGGCCCCTTCGGGGCGGCCGACCTGGCCGGCTGGGCGGCCAGCGCGGCCTCGACGCGGGCGGCGCCGGCGAGCGCGCGCCTCGCCGTGGTCGAGAATGGATCGGCGCCGGCGGCGTAGAGGTCGCCGAGCGCGCGGAGGATCTGCTGGCGTCGGGCCGGCGGCGCGTGGCGCGCGGCGCCGATCTGACCGTTCGGGGCGATGACCAGGGCCGGCGCGGTCCCGGCCAGCGAGCGCGGCAGCGCGCCACCGACGGCGATGGCGCGGGTGTCCTCGGTCGCGCCGCCGCTCGCCTCGCCGGCCACGACCCGGTTGGCCCAGCCGGCCACGCCGGGCGCGCCGCCCTGCTCGAGCAGGTCCTGCGCCTCGAAGTGCGAGCGAGTCGCGCCGGGCAGCCCGACCGCGGGCACGATCGCGAGCCGCCCGGCCTGGTAGTGCGGGACCAGCGGCGCGAGCCCGGCGTGGAGGCCCCAGTGGCCGTCGAGGTCGACCGCGCCGGCCCCGACCCGGGCCGCCAGGCTCGGCCGCAGGGTCGCGAGCAGCGGGTCGCCGTGCGGGGGCACCATCGCCAGGCCGTCGACCGCGCCGCGCTGGACCACGACGACCAGCGCCGCGCGCCCGCGCCGATCGGGGGCGCCGTACGCGACCAGGTGCTTGCGGCAGACCAGGGTGGCGAGGCCGAGCCCGGCTCCGCCGAGGAAGCCGCGTCTGGTGGGCGAGAAGGTCACTGGTGCTGAAACTCCGGGCTGGCGATGGTGAGAGCGAGGGCGAGTCGACCGGCCTGCGCGCGGCTGGGAGCTCTGACCAGCCAGCGCGCGATCACCTCGCGCGTGGCCGGCGTCAGGCCGCCGGCGACCATCGCGTCGAGGCGATCGAGCAGCGCGGTGACGCCCGCGGCCGGGTCGCCGAGGATGCGGTCGATCGCGACGCGCACGCCGGGGACCCGGCCGGCGGCGAGCGCGAGGGCGAAGTCCATGCGGTCGAGGGCGCCGGCGGTCGACAGCCACGCGTCGCGGGTGTCGGCGTACCCGGTCGGCGCCGGGGCGAGCAGCGGCGGCTGGCCGAGCCGGTTCAGCATGCGCGCCAGCCCGATCCCGTCCACCTCGCCGCCCACCGCGCGCACCGCGCTGACCACCAGCTCGAGCGGCGACTTCAGCTTCGCGCCGCGCACCGCGGGATCCCAGAACCCGGGCGCACCGGCGATGGCGCGGACCACCGCGGCCATCTCGCCGCCGGTGGCGCGCCACGCGGCCGCCGCCGCCGCGACCACGGCGGCCGGCGGATCGTCGGCGACCAGCCTCCCGCACAGCCGCCGGCACACGTGATCGATCGTCGCCGGGTGCGCCGCCAGGTGCGCGAGCAGCGCCACGCCCTCTCCTTGCCCGCCGCCGGCCGGAAACACGCGGCCCATCGCGGTCTTCTCGCCGTCGTCGTGCATGCGCCAGCGGAACACGAACTCGTCGCCGGCGACGCTCCACCCGGACAGGATCCGGGCGACCGCGATGACGTCCTCCTGCGTGTAGCGCGCGGCGACGCCGACCGTGTGCAGCTCGAGCAGCTCGCGCGCGTAGTTCTCGTTGAGCCCGCGCCCGCGCAGCGCCTGCCGCGACCCCGGCCGGGGCGCGACGCTCTGCGCGTTGTCGAGGTAGAGGAGCATCGCCGGGTGGCGCGCGGTCGCCTCGAGGAGATCGCCGAACCGCCCCAGCGCGTGCGGCCGCACCGCCCGCTCGACGAAGTCGGCGGCGAGGTAGCGGACCCGCCCCTTCTGCAGCGACACGCTGAAGTGGTTGGTCCAGAAGTCGACCATCACCTCGAGGAGCTGGCGCTCGCTGGCCACGTGCCGCGCCACCGCCGTCATCTCCGCCTCGAGCACGCCCTCGCGCCGCGCCATCTTCCTGGCCCGCTTGGGGCCGGCGTCGCCGCCGCCCATCGCCTCCGCCTCGGCCGCGCGAAGCTCCTCCGGCCCGGCCAGCGCGGCCGCGAACGGAGCCAGCGCCGCGACACCGGCCGCGTCCTCGATCCGCGCCGGGTGGAGCTGCCGGTCGAGCCAGCGAGCGAGCCCCGCCGCGGCCACCGTTCGCGCCTCGCCCGGCCGCGCCCCGAACGTGAGCCGCGCCAGCAGATGCGACGCGTCGGCCGCCGTCGCCCCACCCTCGAGCGGCGTCGCCGGCGAGCGCCGCGGAGCAGCCGCCGGAGCGGGCGCCGAGGCGGGCGACGCGGCCGGCCGCGCACACGCCGCCAGGGCCCCGAGCGCGCCGAGAGTCCCGAGAGTCCCGAGAGTCCCGGAAGTCCCGACGGGTGGCTTCGGTCCCATGGGGCATTGGACGCCCGCAGGCCGCGAAAGTTAAGGGGCGAGTCAGCGCGCCGCGCGCCGCGCCGGCCAGCCGGTCTCCCACGCGACGCCGACGAGGACGCCGACCCCGTACGCGACGACGTCCCACGGATCGAACACGCTGCCGATGACCAGCGCCGCCGCACCCGAGCGCCCGGCCGACGACCAGACCGTCTGCCCCAGCTCGACCGCGACCGTGAACGCCAGCGCGGCCGGAACGCGCACGCGCCGCGGCCAGCGCGTGAAGCCGAAGGCGGCGTAGACCAGCATGGCCGCGGCGACGTCGCCGACGTGGCCGCGGACGAAGGCGCGGCCGGGGCCGGCGTAGGCCAGGCAGGCCAGGCCCACGCCGAGGGCGGTCACCGCGAGCCAGAGGAAGCGTCGCTTCACCGAGGATCAACGCCCGGCGCGGACGATCATTCGAGCGGTGGTCGGGCCATCCCGGCGGGAAGATCCGGCCGCCGCGTCGTTCCAGGGGGATGAAGACCACGACCCTGGTGATGGCGCTGGCCTCGCTCCTGGCCAGCGGGACCGCCCGCGCCGAGACCTATGTCCGCCCCTGCGCGGACGGCGAGTGCACGGTGCCGGTCGCCGACGGAGACGTCGACGATCTGGAGTACGCCGACGGGGCGGGCTATCCCCTGTCCAACTTCGATTCCGGCGGCCCCAACGGCGCGGTCAGGCTGCAGCTCACCGGCGACAAGCTCACCATCGGGCTGCGGCTTCCCGGCCCGCCCGAGGGCGGCTCGCGGCGCGGGACCATCGACCTCTACTTCGACGCCGACCGACCGGGCACGTCCTGCGTGCCGATCATCGAGCGGCCGCAGGCCGAGGACCGCGCCATCCGGGTCCAGTACGACCTCGGCAACCACGCCGCGGCCACCGCCCAGCAGGTCGGCAACGGCGCCACCTGGCAGGCGCCGACCGGTCCGATGCCGTGGATGAAGTACTGGCCGATCACTCATTACGTGACCGAGCCGGCCGACGACCCCGGGATGTTCCACGTCGAGATGACCGTCGTCCTGCGTCCCACCTCGAGCTCGACCAGCCAGGTGCTGACCGACGGCAGCCTCGGCTTCGCCATGGTCCACCGGGGGGACAGCGCGTTCGAGCACATGCCGGGCGCGGTGAACCACGTCCCCGACCAGGTCGTCCCCTGCACCTGGGAGACCCTCGACTTCGGCGAGCCGGAGGGGACACCGCTGTCGATGACGGTGTGGGAGGTGCAGCCCTACGAGGAGGACGCGCCGGATGCGGGCAAGGTGGCCGAGGAGATCTGGGACCGCGACCTGGTCTGCTTGACCGAGATCGGCGAGGACGACCAGCAGGGCGCGATCCTGGCCACCGCGAACATGCTGCGGTCCGTCCACGGCCTGGCGCCCTTCCACGCGGTGAGCGACGGCTGGCAGTGGGACGACGCCGACGAGACCGGTCTGCAGCGGAACCTGCTCCTGTCGAGCCGTCCCGTCCTCCAGAGCGAGACCTTCACCACCAAGGCGCTGTGGGCGCGGGTCCTGACCGAGGCCGGCGTGTCGCCCGACGGCCGCGCGCCCATCAAGGGAGACGAGTTCATCGACGTGTACTGCGCCAACAGCAACGACGACACCGATCTCGGGTCGATCAAGGGCTTCATCGACAACACCCGCGCGCCGGATCGGCCGGCGTTCCTGCTCATCTACGGCCCGGGTGGCTTCCCCAACGCCATGGGGCTGTGGAATCTCGACCAGCTCACTCCGTTCGACCAGGTCAACAGCTGGCTGAGCGACACCTACGACCTGAACGGGCTGCCGGGCGGCCTCGGCGCCACCGCCGCGCTCCACATCGTGGCGCTGCCGGCCACCGATACGTGGCCCGCCTTCGGGATCGAGAAGGAGCCGCAGGTCACCAGCGACACCCCGTTCGACGAGGTGGAGGGCGAGGAGATCACCGGCTTCCCCGAGCAGCACGCGAACGCGGTCCTGGTGCGGACCGACCAGCCCGGCCACTACAACCCGATGAAGAAGCACCTCGTCACCTACCGGGTCCAGAACCTCACCGACCTGGATGGCGGCGGCTGCTGCGCCGACTGGTACACCGACAAGATCGGGTTCCTGGGCGGGCCCTTCAGCGGCTTCACCAAGGAACAGACGCCGGCCGGGGACAGCGTGCAACCGGGCTGGTGGGCCGCCAGGGAGCTGGCCGCCGGGACCATCACCGCGACGGTCGAGGTGTGGGAGTACGACAGCGGCAGCGGCGACGACCACTACGACGTCACGCCCGAGCTCAACACCTTGGACCGCGACCCGTTCTTCCGGATCACCCACCTGAGCGGCCTGGTCGAGCGAGTCAGCTCCGGCGGACAGTCGCTGGACGTGCTCGGCACCTTCGAGGCCAGCCAGGGCACTCTCACGACCACCACCACCGGCACCCTCGGCACCCTGGGCACCGCGGTCCACGTCATCACCGCGGAGGAGGTCGATTGACGGACGGCGGCTAGCCGCGCCGGCGAGCGGCCTTGGCCAGCTGCTTTCGCAGCGCGGGCAGCCTGGCGGCCGCCTTGGGCAGGCGATGGAACCAGGTCAGCATCCAGCGGGCCTTGCCGGCGGCGAGGGCCACCTTCGAGATCTCCTTCAGCGCCTCGACGTGCTCCTCGACCGCGATGTCGCGCTGCTTGATGACGAGGCGCATGCCCTGGTCGTAGATCGGCACCGCCTCGGCGGGCGAGCGGTAGGCGACCATGCGGGCCAGCTCGAGGAGCGCGCCGCCCACCCGGCCGGGGGCCGCCTTTCCCTCGCCGCGGGCCAGCTCGACCGCGCGGCGGTCGTTCCGCTCGGCGTCGGCGTGGCGCCCGGCCCGCTCGTAGAGCTCTCCCAGCTCGAGCGCGACCTCGAGCGTGTCCGGGTGAGTGGGCCCGACCCGGCGGAAGACGTCCGCGCACTGCGACACCTGCTCGATCGCCTCGTCGTAGCGCTCGAGCTGGCCGAGCGCGTGGCCGAGCTCGCGCCGGGCAAAGGCGAGCTCGAGGTTGTCGGTGCCGTGCAGCCGGGACATCTGGGCGATCGCGTCCCTCGAGTGGCGCACGCCCGCCTCCCAGTCCTTGCGCTCGCGGGCGACCCAGGCCAGGACCATGAGCGCCTTGCCGGCGGCCCGGTCATTGTCCTGGCTCTCGCGCAGGATCCCGTACGCGTGCTCGGCGTGGCTGGTGGCCTCGTCGAGCTGGTTCATCTGCCACTCCGCCATCGCGACGCTGACCTCGCAGCTGGCGGCCACCAGGTTCTTCGGCCCGTGCGCGGCGATCATGATGTCGCGGGCCTCGAGGAAGTGCTCCCGCGCGGTCTTGAGGTCTTCCTTCTCCCACGCGATGCCGGCCATGGTCTGGGCCAGCTCGGCGCGCAGATCCGGCTCGTCGCCGGCCTGGGCGACCGCGGCGCGCGCGGTCGGCTCGAGCGCGATCGCGTCCTCGAGCTTGTGCTGCTTTCCCGACAGCGACTGGATGAGGCGGAGCCAGCCGGCCGCCACCATGAAGTGACGGCGGGCGCGCGCGGCCTCCTGGATCAGCTTGCGCAGGGTCGCCTCGGCGCCGGGGATGTCGCCGGCCTCGTTCTGGGTGACCGCGAGCAGGAAGAGCAGGCCGGAGCCGAGGCCGGGCACCCTGGCCTTTTCCGCCTCGGCCAGGGCGACGTTGATCGCCTTCATCGCCTCGGCCGGCGGCAGCGCGGCGATCGCCGCGCGCATCCGCGCCTCCTCGACGTCGAACTTCTTGCGCAGGTCGGGGCGATCGTCGTCGATGGTCGCCGGGAAGATGGCCGCCATCTTCCCCTCGTCGGCGCAGGTCGCGACCGGGGTCAGGCGGCCGACGCCGGCGCCGATCCGGCGCAGCTCGTCGGGCTTGTCTGCCTCGCCCGCGATCTGGAGGAACGCGTCCATCTCGTCGGACAGGCGATCGAGGCACCGCATCCGCAGCTCGAGCAGCCGCGCCGACTGCTCCTTGCGCCGGTTGGTGGCCCGCCACGCGTCGATCCGCATCGCCAGCCAGGCGTCGCGATAGCGGTCGAGCGCGCCGGACGTGCTCGCGCCCTGGGTGGCGACCGTGGGATCGCCGACCCGGGCGAACGCGGCCCGGATGCCGTCCCGCCGGGCCGGGCTCCACACCGCGGCCATCCGGCTCGCTCCGGCCTCGCGCACCTCCTCCTCCTCGTCGGGCCCCGGCGAGGCGAGGACCACGACCGACGAGGCCGTCAGCGCGAGCACCGCCACCGCCGCGAGCACGGCCCGACGCCGGCGCGGCGCTGCCGCCGCGCGCTCGAGCCCGGCCAGGAGCGGCGCCATCGTCGGCCAGCGCCCGTCCCTGGCGACGGCCAGCCCGCGCCGGATGCACCGCCAGATCCCGCGCGGCGCGGCCCTGCGCCCCGGCACCGGAGCGGCCGGCTCGTCGTGGACCGACTCGACCAGCTCGCCGAGCGTGGTCCCGCGGAACGGACGCGAGCGGTACAGCGCCTCGTAGGCCATCACGCAGAACGAGAACTGATCGCTGAGCGCGTCGCCGTCACCGGCCTCGAGCACCTCGGGCGACATGTACATCGGCGTCCCCAGGAACGTCCCCGTGCGGGTCAGCGACACGTCTGCCCCGACGTGGCGGTCGACGCTGCCGGCCGCCACCGGGGTCGGCTCCGCGCCCATCCCGGCCAGCTTGGCCAGGCCGAAGTCGCCGACCAGGATGCGGCCGTCGCGCGCGATCATCACGTTGTCCGGCTTCACGTCGCGGTGGACCAGCCCGGCGGCGTGCGCCGCGGCCACGCCCCGCCCCGCGGCCAGGAGGACGTCGAGCGTCTCGCGCCAGGGCCGCGGCGTCTCCAGCCAGCGGCGCAGCGTCTCGCCCTCGACCAGCTCCATCGCGCAGAACAGGCGGTCCCCGTCGGCGCCGAGCTCGTAGATCCGCACGATGTTCGGATGGGTCACGCGGGCCATCGCCTGGGCCTCGCGCCGCAGCCGGGCCTGCCGGTCGCGGTCCATCCCTCCGAAGTCGACGTAGAGCAGCTTGATCGCCACCTCGCGATCCAGCTCCGGGTCGCGAGCCGCCCACACCTCGCCCATGCCACCGCGGCCGAGCAAGCGAGTCAGGGTGAAGCGGCCGAGCTGCTGGCCGGGCGTGGCGAGCGGCTCGAGCGGGGGGAGCCGGGGAAGCGCGTTGGCCTCCTCGATCCCCGGCGTCGCCCCGAGCGCCGCGATCCGGCCCCGGCACGTGCTGCACCCGTCGAGGTGCTGCGAGAACCCCGCCGCCTCGCCGGCCGGCATCATCCGCGCCGCGAACAGGATCAGCGCGTCGTCGGGAGGGCAGCCGTGGCGCTCGGTGGGGGCCTCCACCAGACCGAAGCCGACCTTGTCGCGCTGCAGAGCCACGCCACCCCCGAGGGTACTATGGCCGTGCCGGGCGCGGTCAAGATGCCCGTAGGGGCCGGAAATCTCGGTGCCACGCCGCCGCAAGCCAGGGACGCGAACGCCGCCTCCCGGCGCTCCGCCGCCGATCGCGTAACAGCTCGGCGTGCAACAGAAGGGTGTCACAGCGCGCGAGTGTGACGCGCGCGTTCCGCGATGCCCGTCGGAGACACCGTGACAAGATTCGGCCGCCGGGCCGGAGACTACCGGCGGGAGGAACCCATGAGTGGAACCGATCGGACGGTCCGTGGCCGTCATCCATGGCTCTGTGTCGCGCTGCTCGCCGCCTGCGGCGGGAAGTCAGCCACCGCGCCGGCGCCCACGCCGGCACCCGCCGCGGTCCACCCACCGTCGGCCGCGCCGCCGGCGGCGAGCGCCCTCCAGATCCCGGTCGAGTACCACAAGCTGGCCAACGGGCTGCGCGTGGTCCTGTCGCCGGATCCCGCCTCACCGACGGTGGCGGTCGCGGTCTACTACCACATCGGGTTCCGCCTCGAGCCGAAGGGGCGGACCGGCTTCGCCCACCTGTTCGAGCACATGATGTTCCAGGGCTCGCGCACGGTGACCAAGGCCGAGCGCGCCCCGCTCATGGATCGCGCGGGCGCGGCGGCCAACGGGTCCACTCGCTTCGACTTCACCAACTACTACGAGGTCGTCCCGACCGGAGCGCTCGACCTCATGCTGTGGATGGAGGCCGACCGCATGGCCGGCCTGGATCTCAGCCAGGAGAACCTCACCAACCAGAAGGGCGTGGTGTCGAGCGAGGTCCGCGTCAACGTGCTGAACCGCCCCTACGGCGGCTTCCCGTGGCTGGACATGCCGCAGCTGGCCAACACGCGCTGGAGCAACGCGCACAACTTCTACGGCGACCTGGCCGAGATCGAGGCGGCCACGCTCACCGACGTGAAGGCGTTCTTCGACACCTACTACGCGCCCGGCAACGCCGCCCTCGTGCTGGTCGGCGGGTTCGATCCGACCGAGGCGCTGGCGATGATCGAGAAGCACTTCGCTCCGATCCCGGCGCGGCCGCAGCCGGCCCCGCCCGAGCTGACCGAGCCGCGCCAGACCGAGGAGAAGCGGCGCGAGAAGATCGATCCGCTCGCGACCCGCCCCGCCCTGGCCTTCTCGTACCACATGCCGCCGCGCGGCACGCCGGAGCACCTGGCCATGGGGCTCATCAAGCACGTCCTCAGCGAGGGACGCGACAGCCTGCTGCACGACTCGCTCGTGCTCCAGCACGGCTACACCGCCGAGGTGGAGACGGCGATCAACGAGCTCGGCAACCCCTACAACTATCAGGGCCCGATGCTGTACACGACCTGGCTGTTCCACGACGCCGGCAAGTCGGCGGACGAGATCCTCGCCGCGGTCGACGCCGAGGTGAAGCGGCTGCAGGACCACCCGCTCGATCCGGCCGCGCTCGCCCGGGCCAAGGTGAAGTTGCGCGCCGAGCTCTACGATGTCCTCGAGCAGTTCAACGGCTTCGGCAAGGCCGACCTGCTCGCCTCGTTCGCCCTGTTCGACGACGATCCGGCCCGCATCAATCAGATCGAGCCGGCCCTGATGGCGCTCACCCCCGAGCTGGTGCAGCGCACCGCCCGCGAGGTGCTCCGCCGCGAGAACCGGACCGTGCTGGTGGTGCGGCCGAAGGGAGGTGCAAAGTGAAGGCAACCTGGTTCGCCGCGCTGGTGTCGCTCGCCCTCCTCGGCGGCCCGGTCGCCGCCGGGACCCGCCCGTCGGTGGAGCCGCCCGCCGCCGCGCCGCGCGCCGAGCGCCGCGACTTCGCGCTGGCCAACGGCATGGCGGTCACCCTCTTGCCGTTCGGCGACGTGCCGCGGACGTCGATCCAGCTGGTCTTCCGCGCCGGCAACGTCGACGAGGGCGAGGGCGAGGTCTGGCTGCTCGACCTGGCCGGGCGCCTGCTCCAGCTCGGCAGCGAGAAGCTCGACTCGCGCGCCATGGATCGAATGGTGGCGGGATGGGGCGGCGAGGTCACCGTCGACGTCCGCCCCGACTCGACCTGGATCGGCGGGACCGTCCTCGCCGAGTTCGCGCCCGCGATGATCGGACTGGTCGGCGATCTGGTCCAGCGCCCGCGCTTCCCCGCCGGCGAGCTGCCGCGACTCAAGGCCGACCTGGTTCGCGACCTCAACCTCGCCACCAGCCAGCCCGGTCAGATCGCAAACGCCAGCCTGGCCGCCGCCATGTATCCCCGGCAGGCCTACGGCCGCATCTTCCCGACCGAGGACGCGCTCGGCGGCTACACCCTCGAGCAGGCTCGCGCGATCCTCGACCGCCTGCTGGTCGCGCGCCGGGCCCACCTCTACGTCGCCGGCCGCTTCGACGCGGCGGCGGTCGAAACGGCGATCAGGAGCGCCTTCACCGGCTGGCGAGAGGGCGATCAGGCCCCGGCCCGCCAGGTGCGCCCGGAGACCAGGCGGACGATCCACTTCGTCGAGCGGACCGGCGCGGTGCAGTCGACCCTGCGCGTGGCCATCCCGGTCATCTCTCCGTCGGATCCGGACTACGTCCCGTTCACGGTCATGAACAGCCTCCTGGGCGCGTCCTTCTCGTCGCGCATCACCCAGAACCTGCGCGAGAAGCGGGGCTACACCTACTCGCCGTTCGCCATCCTCGCGGTGCGCGACGGCGACGCCTACTGGTCCCAGAACGCCGACGTCACCTCCAGGCACACGGGAGCGTCGATCCGCGAGATCCTGAAGGAGATCGATCTCCTGCGCAGGACGCCGCCCGGCCGCGAGGAGCTGGACGCGATCAAGATGGGCATCATCGGCCGCCACATCATCCGCCTCGGCACCCGCGACGGCGTCCTCAACTGGGAAGAGTTCGTCGACTTCTACCGCTTCCCGCGCGACACCGACATGGTCGCCGCGGTCCTCGCCGTCACCCCCGACGACATCCGCCGCATGGCGCGCAAGTACATCGACCCCAGGCGCCTCAACATCATCGTGGTCGGCGACGGCAAGACCGTCCTCCCCCAGCTGAAGGGCATCGCGCCGGTCCGGAAATGAAGCCCGAGCAGGGCGCCTGATCGCGGAATAGGGGGGCGCCCTGCGGCGTATCGATCGGGATGGGCCCGGTACCCGGAAGGCACCCGCGCGGTCTGTTGGCGCTCGCCGCGGTGATGGCGTGCGAGGCCGTTGCCTACTACGCCGTGCGGAGCTCGGCCGTGTTCATCCTGGTCGATGCGGTCGGCATGGAAGCCGTCGGCTCGGCGTTCGCGCTGATCTTCACGTTCGTCGGACTCGCCAGCGGGCTCCTGGCAGGACCGGCCGTCGACCTGGCCGGCCCGCGCTCCATGGCGATCGTCGGCAGCGCGATCACCGCCGCCGGCGCGCTCCTGCTCGCGCTGACGACGAGCGCGCCGGCCATCCACGTCGGCCTTGGACTGGTCGTGGCCGGAGAGACCCTGGCCGAGATCGCCGTCGTCGTGCTCGTCGCGGATCTGTACGAGCCTGGCGACGGTCGCCGCGACGCCGGGTTCACACTGTTCGCGGTCGGCGCCGAGCTGGGCGGGCTCCTGGCGGCGGTCTCGATGGGCATCATGGAGATGACCGCCGGCCGCTCGGTCGGGTTCGCCGCGGTCGGAGCGATCCCCATCCTCGGGATCGTCCTGCTCGCGCGCCGGCCGCCTGCCCCGGTGCCTGCGCCGATGACGAGCCGGAGCGCGGGACGAGCGGTCGCGGTGCTCGCCATCCTGGTGCTGGTCGTCAGCGTCATCGAGGGCGCGACCAGCGCCGTCCCGCCGGCGTTTCACACCCCGATACGCGACCTGGAGCTGTTCGGGCTGAGCATCCCGCTGGGGGTATGGGTTCCGGCTGCCATGATCGCGACGATGAGCACCATGCCGCTCGTGGCCTGGCTCTGGCTGCGCATGGGCGAGCGCGGGCCCTCGAGCCCGGCCAAGCTATGTATCGGCGCGGTCCTCTCCGCGGCCGGCGCTGTCTGCCTCGTCGCTCTGTCGCGGCACGAAGGCCTGGGCGGCCGGCTGATGCCGCCGCTGATCGGCATCCTGGCCGGGCCGTTCGTTCGCCCGATCGCGCTCAGTCTGCTGACCCGCTTCGCGCCCCACCGCCTGCGCGGGACGGCCGTGGGCCTGTGGTTCTGCGCGCCGCTGCTCATGCGCTATCCGCTCGGCGAGGCGCAGATCGCGCTCGCACCGGTGAGCCCCGGCGTGCTGGCCGCGGTCCTGGCCGGCGCCGCCCTCGCCGCCGGCGCGGTCGGCTACGCGCTCCTGGTCCGGCTCGGCGCCGGAAGGAGCGCCACGCGGTCGGCGTGAAGACCATCGGCGTCCTCGTGCAGGGATCCTCCCCCCGGTGGGGTGTCGATCACCGCCACGCCGCTGCCCGCATGTGACGGCGGCAGCACGGTGATGCCGCCGGTCGCCGCGCTGGCTGACACGTGCTGACCGGGTCCGGTTTTTTCCGCCTGGCCCGCGGATCGGCGCCGCTATGATGAGCGCTGGTCGGTCCGGGTTGGGAGGAGATGAGGCCATGACACGTCAGCTCGCTCGCATCTGTCTTCTCGTCACCGCCGCGGCGGCTCTGGCCGGATGCGGCACCATGTACACCAAGGACGGCACCGACGGCCGCAAGTACGCCACCGTGTGCAGCGAGGAGGCCCCGACCGGCAGCCACATCTCGCGTCTCAAGTGCTACCGCAAGCAGACCCTGGTCGACCGCCAGGATCAGGACCGCCGGAATCTCGAGCGACAGCGGAACGACTGGGCGCGCAACAAGAACCCGAGCATGGATCCCGCGTCCGGGCTGAAGTAGCGACCGTCGGCTCAGCGTCGGCGGCGCGGATCGCGCGATCGTCGCTCGAGCTCGGCCGCGATCTTGCGGTACGCGGCCAGCCGGTCGGTCGAGGCGCGCCCGTCGGCGACCGCGGCGATGAGGGCGCAGCCCGGCTCGTCGAGGTGGCGGCAGTCGCGGAACCGGCAGCCGCTGGCCAGCGCGGCCAGCTCGGGGAACGCGTCGTCGAGGCCGCCCACGGCGTCGACCAGCTCGAGCTCGCGCAGGCCGGGTGTGTCGATGACCAGGGCGCCGCCGGGCAGGCGGAAGAGCTGGCGCGTGGTCGTGGTGTGGCGGCCGCGACTGTCGTGGGCGCGCACGCCGCCGGTCCGCTGCAGGGCCTGACCGATCATCGCGTTGAGCAGGGTGGACTTGCCGACCCCGCTCGAGCCGAGCAGCACCGCGGTGTCGCCCGGGCGGAGCAGCGGCTCGACCTCGGCGACCGCCTCGGCCTCGAGCAGGGCCAGCGCCATGACCGGCACGCCGACCACCGTCGCTCGCACCGCGGCCAGTTTTTCGGCCACATCGCCGCACAGGTCGGCCTTGCTGAGCACCACGGCCGGCGCCACCTCGGCGGCGCGGACCAGGGTCAGGTAGCGCTCGAGCCGGCGCAGGTTGAAGTCGCCGTCCAGGCCCATGACCAGGAGCGCGAGGTCGACGTTGGCGACCAGGACCTGCTCGCTGCGCTGGTCCGGATCGCGGCGCGACAGCGCGCTCGAGCGCGGCAGCACCGCCTCGATCACCAGGGGACCGGCCTGACTCTCCGGCGCGCGCCGCACCGCGACCCAGTCGCCGACCACCGGCAGGTCGCGGCTCGCCATCCGGTGGCGCAGCCGGCCCGGCATCATCGCGGTCAGCTCGACCTCGCCGTCGCTGGTGCGCCAGCCGCGCCGGTCGGCCGAGACCACCCGCTGCGGCTCCAGCCCCGGGTCGCCCAGCTGGGCCAGCGCGCCGGCCCGCTCCGGGCGCCAGCCGATCTCGTCGATCGCAGCCATCCGGCTACGGCGCGGCCGGCGGCGGATCGGCGCGCGGGACCCAGACCGGCTGCACCCAGGCGCGCGCGCCGTCGTCTCGCGTGATCACCGCGCGCACGTAGCCCGACCGGGCTCGCTCGAGCGGGTAGCGCGCGCTGGTCCCGGTCGACCGGGCCAGCACCGCCCCGCCCTGCCCCACGAACGAGATCTCGTGCGCGCCGGTGCTGGCCGCGGCCACGTCGATGGCGAGCGCGCCGTCGACCAGCTCGACTCGCTCCAGCACCACGCCGGTGGTCGCGTAGAAGTCGCCGCGCTCCAGCGCGCGGCGGATCGCGTCGGGGCTGCGCGCGGCGTGCACCATCACCCAGCCGGTCCCGGCCTGATAGACCGGCTTGCCGGCGGCGTTGCGCTCGGCGATCTCGCCCTCGAGGTACTGATGGGCGTCGTCGGAGGCGACCCCGTAGAGGAGGACCCCCTGGCCGAGCGCGACGTCCCACAGCGCCTCGGCCGACGGGTGGGCCGGCGTGCCCAGGTTCCAGCGCGCGAACCCCATGTTGGCGATCTCGACCAGGACCGCGCCGCGCCGGCCCAGCTCGGCCAGGAGCTCACCGCTCACCCCCCAGTGCCAGCTCGGGTGGTTGATCTGCGCGATGCCGCCCATCTCGCGGATCTTGTCGATGCCGGCCTGGTACATGTCGACCCGCGCGTTCGACGAGTGGTTCTTCCACTCGATGACCTGCGGGCGGGCGCCGACGTCCAGCAGATCGACGCTGGCCGCGGCCGGGACGTTCGGCATCGACGGCGGCGCGGGCGCGGTCACCCCGATGCCGTTCAGGTGGATGCGGCACCGCCCCTCCGGCTCGGGCGGCGGTGGGTCGCAGCTGGCCGGGTTGTGGGTGAACTCGACGCCGCGCAGCACCAGCGGCCGGTCGGTCGAGTCGAACTCGGTGACCCGGTTGTGATCGGTGATGACGATGAAGTCGTAGCCGTGGTCGCCGTACCAGCGCACCACCGCGTCGACCGCCATGGTGCTGTCGCCCGACTGGATCGTGTGCACGTGGGTCGAGCCCTTCAGCCACTCGACCGGCCGGTCGACGACCGCGCGTGGACCGGTCGCCCGGGCCTGCGCGCCGTCGCTGCGGGTCGGATGGGTGACCGGCTCGCCCTGGCCGCCGCCGCCGCCCGGACCCGCGCCGGCCTGGCCGCAGCCCGCCCCGGCCCCGACTCCGACACATGCAAGCCCCGCCGCCAGCGCGGCGAGGCGCGCACTGCCCGGTCGACTCACCGCCGGCGCCCCGCGCTCTCGCCGCCGGCCGGGCGCGCCAGCGCTTCCGGCGCCGCCGCGCTCATGTTGTTGACCACGCCCCAGTCGCGCCGGACCCAGCGGGCGCGGTTGGCCAGGAACATGCGCAGGAGGTCGATCATGTAGCGGGCCTCGATCGGCCGCCTCGCCACCGTGGCCCGCTCGGCCGGATCGTTGGCCAGATCGTAGAGCTCGAGCCCGCCGGTCCGGGTCATCCAGATCTTCCAGTTGCCGACCCGCATCGCGTGCGCGTACTCGTACTGCGACGCGTACGAGGGCCGCGGGTAGCCGCGCCCGACGCCGTGGGTCAGCGGCAGGAGCGATGTCCCCTGGCTCGGGGTGGGCGGGTCGAGGCCGAGCGCGTCGGCCATGGTCGGCAGCACGTCGAGCACATCGACCCCTTCCTCTACCACGGTGCCGGGGGGGACGAGCGGCGGATAGCGCACGAACAGCGGCACGTGCACCAGGGTGTCGCGCAACGACGCCCCGTGGCCGCAGCGCCCGTCCTCCCACAGCTCCTCGCCGTGGTCGGCGGTCACGATCACCATGGTCTCGTCGGAGATGTCCCACTGGTCGAGCTTGGTCAGCAGGTCGCCCAGGACCTTGTCCTGGTAGCTCACGTCGGAGTCGTAGATCGCGTTGATGCGGAGGAGGTCGCGCGGGTTGGGGGTGCGGGTGCAGCGCATCGAGCCGCGCTTGATGCCGAGGTCACCGGCGTGGGCGGCCAGCTCGAACGCCCCGCGGTACGCGCCCGGGTCGTACTGCGCCAGCCACGGCTGGTGCCCGATCCACGGCTTGTGGGTGTCGATGGTGCCGACGAACAGGAGGAACGGGTCCTTCTCGCGCCCGGCCAGCGTGCCGAGCGCCCGCTCGAGGATGCGCTCGCCCGGGATCGACGCGTTGGTCCGGCCCGGGTGGCCGTCGCGCATCAGGTTGATGAAGGAGTCGAAGCCGCGCGCGTAGCCGCCGCTGCGCGTGATCATCCCGTTGGCGGTGACCCCGGTGGCGTAGAGGCCGGCCCGGTGGGCGGTCTCGCCGAGGGTGGCGAAGCGATCGCCCAGCTTCCAGGTGCCGCCGTTTCCGGCCGTGCGCACGTTGTGGCGGGCCGGGTAGAGCGAGGTCCACACCGACGCGTGCGAGGTCTGCGACTCGTTGCCCTGCACGTAGGCCTGGCGGAAGACGGCGCCCTCGGCCGCCATCCGCTCGAAGGCGGGCACCTCCGGGCGCGCGCCCGGGCTGACCGGGCGGATCCGGTCGGCGCGCAGGGTGTCCATGATCCACAGGATCACGTGGCGCGGCGGCGGACCGGCGCCGCGCGACGGCGGCGGCGCGGCGACCTGCAGCCCGGCGTCGCGCAGGTGGGCGGAGCGGCAGCCGTGCAGCTCGAGCCGCACCCGAACCACCTGACCGGCCAGCGAGTCGAGGTCGATGCGCGTGCGATCGGCGGCCAGCTCGGCGTCGAGCGCGGCCAGGTGGGCGCGGACCTGCACGCCCAGGCGACAGCCAGCCGCGTCGGCGCCGTCGCCGAGCAGGGTCCCGGCCAGGAGCGCGCCGTCCGGGAGATAGAGGTAATAGACCAGCTGCTCGCGGTCGCTCAGGCGAAGCGAGTGGTCGGACGGGTCGAAGAACGAGAGCAGGCGGTCCGGATCGTTCGAGGCGCTGCCCGCGTCGACGGCCCCGCCGGCGCCCTCGCCGCCGTCGGTCGGCTTGCCGCCCACGCGCAGCCAGGCCAGCGCGACGTCGCTGACGCCTCGCAGCGTCAGCCGGACCCCGTTCTCGCCGACCCGCCACCGTCGCGCCGGCACCGCCACCGACACGGTCTGCCAGCCGCGCACCAGCAGCACCTCGACCGGCGCGGCGCCGTTGACCGCGATCGACAGCTGAGCGCGACCGCCGCTGTGGACCCGCGCCGCGATCACGCCCGGCCTGGCCGCGGCGCCGTCGTCGAGCGGCACGGTCAAGATCCCCGCCCGCCGCATCACCGCGACCGGCACGCCCTCGACGCGCTGGCCGAACCGCCAGCTGGTGTCGCGGCGGTCGACGTGGACGTAACGGGTGAAGCCGGGCGACCCGGCCACCATGTGGAGGCCGCCGTCGCGGTACCAGTGGGCGAGCAGCCGGTTGTCGCCGAGGTCGAAGACCGGGCGCAGCGACGCGGGATCGGCGGTCGGCGGCGGCTTCACGGCTGGCTCGGCCGGGACCGGCTGCCGGGTGACGCGCCCGCTGGCGCCCTGGATCGCCGTCGTCGCGGCGGCGTTCTCGCCGACCTCGCCGACCACCTCGCGCCGCGCCATCCCGTGGGTCGCGGCGTCCCCGGTGTCGCGGTCGGCCAGGCCGATCGGCAGCGCCGGCACCAGCGCCATGGTCGCGATCCGCGGCATGGCCCCGCCGGCAGCGCCCGGATCGTCCGATCCGCATCCGGCGAGCGCCGCGCCGATCATCGCGCTGGCGATCGCGAGCGCGAGCGCCGGGGCCGCGGCGCCGCGCCTCCCGCCGCCGCTCACTCCGGGCCCTCGCGCGGCACGCCGGCGCACGCGGGATAGCCCGCGACGCTCTCCGGATCGAGCACCGCCAGCTTCTCGCACGATCCGCTCAACCAGGCCGCCAGCCGCCGGTCGCGATCCCCGCCGCCGTCGCGGCCCGCGTCGAGCGCGCGGGTGGCGGCCAGGGCGGCCTCGATCTCGAACGTCGACATGAGCTCGCGCATCTGCCGCCGGTAGTCGGCGCGCGCGGCCGGCGCCTGCACGTCGACCGGCACCGGCAGCTCGTCGAGGAGCCGGGCGAAGCCGAGGTGGAGGTCGGCCAGGCGCGCCCACGCCCCCACCGACGTCACCCGGTCGCCGTAGCCGGCCGCCTCCTCGTAGAGCGTGCTCGTGGTGAGGTACTGGCGCCTGACCGCGCGCAGCTCGGCCGCCATGATCGCCTGCGAGCCGACCTCGATCCGCCAGCTGGCGAACCGCTTCTGCTCGCACTCGGCCTGGGCCATGACCGCCTGGGCCGCGCGCCGGGCCAGCGGCGGGCGCGCCGCGCCGGCCGCGGCGATGAGAGATTCGCGCGCCTTCTTCGCCTCGTGCCACTCGGCCGGGCAGCGGGTCGCGGCCTCCGGAGAGTTCACCGGATGGTGCTCCGGCCCCGCGGGTGGACCCGCCGGCCGACAGGCCACGACACAGACCAGAGCGAGCGCCGCTGCGCGCACCGGCCCAGGATATCACCCGATCGGCGGGTTGCGACCCGCCAGCGGCCCGCCTTCCGCTCGCCCCGGCCGGCCCGGCGTGGGCGACTCGCCGCTGCCGAGCGAGCGTGCTAAAGAACTGCGCACGGCATGATCCGCCTGGAGAACATCAACAAATCCTATCGCATGGGCAAGGGCGCGCTGCGCGTGCTGAAGGATCTCAGCCTCGAGGTGGAGGCCGGCGAGCTGGTCTCCATCATGGGCTCCTCCGGGTCGGGTAAGTCCACGCTGCTCAACATCCTCGGCCTCCTCGACGGGTACGACACCGGCTCCTATCACCTCGAGGGGGAGCTCATGCGCGACCTCTCCGAGCGGAACGCGGCCTACTACCGCAACCGCTGCATCGGCTTCGTCTTCCAGTCGTTCAACCTGATCGGCTTCAAGAACGCGGTCGAGAACGTCGCGCTGCCGCTCTACTACCAGAAGGTGCCGCGCCGCCGGCGCAACCGCATCGCGCTCGAGTACCTCGAGCGAGTCGGCCTGCGCGACTGGGCCGAGCACCTGCCGGGCGAGATGTCGGGCGGGCAGAAGCAGCGGGTCGCCATCGCGCGCGCGCTCATCGGCAAGCCGAAGCTGATCCTGGCCGACGAGCCGACCGGCGCGCTCGACACCGAGACGTCCTACCAGCTGATGGATCTCCTGCGCGAGATCAACAAGACCGGCATCACCATCCTGGTCGTCACCCACGAGCACGACATCGCGGAGCGCACCGATCGCACCATCCGGCTGCGCGACGGGCTCGTGGTGGAGGCCTGAGCCCGTGTTCAACATCGACCTCTGGCAGGAGATCTACGGGACGGTCCGGCGCAACAAGCTGCGCACGTTCCTGACCTCGCTGGCGGTCGCGTGGGGAATCTTCATGCTGGTCGTCCTGCTCGCCGCCGGCAAGGGGCTGCAGAACGGCATCGAGTACCAGTTCCGCGACGACGCGGTGAACAGCATCTGGATCTGGCCGAGCAAGACGTCGATCCCGTGGCAGGGCCAGCCGATCGGCCGCGAGATCCAGCTCACCAACGACGACTTCGACGCGATCAAGCGGCTGCCCGGCGTCGACCACATCACCGGGCGGGTCTACCTGTGGAACGAGGGCGCGGTGGTGCGCGGCGACAAGAAGAGCGCCTTCGACATCCGCTCGGTTCACCCGGATCACCGCTACCTCGAGAACACGCTCATCATCAGCGGCCGCTACATCGACGACCTCGACCTCCGCGAGCGGCGCAAGGTCGCGGTCATCGGCGACGAGGTGCGCGACTTTCTGTTCGAGAAGGGCGAGGACCCGATCGGCCAGTGGATCACCATCCACGACCTCCAGTACCAGGTCATCGGCGTCTTCCAGGACGAGGGCGGCGCGGGCGAGCGGCGCAAGATCTTCATCCCGATCTCGACCGCGCAGATGGCCTACGGCGGGGCCCAGGGCGGCTCGAACCGGATCAACCAGATCATGCTGACGGTCGGGACGGCCGACATCGCGGCCAGCAAGCGACTGGAGGATCGCATCCTCCAGATCCTGGCCGACAAGCACCACTTCTCGCCCGAGGACAAGCGCGCGCTCCGCATCAACAACAACCTCGAGAACTTCGGGCAGATGCAGAACGTGTTCACCATCCTCAAGCTGTTCGTGTGGGTGGTCGGCGCGCTGACCATCCTGGCCGGAATCGTCGGCGTGTCCAACATCATGCTGATCTCGGTCAAGGAGCGCACCCGCGAGATCGGCATCCGCAAGTCGTTCGGCGCCACCCCCGGGTCGATCCTGCGCATGGTCACCCAGGAGGCGCTGGTGCTGACCGCGGTGGCCGGCTACCTCGGGCTGGCCGCCGGGGTCGGGCTCATCGAGCTGGTGACCAGCTTCCTGCCGCCGATCGATTTCTTCCGCGACCCGCAGGTCGACATCGGCGTCGCGCTGATGGCCACCGGCCTCCTGGTGGTCAGCGGCACGCTGGCCGGCTTCTTTCCGGCCTGGCGAGCCGCGCGCATCAACCCGATCCAGGCGCTCCGCGACGAGTAAGGCGCCATGTTCGATCTCGACAAGTGGCAGGAGATCTGGGCGACTCTGAGCCGCAACAAGCTCCGCACCTTCCTGACCGCGGCCGGCGTGGTGTGGGGCGTCTTCATGATGATGGCGACCATCGGGTTCGCGCGCGGCTTCCGCGACGGCATGACCCGGCAGATGAGCTGGTCGGCCACCAACAGCGTGTACGTGTGGAGCCAGCGCACGACCATGCCGTACAAGGGCATGCAGCCGGGCCGGCGCATCCAGCTCGACAACGACGACATCGCCGCGGTCGCGCGCATCCCGGGCATCGAGCACCTCGCCCCGCGCCTGCAGATGGGCGGCTGGCGCGACTCCAACAACGTCACCCGCGGCAACCGGACCGGGAACGTCCAGCTGTACGGCGACTACGCCGAGATCCGCCACATCCTCACCGCCGACATGGTGGCCGGCCGCTTCCTCGATCCGCTCGACGTGGCCGAGCAGCGCAAGGTCGCCGTCATCGGCAAGAACGTCTACGACATCCTGTTCAAGCCGGGCGAGGACCCGATCGGCCAGTACATCAAGGCGCGCGGGGTCTACTTCCAGGTGGTCGGCATGTTCCTCCCGCGCGGCAAGGGAGACGACGAGGAGCGCCAGGGCAACACCGTGATGGTGCCCTTCACCACCTTCCAGAACGCCTTCAACTACCAGAACCGGGTCGACTTCTTCGCGCTGACGGTGACGGGTCGACCGGCCCCGGCGGTGGAGAAGGACATCAAGCGGGTGCTGGCCGAGCGGCACAAGGTGCACCCGGACGATCCGGAAGGGATCGGGTCGTTCAACTGGGCCAAGGAGTTCAACAAGGTCCAGATGATCTTCAAGGCGATCGAGGCGTTCGCGTGGATCGCCAGCATCCTGACCCTGATGGCCGGCGTGCTGGGTGTCTCGAACATCCTCCTCATCGCGGTCAAGGAGCGGACCAAGGAGATCGGGGTCCGCAAGGCGCTGGGCGCCACGCCCGGCGTGATCGTGCGGATGATCCTGCAGGAGTCGATCGTGCTGACCGCGGTGGCCGGCTACGTCGGGCTGGTCATGGGCGTGCTCGTGCTCGAGGCGATCGGCCTGGTCATCCCCACCGACGGCGCGATGGCAAAGCCACAGGTCGACTTCGGCACCGCCATCCTCTCGGTCGTCATCCTGGTCGGCTCGGGCGCCCTGGCCGGCATCATCCCGGCTCGCCACGCGGCCCGCATCCCACCTGTCGAAGCCCTGCGCGCGGAGCAATGAGATGAGACGAATCCTCCCCATCACCCTCGGCATCGTCCTCGTGCTGCTGTTCGCCCTCACCCTCCTGTTCCTCTACCGCAAGTCGCAGGCCCAGCCGGTCGTGTACGAGACCGAGACGCCGTTCAAGGCGACCATCATCAAGAAGACGGTGGCGACCGGCTCGCTGGTGCCGCGCCGCGAGATCGAGATCAAGCCGCGCGTGTCCGGCGTGGTCGAGAAGCTGTTCGTCGAGGCCGGCGCGGAGATAAAGCAAGGCCAGGACATCGCCCGCATCAAGATCATCCCGAACGTGGTCAGCCTCAACCAGGCCGAGGCGGCGGTCGACGCGGCCCGCATCAACTTCGAGAACGCGAAGCGCGAGGAGACCCGCTACAAGGGCCTGGCCAAGCAGCAGCTCATCTCCGAGGTCGAGTTCGCCCGCTACCAGCTCGAGTTCAAGCTGCGCCAGCAGGAGCTGCAGTCGGCGTCGAGCAACCTGCAGCTGGTCAAGTCGGGGGCGGCCAAGGGCGCGGGCAAGGTGTCGAACGTCGTGACCTCGACGGTGGACGGCATGGTCATCGACGTGCCGGTCAAGGAGGGCACCTCGGTCACCGAGACGAACAACTTCAACCCGGGCTCGACCATCGCCTCGGTCGCCGACATGGGCGACATGATCTTCCAGGGCAAGGTGGACGAGTCGGAGGTCGGCAAGATCAAGGTCGGGATGCCGCTCGAGATCGTGGTCGGCGCGATCGAGAAGCAGAAGGTCGAGGGCGTGCTCGAGTACATCGCGCCCAAGGGCGTCGCGGTGGACGGGGCCATCCAGTTCGAGATCAAGGCGGCCATCAAGCCGCTGAAGGACAAGGACCTCTTCATCCGCGCCGGCTACAGCGCCAACGCGGACATCGTGGTCGACAAGCGGATCGACGTCATGGCGGTGCACGAGTCGGTCCTGCAGTTCGAGAAGGACGGCAAGCCGTTCGTCGAGGTCCAGGTCGCCGGCCAGCAGTTCGAGAAGCGCCCGGTCGAGGTCGGCGTGTCCGACGGCGTGCAGATCGAGCTGCTGAAGGGGCTGGATCTCAAGACGGCGATCAAGAAG
This sequence comes from Kofleriaceae bacterium, assembly GCA_035489015.1. GTDB lineage: Bacteria > Myxococcota_A > Polyangia > Haliangiales > Haliangiaceae > DATFRY01. Next base: position 2,672 of record DATHKR010000077.1, on the reverse strand, counting down.
CCGATCATGGCGACCGAGAAGAAGATGGAGAAGGAAGAGGGCTGAGCCCGAGGCCGGGGTCGCTCAGTCGACCGGATCGGGCGGCGAGGTCGATGGCGGCCCGGCCAGGCACTCGAGCTGGAGGCGGGCATCCGCCGCGTCGGGGAGCGGGCCGTCCACGCGCAGGGCGAGCGCGGAGTCGCCGAAGCGGCAGGCCTCGAGGTCCGGCTCGATCGCGAAGCACGGGGTCGCCGCGCCGCTCGCCGCTTCCGCCCCGGCGCCGCACGGAGCGAGCTCGCGGCGGGCGCGGTCGGCGATGGTGAAGGCGCGGCAGGCCGGCTGCACGCCGGCGCGGTCCGGATCGGCGTCGAGCGGATCGCGGCGGAGGCAACGGGTGGCGCGCAGCGCGGCCAGCGCGGAGGCGGCCAGCGCGGCCGGACGGGCCGACGGATCCGGATCGCACAGCGACGCGGTGGCATCGGGGCCGGAGAGCCCGGCGGCCAGGGCGTGGAGTCGCACCGCCGGGGCGGCGCTGGCGGTGGGCGACGGGCAGACGTCGGCCAGCGCGAGCCGGCCGTCCACCTCCTCGACCGCGACCGGGCCGGCGTCGCCGAAGATGCCGCCGACCAGGACCAGGGCCGGGCTGCGCTTGAGGTCGCGCAGGAAGTCGGCGAAGTCGGCCACCGGGACCAGGTACGCGCTGTCGTCGGCCGGGCGGCAGCCGCGGCGAGGGCCGACCGAGCGGGCGGCGACCGGATCGGGCGCAGTGCCGTCGCAGCTGACGCCGAACTCGAAGCAGCGGAACGACGACAGCTCGCCGAGCGGCGCGGCGCGGTCGTCCTGGCCCGGGTCGAACAGCGAGCGGTCGGACGCGGAGCAGTCATCCTCGTCGGTGACGAAGAAGACGGCCAGGAGCGCGCCGTCGCGAACGAAGCCGGCGCTGTCCTGGTGCGAGCCGTCGAGGGCGCGGCGGGCTGCCGCGAGCGGCTGCTCGAAGCCACACCCGGACGCGCCCAGGCGAGTCATGCAGGCGAGCGTCTCGGCCAGGCGGCCGGCCGGGTAGTTGGTGACGCGCGCGTCGCCGCCGTCGACGGCGACGTCGACCAGGTAGGTGCCGTCGACGTGACAGTCGGCGCCGGCCGGGCCGACCAGGAGGTGGCCGCCGTCGCCCTCCCCCTCGCAGCGGAGGAGATCGACCGGTCCGGCGCCGAGGTCGGTGGAGGTGACCGCGACCTGGAGGTCGAGCGGGCCGCGATCGTCGGAGGCGAGCGCCGCGGCGAAGCCGGCCATGCTGGCGGCGAGCTGGTCCTGCTCGTCGGCCATCGAGCCGGAGTCGTCGATGACGAACAGGACGTCGAGATCGCGGACCGGACCGGCCGGCACGTCGATGAGGAGCTCGAAGCCGCCGCCGACCCGCACGACCTGGTCGCACCCCGCCGCAGCCAGCGCGCCGACCAGGAGCGCGCCGGCGAGGAGGTTCACGGCGAGGTCCCCGGGTCGCGGCGCGCGGGGCCGGTCCCGGGGTGCGCGGGGGGCGCTGGGTGCGCTGGGTGCGCGGCGGGCGCGGGGTGCGCGGCGGGCGCGGGGTGCGCGGCGGCGTGCGCGGCGTGCGCGGCGTGCGCGGCGTCCCCGGCGTTCTCGGCGGCGTGCGCGGCGTGCGCGGCGTGCGCGTGCGCGGCGTCCCCGGTGCTCTCGGCGGCGTTCTCGGCGCCCTCGGTGCCGCACATCTTTCCGACCCGGGCGCGCAGCGGCGAGCGCGGCCAGTCGCGGGCGAAGGCGGCGGTGAGGGCGCGCGCGCGGGCCGCATCGCCGAGCGCGCAGACCGCCTCGATGCGGACGACCGCGGCCTCCTGGGCCAGGAGCGCGGCCGGGAAGCGCCGGGCGTGCTGATCGAGGAGCTCGAGGGCGCGGTCGGGCATGCCGAGTCGGAGCGCGGCGCGCGCCCGCCGGACCAGCGTGAGCTCCTGGCTGAGCGACGGGCTCGCCGACGGGCTGGCCGGGGGGCTGGCCGGCAGCGGGGCCGGCGCGTGAGCGCGGGCGGGCCGGGGGCGCCGGGGCTCGGCGGCGCGGCGGGTCTGCCCGACCGGATCGGGCGCGAACTCGAAGTCCGGCGCGGCGGAGGCCGGCGCGGCTGAATCCGGCGCCGCGGAGTCCGGTGGGGCCGACCGCGGCGGCGTCGTCGTCGGTGGCAGCGGCAGCGGCGCGGCGCGCACGGCCGGTCCGGCGATGCGACCAGCAGACGGCGCGGCGGCGCGCTCGCCGACCGCCGCGGCATCGTCCGATCGCCGGGCCAGCGAGAGCAGCGCGCCGCCTCCTGCCCCGACCGCGCCGGTGACGAGCAGGACCAGGCCGATCTTGAGCGCACCGGACATGCCGGAAGCGGCGGCCGCGGTCGCCGCACCGACGGTCGCGGCGCTGGCGCCGGTGCCCGCGATGCCGGTGCTCGCGATCCCGGTGCCCGCGATCCCGGCACTCGCGATCCCGGTGCTCGCGCCGCTCGCGCCGACCACGCCCGCGCCTCCGCTCGCGCCCACCACCCCCGCGCCTCCACTCGCGCCGACCACGCCCGCGCCTCCACTCGCGCCCACGACACCCGCGCCTCCGCTCGCGCCCACGACACCCGCGCCTCCGCTCGCACCGACAACGCCCGCGCCTCCACTCGCGCCTACCACGCCCGCGCCTCCACTCGCGCC
>DATHKR010000076.1:0-8978 GCA_035489015.1 Kofleriaceae bacterium | reverse complement strand
GCCGGATAGATGTGCACCGCGAGGGTCGGGTGCGCGGCGGCAAAGGCTGCGACCTTCTCCGGCGGCGAGATGCTGTCTTGCTCGCCGAAGTGCAGCATGGTCGGGCAGCGGGGGCGCTCGCTGGCGTTCTCCAGCACACCGCCGCCGTAGTACGACACCGCGGCGGACAGCCCATCCACGCGCGCGGCGGCCATCCACACCACGAACCCGCCCCAGCAGTAGCCCACGAGGCCGACCTTGCCCTGCGGCGCCGCGGCGGCCACCGCTGCCGCCACGTCCTTGATCGCGTCGTCGATGGCCACCCCCGCGCGCAGCTCGCGGCCGGCCGCGACCGTGTCGGCCGTGTAACCGAGATCGACGTTGCGCTCCACGCGATCGAACAAGGCCGGCGCGATCGCCACGTAGCCGTCGGCGGCGAAGCCGTCGCTGACGGCCTTGATGTGGCTGTTGACGCCGAAGATCTCCTGGATCACCACGACACCGCCGCGCACCGGCCCGGGCGGCTCCGCGCAGTAAGCCGCGAGCCGGTGACCGTCGGAGGCGGTGAGCTCGATCATCTTGCCCATGAGTCGCTCCTCGTCGAGACGGACGTATGAGAGCAGACCGCCGCCCACCAGACCAGTCCGTCCGACAAGGAGCGACCATCATCCTCCTGCCCGGCCGCCCCGCGCGAACCGTATCCGGTGCGGGCCCTCGCGCCGGCTACCGACGATGATGTCGCCGGTGGCCGGGTCGACCAGCAGGCGGGCCGCCGAGACCGGGATGCCGTCGCGAGCATCGAGCAGCGCGAGAAAGGCGCCGTCCGCGCCGAGCACGGCGACGGCTCCGCCGCGGGCGAGGATGAACCAGCGCCCCTCCCGGTCGATCGCGAGGTCCACGGGTGCCCCGGGCATGGACTGTTGCCCGGGACGCCGCGGATCCCGGATCGAGAAGCGCACGGGCTCGAACGAGGCTCCGTTCCAGCGCGCGACCCCGGTCCCGACCACACCCACGTGACGGCCGCTGCGGGCGATCGCGGTGACCGAACCCGGGTAGAGCGTGGTCCGGGTTCCGTCGCGGGCGATCTCGACCACGCCGGCCCTGGTGGCGGCCCACACGGAGTCGCGCTCGGGCATCTCGACCCAGCCGCCCACGGTGGCGAGGCCCTCGCCATCGAGCGCCTCCATCGCTCCGGCGCCGCTCATCCGCCGCAGCCGCGCGTGGCTCATCGGCGTGGCCGACGTCCAGGCGAGCAGCTCCCCCGATCCGAGGCCGAGCAGACGAGCCGGCGCCATGACGCCCTCGGGCGGATCGACCACCTCGAGCCGATCCGCGCCGAACCGCACCACGCCCCGGCCCTGCATGGAGGCGTAGATGCTCCCGCCCGCATACACGGCATCCAGGTAGACGTCGCTGGGCTTCGGGTCGGCCACGCGATGTCGTCGGACGGCGCCGTCGGGCAGGAGCTCGAACAGGCCGCTCTGCGCCGACGAGAACAGGATCGCGCGCCGGCTCGCGTCGGCGTCGACCGGGATCGCGTCCGCCGGCAGCACTTCACCGGCGCGCACGGGCCGGACGAAGCCGCCGTCGCCCAGCGGGCCGGCGCCGTCGGGTGCGCCGGGCACGACCCGAGCGGCGTCCTTGGCGACGGCCACCGCGACGCACGCCGCCAGCAGCGAGGCGGACGCGATGAGAGTCCTGCCGGTCAATAGTCCGACTCGCCGCTGGTGGTGATGACCGCGTAGGGCGGGGGAACGGTCCACAGGCCGTTGCCCGGCTCGGTGGAGATCCGCTCGTTGACCCCCGCCCCCGAGCGAGTGTGGACCCGGTAGTAGATGCGGCTGAGCGCGCCGTCGGACTGCAGCGCGGTCCACTCCGACGCGTCGGGCGTGAATGTGCCGTAGCAGTCGGGTGTGCCGTTGGCCGGATCGGTGTCGACCGCGGTCCAGCCGCTGGAGACCGCGGTCGCGAAGGTCGGATCGATCGAGACCTCGACGTCGAACTCGGTGTTGCACAGCGGCGTGCCGGTGACCGGGCGCGCGCTGCCAGCGGCGTCGAGTCGCCAGCGCGGCCCGGTCCACACCTGGAACGTGGGCGCCGGCCCGTCGAGCTCGAGGAAGTCGTGCTCGTAGTGGTTCACGTCCGCGACGGTGAGGTCATCGGCCAGGTCGTTGTCGTCGATGTCGATCACCGCGTCGGCCGCCGTGTCGCCGGAGGGGCAGAACGTGGGATCGGACGTGCCGGCGTCGCCGTCGAGGCAGGACCAGGGGACCAGAAACAGGCCCGTCTTCGCGAAGCCGGCCGCGACCTTGTTCGCGGTGTGCGCGCCGTTGTGAGCGAACGCCGGCGGTCCGCCGGGGGCGCCCGACGTCGACCACTCGTCCATCAGCTCGACCTCGAGGTCGTACAGGTACTGAAACATTCCTCGATCGGTGGACCCGGGCGAGAAGCCGAGGAAGCCGGTGTTCTTGAGCGCCCGTGTGACGCGGACCCAGAACTGCGGCTGCCCCGAGGGCCGGCACTTGCTGCGCATCCCCAGGCGCACCTGCCACAGGGCGGCGGCCGCCATCTGCCCCTCCGCGTAGTCGCCGGTGGCGAGATCGCGGTGCTCGGGGAAGTGATCGGAGGGGGTGGCGGCGCTGAACGGAACGTCCACGTCGTGGAGGCGCGGCAGGTAGCCACCCTCGTCGTGCTGCAGGCAGTTGAGCGACGCGTCGACGCCGTTCATGTTCTTGCCCACCCATCCGGCGACGCAGTTCGAGTTCTCGTAGTGATCGGCCCAGGCGTCGGCCAGATCGTGGAACGCCGACCAGCCGAGCGGGACGGGGCAGGGGAGCATCCCGCACCAGTCGCTCGGACGGGCCGAGGTGAGCCGCGGCACGGCGTTGTGTGCGAGCTCGTGGCCGACCACCGAGTTGTCGTGCGCGAAGTTCATGAAGTTGCCGCCCGCCGTGTCGCCGGTCGAGTAGGACGGGCATGCCGCGTTGTAGTAACCCTCGCAGGCGCCGTAGGCCATGCTCGCGTTGGCGTTGCAGTACCCGGTGATCTCGACTCTCGGGTCCCATGCCGACGTGGGGAACGGCGTGAAGACGCCATGCTCGAGCGCCGACTGGTAGTAGCGATAGATGACGCCGTAGAAATTGACCTGCTGGAAGCCCTTGTTGGTGCCGGACCCGCACAGGGCCTGGGCCTGGTTGTTGATCGGCGCCTGGTTGAAGTTCGCGAACGTGCCGCTGCTGCCGCCGCCGCTCGACGAGATCGACACGTCGTCGGCGTTGTACCCGTCGTCGTTGAGGTCGACGCGGTTGATCACCCCGCCGAGCCGCAGGACGTACTGCCCGCCCGCGGGCGGGTCGACCTGGAGCGCCAGCGTGGTGGTGCCGACGCCGGGATCCCGGCTGTAGACCTCGCCCGTGCCGTTCACGTCGCCGAACAGCGGGATCAGCTTCAAGATCTGGCCGTCCTCGGCGTCGAGCCACAGAAGGAACGGCCCGAGCTCGCCGGCCGAATAGGCCTGGAGCGTCATCCGGTACGAGTAGCGCAGCTGGACGCCGCCGGCGGAGTCGTTGCCATACGGCAAGAGGATGAGCGCCGCCTCGACTCGCTCCTGGCCCGGCACCCGGTCGATGCCCTTCACCCTGGCGAGCGCTTCCCTGGCCTTCTTGACCGCCTCGGTGGCGGGGATGACGACCTTGTTGCCGACGGTGTAACTGGAAAAGAGCACGCCGCGCACCGAGGTGATCCCTTGCCCGGCCCACGCCGTGGCCAGGACCAGCGCGTGCTCGATCGGCACGCCGTCGTGGATCTGCCGGAACGGGAACTGGATCTGCTCCCGCTCGATGTCGGCGACGTACTGCGCGAAGGTCATCCCGCGGACCAGCCGCAGCGTCTCGTCGACCCCGGGCGTCGGCTCTTCCCGCGCAAAGGCGTCCACCATCTCGCGGGTCTTCTGCTTGGCGAGCTTGGGCCACGCGCGGTACTCGAAGGCGAGGTCGGCCACCACGGCGGAGAGGTCGGCCGGTTCGAGCGACACGCCCTTCTTGGGCCCGGCCAGGCCGTCGAGCCCGCGCTCGAAGCCGACCGCGGCGAGCGCGCCCTCGAGCCAGATGCGCTTCACCTCCTCCACGTCGAGATCCGCATCCTCCGTGGCGGGGAAGGTGAGGAAGAACCGGTCGCCGTCGAACGCCGGCCAGTGACCCGCTCCCTTCTCGGGCAGCAGCTCGGGGCGCAGCCGCGCCGGAATCTTCAGCGCCACATCCGGCGTGTCGATGGACGGCGGCCGTTCCGCGCCCGGCAGCGCCTCGATATCGGTGACGCTCGGCTCCATGCTCTCCTGACAGCCGCCGATGAGCAGCACCGCCGCCGCCGGCAGACCGAAGGCGTACGCCCATCGACCGGATCGATCATGCATGTGGTCCCTCCCGTGGAATCGTTTCGCCAGCAACACTGGCGTCCGACCACGCCAGCAAGCGCCGCGCCAGCGACCCTCCACGCGCCAGCCGCGCTCGCCTCCGCTCCAACCACCGCGATCGACACGCCGCGAGCAGCGGAGTCACGTCACCAGGGACCGCGCAGGCACCGCGAATCAGACACCGCGGTGCCTGCTTCCAGTGCCACCGCCTGTGCCAGACCTGGTCTCAGGCCCCCCGGGTTCGCCGCGTCATTCCCGCTCGCCGCCATCCGGGGCGCCGATGCCATGTCGCCCGATCAGGCGACGCAGCTGCGTCCGATGCATCCCAAGCACCCGAGCCGCCGCGGCGACATTGCCCTCTTCCTGGCGCAGAGCTTCCTCGATCCGCGCGCGCTCACCGCCGTCGAGAGGCCTGGCCCGAGAGCGACTCTCCCGCGGCAACGGCCCTGCCGCCGACGGAGACCTCTCCGGGGCGAGCGCGACCGACCCGTTCGCCGTGAGCGGCATCCCCGCGTCCGGATCGAGGTGGCGCGACTCGACCATCGGCGTGCCCTGCATGAGCGCCGCCTGGGCCGCGCTGCGCGCCTCGATCAGGAGCTCGCGGACATTGCCGGGCCAGGGGCGAAGCAGACACGCCTCCACGAACGACACATGCAGCGCCAGATCGGGGACCACCCGCCGAAGCTCGCGCTCGACCAGCGTGGGCATCTCTTCCGGCCGCTCGCGAAGCGGAGGCAACGTCACGGCCGGCCGAGCGATCCGGTAATAAAGGTCCTCGCGAAGCTTCCCGCCAGTGACCTGCGCCCGCAGATCGCGGTTGCTCGCCGAGCAGACGTGCAAGTCGACCGCCCTGGGACGCACCGCCCCCAGCGCCATCACCTCACGCATCTCGATCGCGCGCAGCAGCTTCGCCTGAACTTGAAGATCGAGGTCGGCCACCTCGTCGAGAAACAAAGTGCCCCCATCGGCGGCCTGCACATATCCCTCCGCGTCCGCCTCCGCCCCCGAGTAAGCCCCCCGCCTAACCCCAAACAGCAGCCGCTCCGCGATCCCCTGCGGAATGGCGGCGCAGTTGACCGGCACGAACGGCCCCCCGCTGCGAGGTCCGGTCCGATGAAACGCCCGCGCCACCCCCTCCTTGCCAGTGCCGCTCTCCCCGTGAATACAGAGCGAGAACCCGAGCTCGCCCGCCCGAGCCACCTCGGCCAGCACCCGCCGCATCGCCGGCCCGCGGACGAAGCCATCCTGCACCACGACGCCGTCCCCCTCGAACGGACGGACATCGAAGCAGGGCAAGAAGAGCGACTCCCCGACCCGGATCACCCGCTGCGCCTCCCGCCGCGAGCCGCGCACCGCCCGTTCCCCGTCGACGAACGTGCCATTCTGACTATCGAGATCCGTGACCCAGAACCGCCCCCCGTCGAGCTCGACCCGAGCATGACGCCGCGACACATGCGGATCCATCGCCTCGTCCGCCGCGCCCACCTGCCGGCCCAGCACGACCGCCCCGCCGCCCACCGGAATCACCGCCGCCATCGCCGCCCCGTTGCCAAACACACGCACCAGCCCAGCGACACGCGCACTCAGATCGATCCCGAGGCCGGCAAACTGGCTCGGCAGCAGCGTCGCCCAACCACTCGTCATCGGCTTTTCACTATACGCGCTGCGATGCGAGAACAGACCCACTCCGGCGCAGTCGAGGCCAACAGACGCCGATCGCGGCGATGTCGCACTGAGACGAGCGACGCCCCTCGGGGAGGATGTGTACTGCCAGTCCACGCGCGCGAGAGAGAGTCGCAGTCCCGCGACACAACGAAATCACGACCGGTCGCGGCCCGGCGACGACGGAAGAATGGAATCCGAGAGAGGGTCGCCGATCAGACCTACTGGTCAGGGAGCAACGCCTGCAGACGGTCAACCACGATCTGACAATCGGGCGATCGGAACGCCCTGTGGCCCGGCGTGAGCCGGGACGCTGGTGGCCGCGCCCCCGGCGTTGCGCGAGCGCAGACTCGCATGGCCTGGAAGCGGCGACCCGCCGGCTCTATTCTGACGGCCCATGCCTGGATCGCCGTCCCTCCGCTGGTATGCCCGCCCGGTGCTGTTCGTCTCCGACATGGACCGGTCCATCGCCTTCTACGTCGGCCAGCTCGGTTTCGAGGAGCACTGGCGCCACGAGGACGCGGGCAATACGCTCGTCGCCCAGGTCGACCGCCGAGGCTGCGAGCTCATCCTCTCGTCGCAGGAACCTGACAAGACCGGTCGCGGTCGGATATTCATCTCCCTCGATGTCGCCGTGCTCGAAGCGGTCCGCGTCGAGCTCGAGGGCAGGGGAGTGGCGGTGGAGGACGGCCGCTGGGGCTATCGCCTGATGATCGTCCGCGATCCGGACGGCAACGAGCTCTACTTCCCCTATCCGGCCGACGACGCAGCGGAGTAGATCGCGCGTGGATCACGGCCCGGCCGAGGAGTTCGGCAAGTCGAAATGACTCCGTGCGCAGGTCAGCGCGACGACGTGGGCTCGCGGCCGGGGCCGGCGAAGTCGAGCTCGATGCGGAGCGGCTGGCTCGCCGGGAGCGTCATCTCCGCCTCGACGCACTGGAGGCGCGAGCGCTTCTCCGCGCTGCGAGTCAGGCGCAGTCCGCACGCCTTGACTGTGTAGGTCGCGGGCGGAGCGGGCTCGGCGCGGTGGCACTCGCAGCGCTTGCGCTTCCGCCCCTTCTTCACCCGGGTGCGCTCGTAGACGTAGACCTGTCCGTCCCAGGGCACGACCAGCTCGCCGCCGGGCGCCACTCGCTCGAGCTTCTGCGCGGCCAGCTGGTCGCGGGCCTGCTCTGGCTCGCGACACGCCGGGCAGCGCTCGGCCTCGGCGAGCTCGCACGACGCCGTGCAGTGCTTGGGGAACATGAGGATCCACTTGGCGTGGGGCGGCTTGCCCGTGTAGGCGAAGAGGTTGGGCTGCCAGCCCCGGTCCATGTTGAAGGCCAGCTCCTCGCTGTGGCTGTTCTTGAGGACGAAGGTGACCCGGGCCTGGGTGCGGCTGCATCCGCAAGCCAGGGCCAGGGCGATGAGCGCCGGGGCGGCGCACGCTCGAATGGTCATGGCCGCGGCCAACATCACACGCCGACCGCGCGCGGTCCAGCGCCGCGGGCCGCTGGTCAGGGCTGGTCGACGTTCCGCGCTTGCGCGGGGGGCGGTCGGGAGGCTGGACGCCTCAGTAATAGAGAAACGGCCACCAGCTCTTCATCGGGAGGCCGTCCTCACCCGTCCCGCCGTTCCCATGACCAGGAATGCTCTGGCGCATGTAGATCTGCCAGCCGCCACCGCAGTCTCCATAGAGTGCTTCGTAGTCCGCGACGAGGTCGCTTGAATACGGGGACTGGAGATCGCCACCGGCAGGACCGTTGCCCTGTCCATAGCTCTCGCAGGTGCTCAGTACCGGAAACGCCCCCGTGTAGTCGTACTGCTGGGCCGCGTTCGGTGGAAAATGAACGTTGCCGCAGCCGTCGCCCCACTCGTCGAACGAGAAGTCTCCGACGGTGGCGCCGCCTTCCGGGCTCTTCGCGAGAGTGTGATCGTCGGGATAGGCCCAGCAAGCTGCCGTGCTGTAGTCGCATTGCTCATATTGCGAATCCATGGGCAGCCCGTGGCGCGCGATGAGGTCGAAGTTGAAGAAGCGCGCCGAGTTGGCGCTGTAGTAGGGGATGGCGCGTCGCAGGCCCTCCATGCCGTGACCGGTCGCGTGCGTCGCGCAGCCCGTGCCGCGGTCGGTCGCCAGCTCCATCAGACGCACGCTCACGTTGCATAGCCCTGCGACGCCGGGTTCGAAGCAGCCATTGGCGGCACAGCTGTCGAACACGCCAGTCGCATCCATGCGCTCATCGTAGACTTGGACGCGCGCCTTGCTCTCGTAGACCCCAAGCGGATTGCCCGAGTAGCGAGGTGCCGCGACCCAGAGCTCGTTGACGATCCCTCGCTCGAAGAGGTCGCACAGACCGAGGAAACGGGATGGGTCGTCGGGATCCGGATAGCCGTAGTGGGCGGCGAACTCCTGACTGAAGAGCCCCTCGTAGACGAACGTCAGGCTTTCCCCCGCTCCGACGGTCGGCCAGTCATCCGGCCAGTCGTTCACCGAATCGTCACGCATGTCGGCGACCTTATCGAGCTCATAGACGAGCTGTGGGGTCGCGTCTGGGTCCTGGTAGCCGTGGTATCGACTGCCCTCGGCGAAGGCGGCCATCGCCTGTGTCGCGAATGCCTCCACATTGGCAGGCGTGTCCAGGTTGTTGGCGAGGAGGACCAGCACGCGCGGACGAAGCTCGGCGACCTCGTCGTGGTGCTGACGAAGCCAGGGATCCCCGTTGGTCTGGCTGTCAGCATTGGGCCAGGTCAGCTCCGCGCCGGCTGCGGGCACAACCACCTCGACCTCGTTGGAGTATCCCGAGAGGCGGTCCTTTGTGGCGGCCGTGACGGCGTAGTGGTAGGTCGCGAGGGCTGAGGGGTCATCGAGTGCGGTGGTACTCTCGCTGTCAGCCACCTCTTCGTAGCCCGCATCAGCATCCGTTCTACGCCAGACGTGGTAGCGGGA
>DATHKR010000075.1:0-6842 GCA_035489015.1 Kofleriaceae bacterium | reverse complement strand
ATCGACGCGCCGGCACTGGATCGCCGGCCCGGCCGAGTCCACCACCAGGCCCACCGACGCCTCGAGGGCGACGTCATCCTGCGTCGGCGACACCACGGTCGCCGTCAGCGTGAACGCGCCGTCCTGCTCGAGCTGGAACCGTGCCTCCGACGGTGACGGAACCGCCGGCGACGACGTGTAGTCCAGCTCGACGTCATCGACCAGGTTCCCGAACTGGTCGTGCGCGCCCACGGTCAGCGTGACCTGCTCCCCGACCCTGTAGACCGTCTGCTCCGGGACCAGCGCGGCGACCACCGACGCCGGCAACCCGGGCAGGACCGACAGAAAAGCAGCCTCCACCTCCGCGGCGGCCATCACCACGCAAGTGACCTCATAGTCGCCCGTCGCCGTGGCCATGACCGAATCCGCCGCGACCTCCGTGCCCGCGCCCCCCGGCGACAGCGACAGCGAGTAATCGAACGCATCGACCGCGTTATCGAACCGATCGAACGCCACGCAGCTCACCCCGACCGCCTCGCCGGCGATGGCAGTCCCTTGCGCGAGCTCGGTGAAGACCCGCGCCGCCGGCCCCGCCACGATCTCGATCTCGGCCGGCTCCGCGTCGACGAGCTCCAGGCCCGGCGCCGAACAGCTCACCGTCGCAGCCCCGACCCTCGCCGCGATCACCTGCCCATCCTCGTCGGTCGCAAACGAGTCCTGGTGCTGGTACGTGATCACCAGCTCCGTCGAGTCCGTCAGCGGCTCTCCATCGGCATCGAGCGCCGGCTCCCCGGCCTCATCGAGCAAGGCACACCGCGCATTGATCCGCTCCCCGGCGGCGAATATCCCCTTCGCGACCCGGGTATCGACGGACAGGACAGGCGGCACCTCGCTTCCCTGGTCCTCGCCGTCGCCGTCGCCGTCGCCGTCGTCGTCTTGGTGCCCGTTGTTCCCGCACCCCGGTGCCAGCGCTCCCATCGATCCGAGCGCGACGAGCAAGACGAGCCGGCCCAGCACGTACCTCATCGAGCGCGTCGGTTCTCTCATGGTTCGCCGAGCGTACACGAACCGCATTCGCGGTCGCGCAGCACTCGCGGCGCGGCGCCGTGCATCTCCTTCCTGGTGGCGGCAGCGGCGGCCGCGACGACATCGAACCCTGATGTCCTACATGCCGCCAGCGCCGTCTCCGTGCGACCTCGCTTGCGCCCTGCTAAGCCCGCGAACACGGATCCGACGCCGCGTTCCACGGATCATCGCGGGAAGGCGAAGCCGAACGCACCGGCGCCGAACGAGAACAGGTCGACCGGAGCCGGTGGATCCGCGGCGCGAAGGTCGGCGAGCCCGAACGAGCGGGTCTCGTAGGAGTAGAAGTAGACTCGAGCCAGGTCCGGATCGACCCGCGCCTGCCCGAATGGGGGCTCGAAGGGGAGGATGAACGGTTGGCGCTCGGCGGGGGGCACGGCCAGGTCGATGACCCGGTTGACGTTGAGCACAAGGTCTGGCGCGGGGAAGGCCACGTCGCCCCCGGTGGTGTCGATCTGCTCCAGGATGGCCGGAGCGCCTGGCGTGGCCAGGAAGAGGCCCTCCTCGGCGCTGACGATCAACCTCTGGCTGTCGGGTGCCCAGCCCACCTGATCGACGTCGATCCCTTCCATGCCGACCGGGACCGGAGTGGGCGTCTCGGCCTCCAGGTCGATGATCATCCAGGAGCGGAGGGGCAGGCGCTCGCGGACCAGGAACTTGCGTCCATCGGGCGACGGGGCAATCCAGAGGACCTCGATGGGTCCGGCGACACGGCGCGTGTGGACGGACTCGGTGGACATGTCAATCACGTAGCTGTCGCTGTATGTCGGAACGAGCCAAAGCGCCCCGTCGGGAGACATCCGGATGAAGTTGCTGTTGTGATCGAGGCCGGGCGGTGTCAGCCGGACGGGTGACGGGGCCGCCTCGGTCGTGTCGAGTTGAAAGACACCACCCGTCTGGGCCGTCCCGTGCTTGCCGTAGACGACGCGGCGTGAGTCCGGGGTCCAGTGAACTGGCCAGGTGGCGCTGGCGGGACCGATGTCGTAGCTCCGCGTCGTCCAGCTGGTGCCGCCGCCGCGCTCGGCCACGTACAGCGCGGACCCGTCGGATGACAGGAAGGCGAGCTTGCGGCCATCCGGCGACCACTCGATGTCGAGGGAAGCGGGCCCGCTGGCGAGAGGAACCGGGGTCGGCGTCGGAGCGGTGAGATCGAGCACCCAGTGTCTGTACTGCCAGGGCTGGGTCTCGGTGGCGAAGCGCGCCATCGTCGCGTCGGGCGACCACTCGAGGAGCCCTGAACGGTCGCCCGGCTGGGGGCCGAGGTACCGCGCGGGAGAGGAATCGCCTCGCAGGTCCACCAGGTAGCGCGACGACGCAGCCAGGCTGCCGACCTCGAAGGCGCCGAAGCGGGAGTCCGCCGAGACGGTCAGGTCGCTGACGTAGTTGCTGCAGCCGCTGCCCTGCCCCGTCGCCACGGTGCGGCTTTCGCCCGCGAGCCCCCCGGTCACCTCGAGCGCCGTGACGTCGGACGGTCCACAGAAGACCTCGCCGTGCTGCATGAGCACCCACTTCGGCTGCGGCCGGACGAAGAGCAAGAAGCGAGCGCGCGCGCTGTCGCCTGCGCCGTCCCGAGCCTCGAGCTCGAAGTCGAACCGCCCTGCCTCCGCCGGAGCGCCGACCAGCGCGCCGTCGGCGAGAGCGATCCCTGCCGGAAGCGCCCCCTCCACGACGGTCCACAAGACCGGCCCGGAGGCGTTGCGCACCCGCACGACCCGCTCGTAGGAGGCCCCGAGGAGGGCCGATGGCAGCACCGCATTCTCGATGGCCAGGCGGGAGGACGGTGCCACGCGGATCGACAGATCGGCGATCGCGGTGCCACCGCCATCCGACATCTCGATGGTGAGGTCGAAGTCGCCGGCCACGCGCGGTGTGCCCGACAGAGAGACCGTGGCCATGGACGAGGCCTCGAGGACGACGCCAGGCGGCAGCCATCCGCCGATGACCTGCCACTGGACCGGGCCGCCGACCAACGACTCGCCCTCGATCGAGGCCTCATACGCCTCCCCCCACTCGCCGGCCGGCAGAGACTGGGTGAGGATCGTCGGGGCCGTGACCGTGACGGAGATGTTGAACGAGCGAACGACCGCGTCGTCGAGCGGTGTGGACACCTCTACCGTGATCGGAAAGGTTCCGGAGGCGGTGACCACGCCGAAGATGCCCGCGGTCTCGCCATCGTCAGAGAAGCTGAGTCCCGGCGGCAGCTGCCCCCCCGCCAACCTCCATGCATAGTCGGAGGAGCCGCCCCCGGTTGCCTGGATGACCACCGCGTAGGCGCCGCCCTGCCGGGCGGTCGGGAGGCCCTGCGTGACGATCTCGAGCGCCGGGAACACCTCGATGGTCGCGGCCAGCTCGGCGCGACCCTCATGGCCATCCTCGACGACGATGGAGAGCGGAAACGTCCCGGCGACGACCGGCACGCCCCGGATCTCGACGAGGGGCGCGTCCGCAGAGGCGAGCTCGAGCCCCGGTGGGAGCGCAGTGTCCAGCACGTGCCACGCGATGTCCTGTCCGAGCCCGCCCTCGACGGTCAGCTGCCAGGAGTACGGGCTGCCCGTCCGCCCTTCTGGCGCCGCCGGCGCGGCGATCGACAGCGACGATCTGACGAGCAGCTCCAGATCCTGCTGGGCTCGGCCGCCGGCGCCGTCCTCCACGGCGATCGTGAAAAGGTACCTGCCGGGATCAGGGCGGCCGCGGAGCGCCGCGACGCGCTGGTCGGTGTCCTCGAGCCGGAGTCCTGGAGGAAGCTCTCCGCTGACGACGTTCCACCGGAGCCCGGTCGGTGCGCCCCCCGAGGCCGGCAGCAGCGCTTCGTAGTCCGCCCCCTCGACGCCGGCGGCCACCGTCACGCCATCCAGCGACAGGGAGGAGCGCACCCGCAGCGAATAGCGCCGCGTCGTGCTCTTGCCGTCGACCTCAGTGATGGTCAGTTCGAACTCGAACGCTCCGGGGATGATCGGAGTGCCCGCCAGGAGCGCGGTCTTTGGGCCGACGGACTGGAGGGTCAGGCCTGGCGGCAGCGAGCCGGACCCGGGAGCCTCCCATGTGAGGGGGCCAGCGCCGCCGGCCACGATCTCGAGCTCGTACGGCTCATCCTGCCGAGCATCGGCGAGTTCGTAGGTCGGGATGCCGCCCGAACCCTCCGTGTCATCGCCGCCGCAGGCTGTCGAGGCTGTTCCGCACAGCCCGACGGCGAGGAGAAGAACTGCCGGACATTCCATCCACGAGCGCGGCGCGCGACCGCAGTCACTGGTCATTGGTGGGAATGACAGTTGTCATGACGTCGCTCGGTTGTCAGCTGAAAAGTCGGCCGCGGTGACCATCCGAAGCGCCTCAGCACGGGAGCATCAGGAGCGCCTGCCGCGGGACGCGGCACATCCAACCGGCGCGTCGACTCGAATAGTGATGAATGCCATCGACGCCGCGGCAGCCTCCACCGCGCATCGAGGCTCGCCCTGGTGCGCAGTCGTGGAAGCAACACGAGCCCGCGGCCTCGGCGACGTCTCCGAAGCTCGCGTCGCCGCCGCCGTAGTCCTCGACCAGCCCGAGCTCGCGCATCCCCGCCGTGTCCACGAGGACGCCGCCCGACGGGAGCGAAACGAGCTCGCGCCGGGCCGTCATGTGCCGGCTGCGTCCATCGCCGTCGACGGCGCGGTGGCGAGCGCCTCTTGGCCGACAAGGAGGTTGACGAGCGAGGGCTTCCCTACCCCGGACGCGCCGACCAGGCCGACCGTCCGGCCCGGGCCGATGTGGTCGGGATCCGCATCCACCAACAAAGGGGCGTGCATGGCAGTCACGGCGATGGCGAAGTACGAGCGCGAGATCGAGGGCTGGCGGGCGGGGCGACCGGTGGAAGATCCGGCCAAGACCAAGCGCTGGGGGTTCGTGACCGCGAAGTCGTCCGAGCTCCTGGTCCACTGCCGGCGTGGCCGGGTGCTCGACTCGAGCGGCCAGGGCGCCACCGGCTTCAAATGGCGGTGGGACTCGGTCGCCGTGGTGCCGACCTCGTTCCAGAAGGTCCGCTTCGGCGCCGTTTCGATCACCCTGGAACGGGTCGGCGTCAGCATCAGCGGCCTGGCCGTTTATCGGATCGTCGAGCCGCTGCTAGCCTTCTGGGTCCTGAGCTTCAGCTACCCCGAGCGCGCCCAGGAGAAGCTGGAGCAGACCCTGACCGAGATGTTGATGGGCGTGACCCGCCGGCTGGTCGCGAACCTCACCGTCGACGAGTGTCGACGGCGGCGATCCCTGCGCTCGCGATCTGGCGCCCCTCGGACGACGAACACGCGGCGAATTCTTCCTCGACCGGCACACGGCCACCGCCGGTGGCGCACGCGGCGACGCCACCGCGCCATCAATACGGCTTGGCCGCGGACCACGGGCGTCGGAACAGATCCTCGCCTGATACCCATCGAAGGCCTGTTAGCTCGCGACTCCGGAAAGCGGAAGCGTCAGAGTAGAGCGCCGACGCGACCGTGACGCCCGTGTGATCGCGCGCCTGTCCGCTGCACCGGACAGCGGCGCTCGAAACACACCGCTCGTTGGGCCGCTTGTCCGCCGTGGCGGACGCCGCACGCGCAGGACGCCGCGCTCGGTGCTCGGATACGAAGCACGCAGATTGTTCTGTCGCGCATTGCGCGACTCCGGACTGACGCCTACCTGCGCCGCGCGCTATCCTCGGCAAGCACCGAGTCGACATCGCAATGTCTCACGTCGACGATACCGCCGTCCAAGCCGGGCTCGCCGCTGCGAGCGCGGTCGCACACCCGTCAGTCGGCAGATACGACGCGGGACTCCTTCGCGAGGCACCAGCCGGCGCGCACGGGGGGAGATCCGACACGCGTGGCGGCTCGCGCGGGCCACGGCTCGGCGACCGCGCGCGCGCCGCCATGCGCGTCAAGCACCTCAGCGTGAGGACCGAGGAAGCGTACCTCGGCTGGATGCGCCGCTACTACGAGTTCCACGGCCGCAAGGATCCCGCGACGCTCGGTGCCGCCGAGCTGAGCGCCTTCCTCAGCTCGCTCGCGACCGAACGCAAGGTCGCGGCGTCGACACAGAACCAGGCGCTCGCGGCGCTGCTGTTCCTCTACCGCTCCGTCCTCGGACAGGAGCTCCCCTGGCTTGACGACCTGGTGCGCGCCCGCGGGCCCGAGCGACTCCCCGTCGTCCTCTCCCGCGACGAGGTCCGAGCGGTGCTCTGGAGCATGGGAGGCGTCACCAGGTTGATGGCGACCTTGCTGTACGGCTCCGGCGTCCGTCTCCTCGAGTGCTGCCGCCTCCGCGTCAAAGACGTCGACTTCGCGCGTCGCCAGATCGTCGTCCGCCGCGGCAAGGGCGACAAGGACCGCATGACCATGTTGCCGGCGGTCGCCGCATCCGAGCTCGCTGCCCACCTCGTCCGGGTCCGTGCGCAGCACCAGCGGGATCTCGCGGTCGGCGCAGGCTGGGTCGAGCTACCCGACGCTCTCGCAAGCAAGCTTCCGTCCGCCGGCCGCGAGTGGCCCGGGCAGTGGGTATTCCCGGCGACCCGCGGCTACGCCGATCGCGAGACCGGCCAGCGCCGCCGCCACCACCTGCACGAGACCGTCGTGCAGCAAGCGGTGCGCCGGGCGGTGCTGGCCTCGGGGATCACGAAGCGCCCCACCTGCCACACCTTTCGGCACTCGTTCGCAACCCATCTGCTCGAGGACGGCAGCGACATCCGGACGGTGCAGGAGCTGCTCGGGCACAAGGACGTGGCGACGACGATGATCTACACGCACGTCCTGAACCGCGGTCCTGGCGGG
>DATHKR010000074.1:0-116942 GCA_035489015.1 Kofleriaceae bacterium | reverse complement strand
CGGACCGCTCGCCATGCTCGGCCGTGCCCTCGGTGTGACGTTGCCGGACCGCGCGGTGCCGACCGCGTCGCACCTGCGCGCCGCGCTGGCCGAGGCCGGGTTGGCCACCCTGCGGGTCGTTCTCGACGACGCGCTGCTGGTCCGATTGCTCGGCGAACCGGGCGTGCTCGTGGTCCTCGAGGAGGAGCAGCCGCGCAGCGCGGCGTTCCTGCTGGTCCGCGGCGTCGAGCAGACCGGGCGGCTGGTCCTGGTCACCGATCCAGCGCCGGGCGGCGCCGCGCTGCGCCCGCTCGACGAGCAGTGGCGGCGCTCGGAGCTGTCCGGCCGCGGCGCGCTGGTCGTCACCGGGGCGGGACCGGCCGGCGAGACGCGCCGCGCGGGGCTCGAGGCAGACGGCGTCCCCGACGATCCGCGCCTCGCGCTCATCGACCGCTGTCACTTCGATCCTGCCGATCCGGACGCCCCCTTTGCGCACGTCGCCCAGCTCGCCACCGCCGCCATCGCCGCGGCCCCCGAGATCGGGATGGCTCACAAGCGCCTGGGCGAGGCGCTGCTCGGGCTGCTCCGCCTCGACAACCTGCCGGCCGAGGAGTGCCGCATGGAGCGCTGGGTGGGCGAGACACGCGAGCGGTTCCCCGACGCCGAGTGGCCGCACCAGCTCTACGCCGAGGCGCTCGAGTGCTGGGGTCGCTCGGCCGAGGCGCTCATCGCCTGGTGCGACGCCAGCAACATCGACGCGGACGACGACCGCAACCTCATGGGCCAGGTCCGCGCGGCGCGCCTGAACGGCGGGCTGTCGGGCGGCAGGGGCCAGCTGCGCCGCGCGCTCGCCGCCAGCCCGACCAGCGCGCAGGCGTGGACCTGGCTGGCCGAGGAGGAGCTCGAGGCCGGCCGCCTGGCCGACGCCGAGATCGCCGCCGACCTGGCCGCCGCGCTGGCGCCCGACTCGGTGCCGGTGGTGCTGCTCCAGAGCACCGTGGCCGAGCGGCGCGGCGAGATCGACGAAGCGACCGCGCTCCTCGAGAGCGTGGCCGGCGCCGACGAGGGCGGCCAGGGGATCCGACTGTGGCGGCGCTACCTGTGCGCCGGGCGGTGGGACGACCTGCGCCGGCACAGCGACAAGATCGTGCGCGCCTTCCCGTCGGCCAGCGGCGCCTGGAGCGTGTACATGGACGCCATGATCGCGCTGGGCGACGGCGAGGCCGCGATCGAGTCCATCTTCGCCGCCATCCAGCGCGTGGCCGGCGGCCACGTCGACGGCACCAGCGAGGTGCTGCTCGCCTTTGCCGACCCGGACGCGCTGCCCGGCCTGCTCGCCCGCCTCGAGGAGGCGCTGGGCGGCGCGCCGGATCCGGTGACCCGCGCCGCGCGCGCGATCGGCTTCGGCGGTCGGCCGGCCGAGGCGATGGCGGTGCTCGAGCGGCTCGCCGAGCGCCACCCGGGCGAGGCCAACACCCACTACGCCCTCGGCCAGCTGCGCATGCGCGGCGGTGACCGGGCCGGCGCTCGCGAGTCGCTGTCGCGGGCGATCGAGATCAACCGCGAGTTTCCGTGGGTGCGCTATCTCATGGCCTCGCTCCTGGTCGACGACGATCCGCAGGCCGCCATCGAGGTGGTCTCGCCGGTGGTCGGCGCCGAGCCGGCGCTGTTCTGGGAGCTGCTGGCCCGGGCCCTGGAACGGCTCGGGCGCGCCGACGGCGCCGCCGAGCTGCGCTCGCGCCTGCCCGACGTCGCCGCCGCGGTCATCGAGCACGCCGACTTCCTGCGCGACAAGGGGCTGAGCGGGCCGCTCCGCGCGCTGCTCGAGATCGCCGCCGAGCGCGAGAAGACCGTGGCGGTGCGCTACCACCTCGCGCTCGCCCACGCGTCCGAGGGGCGCCACGCGGACGCGGCCGACGAGCTGGTCGCCGCGTACGGCGAGGCGCCGGGTCCGATCCTGGGCGCGGTCCTCGTGCGTGAGGCGGCGCTGGCCGGCCGCGGTGAGCTGGTGCTCGAGCACGCCGCCGCGGTCGCGCGCGCGTGCCGGGCCGATTCGACCCGCTACGCCGATCCATGGATCGCCGAGGCGATCGGCGCGGCCGCCGCGGCCGCCGCCGGCGACGACGCCCCGCGCGACCAGCTGCTCGCCCGCGCCGGACGCCACGCCCACGCCCTGCGCGCCCTGGCCCGGGCCAGCCGCGCGCTCGGCGGCGCCAGCGCCCCCGACGACCTCGCCCGCCTGGCCGCGATCGCGCCGGGCAGCGCCTCCACCATCGAGCTGCCGGAGCCGTGATCATGGCCGAGCCGAGCGCCACCATCGACGTCCTCATCCGACACGAGCGCTACCGCGCCGCCCAGCAGGCGGTCGACGAGCAGCTGGCCGCCGGCGGCGGTCCGGCGGCCGAGCTCCTGCGCGCGCGGCTCCAGGTCGCCCGCGGCGGCGTCCCGCTCGACGAGGTGATCCTCCGCCTCGACGAGCTGATCGCGAGCGGCGTCGTCGCCGGCGGCGAGGCCGGCCTGGCCCACGAGCTCATCGCGTCGGCGTTCGTGCGCAAGCGCCTGCCCGGGCTGGCGCGCGAGGCGATCGCGAGCGGGCGCGCCGGCGCGGCCGATCGGCCCGGGTTCCACGCGCTCGAGGCCGACATCGCGCTGGTCGAGGACGACCGCCCGGCCGCGCGCGCGGCGCTCGAGCGCGCCCTGGCCATGGACCCGGCCCTCGGCGCGGCCCGGCTCGGGCTGGGTCACCTGCTCTACGTCATGGCCGACTTCACCGCCGCCGAGGCCGAGCTGGCCCGCGTGCCGCAGGAGTCGCGCCACTGGGGTGCGGCGATGCGCGGGCGCGCCGCCATCGCGGCCGCGCGCGGCGAGCGCGAGCGCGAGTCGCAGCTGTGGCGCGCCCTGCTCGACTGCCGGCCGGACGGCGACAACGCGCAGTCCGACCGGGTCGGGCTCGGGCTCAGCCTGGCCGCGCTCGGCAACCGCGACGCCGCGCGGGAGGCGTTCCGCGCCGCCTGGCAGCACGCGCCGGACAGCGACACCGGCCGCTACGCGCGCGAGCGGATGACCCACCTCGAGGCGGCGCCGGCCGGCACCCGGCGGGTCGAGCTGACCGCCTTCCCGACCACCGCGCAGAAGTGGAACTACTGCGGCCCGGCGGTGCTCGAGCTGGTCCTGCGCTACTTCGACTTCACCGCCGATCAGGACGCCATCGCCGGGGTGATCAAGCGCGAGCACGGCACGCCGATGTTCGAGATCGTCGGCTACCTGGCCCAGATGGGGGTGGAGGCGCGCCGGGTCGAGGTCAACGCGGCCCGCATCAAGCGCGCGATCGACCTGGGCTGCCCGGTGATCGTGCAGGAGGAGTACTCGACCAGCTCGCACGTGGCGGTCCTGACCGGCTACGACGACGCGCTCGGCGTGTTCGTGGCCCAGGACCCGATGCGCCACCAGCCGATGCTGAAGAGCTTCACCTTCACCGAGGCGGCCGGCGATCTGTTCGGCAACGGCGCCATCGTGGTGCTGGGTCCGGAGGCGGTCGCGGCGGGACGGCGGGCCGGATGCGACGAGGCCGGGCTGGTCGAGCGCCGCCACCTCGCCCTGGTCGACGAGTGCTCGCGGCGGCGCCGGCGGGTGCACGGCGACGGCCACGAGGAGCTGGCCCCGGCCGAGGTGGTGCGCTTCTGCGACGAGGCGCTGGCGCTCGCGCCCGACTTCAAGCTGGCCCGCTACCTCCGCTTCCGCGCGCTGCGCGCGCTCACCGACGCCGGCCAGACCGACCGCGAGTACCTCCTGCGCGACCTGGCCGTCCAGCGCACCCGCTACCCGGGCGACGAGTGGCCGTTCGCCCTGCACGCGTCGCTGCTCCTGGCCCGCGGGCTCCACGACGAGGCGTTCGTCGCGTTCCTCGACGCGCACCGGCGCGACCGGCACGACGAGGACAACCTGCAGGGCATGGGCGAGGCGCGCTGGCTGGCCGGCGACCTGGCCTCGGCGGAGACGTACCTGCTGCGCGCCCTGGCCGGGGCGCCCGACACGGTGCGGGCCAGCGAGAACCTGACCGCAGTCTACCTGCGCGCGATCGAGGCGATCGGTGGAGGCGCCGAGGTCGTGACCCGGCGCGCCGCCGATGGCGATACCGCGGTGATCGCCTCGGTCAGCCCCGACGACGCGCCCGAGCCGGACTACGGCGCGGACGGTGACACGGTGCCGGACGCCCCGGCCGAGATGCGCGGCGAGGACCGCGAGGACACCGAGGCGATCCAGGGGATCGAGGGTGGCCGCGACGACGGCGATGACGGCGACGCCGAGGTCGGCGGCGACCCCGACGCCGAGGTCGACGGCGACTCCGACGACGACAGCGACGACGACGAGAGCGCCCGCCCCGCCGATCAACGCCCGCGCATGCCCCCCACCCGCCTTCGCACCCGCCCTGCCCTGCCCCGCGACCAGCTGGTTCGCCGCGCCCGCCACTTCTCGCGGGTGGCGCTCGCCTCGCAGCCGGACAACCCGTTCAACCACCTGGTCGCCGGCGAGCTGGCCCGCCGCACCGGCGAGCTCCCCGCCGCGGCCGCCGCTCTGGCCCGCTGCCTCGAGATCGACCCGGAGCGCCACGCCGCGCGCCGCGCGCTGGCCGCGGTGTTCGAGCAGATGGGCGACGTCGCCGGCGCCGAGCGCGAGCTCGACGAGATGATCCAGCGCTCGCCCGATCACCCGGACGCCTACCTGGCCCGCGCCGACTTCCTCCGCCGCACCGGCCGCACCGACGACGCCGCCGGCGCGCTCGGCGGCGCGGTCGAGCGAGTCACCGGCAACCGCGAGAAGCTGGTCCGCCCGCTGTTCGCAGCGCTCGAGCAGCTCGGCACCGGCGAGGCAGCCGCGGCCCAGCTCCGCGCGCTGGCCGAGCGCCACCTGGGCGACGACGACTTCCTGCGCGAGGCGGTCTCCACCCTCGACAACGAGGGCCAGCGCGGCCACGCCCTGGCCCTGGCCCGCCACGTGGTCGAGCGCGCGCCCGGCGACCCCGGCGCGCTGTGGCAGCTGGCCCGCCTGCTCGACGACAGCGGCGTGCACCGCGACGAGGCGCGCGCCTGCTTCGAGCGCGTGGTCGAGCTCGCCCCGGCGGTGCCGGTCGCGCGGGTGCGGCTGGCCTGGCTGCTCCTGGCCGGCGATCCGTCCGCCGCGCTCGCGGTGCTCGAGCCGGTCCTCGCCGCCGAGGACAGCGACGTCTACGACGCGCAGTCGGCCTGCCTGTGGGCGCTCGGCCGGCGCAAGGAGGCCGAGCGCGCCCTCTCCCGCGCGCTGCAGGCCGCGCCCAGCCCGATCCTGGGCCTCGCCATGCTCATCCACCGCCACACCATGGGCGACCGCTACGAGCGCGCCCACCAGCTGGCCGGCCACCTCGACCTCGCCGCGCTGGCCGGGATGGATGAGGACGACGTCGCGTTCGTCGAGCGCTGCTGGCTCACCGCCCATCGCCTGGCCGGCCGCACCCAGGAGGTGCTCGAGCGGGTGCGGGCGCGCTGCGCCGACGCGGTGCCGGAGCACCTCGCCTTCGAGATCTACTACGCCTGTCGCTCGCTCGACCGCGAGCTGGCGGCCCGCGCCGCCGACGTTCGGGTCGAGCGGCTCGACGATCCGGCCGACCGCGCCGAGTGGAAGGTGATCGCGGCCGGCCTGCGCGCCCGCCACAGCGGCGACTCGCGCAAGCTCGACGCCATGGCCCAGCGCCTGCCACCCCACGCCGGCGCGTGGGCCGAGCTGTCCTTCTCGTACGAGCGGCTCGACCGTTACGCCGACGCCGACGCCGCCGCGGCGCGCGCCTTCGAGCTCGATCCGCGCGCCAACGACGCCTTCACCGCGTGGATCGAGGCGCTGGAGCGACAGAACCAGATCGAGCGGGCGATCGCCTGCGCCGAGGAGTTCGCGGCCGCGCGCCCGTACGAGCACCAGGGCCCGGAGCGGCTCGGCATCATCCTGGCCAAGACAGGCCGGATCGACGAGGCGCTCGCCCACTCCGCCCGCGCCATGGAGGCGGCCCCGTACTGCCACGTGTCCCAGCAGAGCCGCGCCCTGGCCCTGTTCATGGCCGGCGACTACGCCCAGGCCCTCGAGTATGCGCGCCGGGCCAGCGGCAACGAGCCGAGCGCGCCGGACAGCAAGGGGTCCAATGACGACGAGCTGCTCATCGCCGCGCTGACCGGCGACATGTCCGCGCTCGAGCGCGGGCTGGCCGCCCTCGAGCGGAGCGATCCAGGCGTGTACCCGCTCTACCGCGAGCGGCTGCGCGTGGCGGCGAGCACCCGCGCCGCTCGACCCTGACGCGACGGGCACAGGTACGCGCCCGCCAGGCCAGGCCACCCTACGCGGCGCGGCCCCAGCGGCGCGGCTCCACCGGCATGCCGGCCTTCTGCCACGCGTCCCAGCCGCCGAGGATCGCGCGCGCGCCGGCCCAGCCGGTCCTGCGCAGCTGCAGCGCCACCCGGGCGCTGGTGGCCTCGTTGGGTCAAGCGCAGTAGAGCGCGATGGTCGCGTCGGTCGGCAGCGACAGCGCGCGGGTGTCCTCGACCGCCCGGTCCGGATCGATCCGGACCGCGCCGGTCGCGGCCAGCTCGCTCGACCGCGCACTGCGCTCGGTGCGAACGTCGGCGACCACGACCGGGGCGCCGCTCTCTCGTAGAGCGCGCAGCTCGTCGATCGTGATCGTCTCGCCGCCCGGCTCGGGGCGCGCCGGGGCAAGCGCCGACGGTGCGGCCGCAGCAGGCGCCGCCATCGCCGCCCGGATCCGCCCGCGCCGGGCCAGCAGCACCAGCGACGCGCCGTGCACCACCACCGACGCGATCACCACCACGCCGCACAGATGGAGCAGCCGCTCTGCCCCCGGCATCCCGGCGAACGCCGGCAGCGCGACCAGGAGGAGCGAGCTCAGCCCGCGCGGACCGAACCACGACACCATGAGCCGCGGCCCCCGCGAGAGCCCGCTGCCGGCCAGCGCGATCAGGAACACCGCCGGCCGGATGGCCAGCACGATGGCCGCGAACAGGGCCGTGCGCCCGTCGATCTCGCCCAGCCCGGTCCAGAGGAGCGACGTCCCGAACAGGACGAACGAGAACATGAGCGCCATCTCGGCGGTGGTCTCGCCGTACTCGAGGAAGCAGTCGCACAGCTCCACGTCGAGGTAGAGGATGGTCAGCCCGGCGGCGAACGCCGACAGGTAGCCGCTGCCGTGCACCGCCTCGGCCGCGGCGAACGCGCTGAACGCCACCCCGAGCGAGTACAGCGACTCGTAGTCGCGCCGGATGCCGGTCCGGCGGCGAAACCCGGCCAGGACCGACACCGCCAGCAGCCCGACCAGCACGCCGGCCACCGGTCCGAGCAGGAGCACGTCCACCACCAGCCGCCCCCACGCCGGCGCCGCCGACCCCATCAGCGACATCGCGCCGAGCGCGATCGGCAGCAGCACCACGTCGTTGAGCCCGCTCTCCAGCCGGAGCGCGAGCCGCGCGCTGTCCGGGAGATCCGGCCGGCGCAGCATCCCGCGCAGCAGCACCGGATCGGTCGAGGCCAGCGCCGCGCCGAGCACCGCGGCGGCCGGCGGCGCCAGGCCGAGCAGCCACCAGGCCGCCAGCGCGGCGATCGCCGCGGTCGACAGCGTCCCCGGCACGAGCACCCGGAAGGCCAGGCCGATGTGTCGGCGCACCTCCGCCAGATCGAGGCCGAGCGCGTCGGTGAACAGGACCAGCACCAGGCTGAGCGTGGCGACCACCCGCAGGATCGGCGAGCCGAGCCCGACGTCGAGCACGCCGACCCCGTGCGGGCCGAGCATGAGCCCGAGCAGGAGAAAGACCGCCGCGTGCGGGACCCCGCTCCGGTCGATCGCCCCGGACAGGAGCGTCGATACCGCGATGACCAGCCCGACGATCGCCACCGTGGCGATGAAGGTCTCCGAGGTCATCGGTCGCCAGTATAGCGCCCGGCTCGGCCCGGTCCGGCGCGTGTTACAACCGCGCGGTGCGTGCGCCGGCGCTGTTCGTCTCCCTCCTTGTCTCCGTCCTCGTCCTCGCGCCGGTGATCGCCTGTGGCGGCGATTCCGACGACGACGACGGCAACCGCGACCCCGACGCGAGCGGCGGGGCCATCGCCGACGCCGCGACCCCCGCCGACGCTGCCCCGCCCGACGCCAGCCCGGCCGACGCCGGCGCGATCGACGCCGGCGGCCTCCCGCTGTCCGGCTTCGGCGCCCTCGCCGGCGACTGCGACGTCATCGACGACGAGATCACCGACCCGTTCCCGTCGCTGTTCGAGAGCGCCATCGCCTTCGACCATCCGTTCACCGACGAGGAGGCGTCCGCCCTGACCGACGGAGGCCGGGAGATGCTGGCCGACGGCAACGCGGGCGGCAGCTCGCTCCTGTCCGAGGTGTTCGCCTTCGAGCTCCTGGCCCGCTGCGAGCTGGCCCCGCTGGTCAAGACCGAGACCGAGATCGAGTACGACGCCCCCGGCGCCATCACCGATCTCCTCGTCGCGATCGACGGTGAGAAGATCGGTGTCAGCGTCACCCGCGCGGTCGCCTTCCCGTTCGACGCCCCCTACACCGTCGAACAGGCCAGCGAGCTCCTGACCCGCAAGCTATCCGACATCCTCGAGAGCACCAACAACGTCTCCGAGGGCGACCGCTGGCGTAAGCAGATCCTCGCCGTCCTCGCCTTTGGCCCCGACCACGTCACCTCCCTGACCGCCGCCCTCGCCGAGATCGACCCGGCGATCCGGGCCGACACCATCGTCTGGATCCTCGTCACCGACGGCACCGACGACTTCATCTACTGCGACGGCCCCTGCCGGTAGGGGTTACAACTCCTGGACGGCGACCTCGGTGAGGTCGTCCAGGCGGTTGACGGTCACCGCCCGGGTGCTGATGACGTAGATGTAATCGCCCATGAAGATGGTGCGGCGGACGTCGGCTCCTCCCTGGGCGTCGGTGTCCTGGAAGAAGCGGGTGTGATCGATGGAGCCTCGGGGCTCGAGGTGGCCCTGGGGATCGATCTCGATGAGGTCGAGGCGCGAGCTCCACTGGTAGTCGTCGGCCTCGTCGCCGTCGCCTTCGACGGTGTAGCTGGAGATCGGGACGGCGAGGAGCCTTTTGGGTTCGAAGTACTGGAAGGCCTTGTGCTCGTACATGGCCTCGGACCAGCCCCAGCCGTCGGTGACGAGCTCCTCGCCGTCGAGGAGCTCCGGGCTGGAGCGGTCGGAGACGTCGAACAGCGACACCTGGGTGGCCCAGCGGTCGCCGCTCTGGTCGCCGGTCACGCCGATGGTCAGCAGGCGGTCACCGGCGATCGGGTGGAGGTAGGTCGAGAAGCCGGGCACCTCGAGGTCGCCGACCAGGGACGGCTGGCGCGGGTTCGACAGGTCGATGGTGAAGAGTGGATCGACCTGCTCGAAGGTGACCAGGAAGGCCTCGTCGGGCAGGAAGCGGGCCGCGAAGATCGACTCACCCGGCGCGATGCCGTCCAGGCGACCGACGGTGGTCAGCTCGCCTGCCCGCTCCTCGAGCACGTCGATGTGGCTGGTCGCGACCGGTTGCTCGCCGAGCGCGCCGTTCTCCGACCACATCCGCCACGGCTGCGAGGTCGCGGCCACCCGCAGGAGGCCGTCCTGCTCGTCGAGCGAGAACGGATCGAACAGGGTACCCTCGATGCGGCCCGAGCCGATGTAGGCGGCCTGGCCCGCCCCGCTCACGTCGAACGCGTGGATGTTGGTGGACGGGGTGTAGACCTCGCCCGGCTCGAGCCGGTTCCACGCCCACCACGTCGGCCACGCCGCCTCGGCCAGGTACAGCCGGTCGCGCGAGGCGTACACGGTGCTCCAGCCGGCGATGAGCGTGTCGGCGTCGACCGCGAGCTCCGCGGCATCCAGATCGAACGACAGGATCGTCGCGGTCGACCGACCACCGCTGTCGGTCGGGCGGTGGAACGAGGCGCAGTCGGAGCCGGCCAGCGAGTGGATGCGCAGCTCGCCGCCGGGCAGGCGCTCGTACAGGCGCGGCACGAGGTCGTCGAAGTCGGCGCCGGTGATGGTCGCCGCGATCGCCTCGCGCACGGCACCCGGGTCGGGGTCCCCGCCGTCGAACGCGTACGACCAGAAGGCGTCGAGGTCCGGCATCAGGATCGAGCCGTTGACCACCAGCCGCACCGAGTGGTCGGTCCGGCGAGCTGCCTGGTACGACCCCTCGACCCACACCTCGCGCTCGAGCGACGGCGCGGCCGGATCCTCGACGCCGTAGATCGAGATCTTGGTCAGCGCCCAGGTGCGGTAAGGCGCGAGCTCGGTCGGCTGCGCCCGGGCGACCGCCTGGTGCAGCGGGTGGTCCGCCGGCAGGTCGGCGACCGACACCGACGAGAAGACCGCCACCCGGCCACCCTCGGCGTCGAGCAGGAGCTCGAACGGATAGCCCTCGAGCGCCGTCTCCGAGCTCGGCACCAGCTGGCCGGACGCCGGGACGTCGAACACGTGGAGCCGGTTCGCGCTGACCAGGTAGAGATGGAAGCCGTCGCTCTTGACCAGGTCGGCCTCGTCGACGCCCTCCTCCTGGTTGTTGGTGCCGGAGTAGTCGGTGCCCTCGTCGCGCCCGCCGGCGCCGCCGTCGTCGCCGGCCACCGGGCCGGAGCCGTCACCGCCCGCGCCGTCCCACAGCGGCTCGGCCCCCGCCTCCCACGACGCGATCATCGCGTCCAGCTCGTCCAGCCCGCGGGCCTGGAGGTCGTCCTCGAGCTCCTGGCAGCTGTCGTACTGCACCAGCGCGACGGTGCTCGACGGGGTCCACGGCCCGCGGCCATGGTCGTCTCCATCCCCGCGTCCGCCGCCGTCGTCGCACGCGGCGAGCGGGGCGAACGCCAGGAGGAGAGCCGGGCCGAGGGCCCGTCGCGCTGGGCTCACGGCTACCACCACCAGTAGAGATCGGTCGGGACGGGTAGCTCCTCGGCGGCGACCTCGGACAGGTCGTCGAGGCGGTTGACGGTGAGGGCCCGGCTGCTGATCACGTAGATGTAGTCGCCCATGAAGATGCTGCGGCGGACGTCGGCTCCTCCCCACCAGCCCTCGCTGTTCTGGAAGAAGCGCGAGTGGTCGATCGAGCCGCGGCGCTCGAGGCCGGTGTCGGCGTCCACGCTGATGAGCTCGAGGCTGGAGTGCCAGATGTAGGGTCCCCAGGGCTCGCTCTGGCCGTCGTCGCCCTCGTAGGTGTAGCTGGACATCGGGATGGCCAGGAGCTTCTTCGGCTCGAAGTACTGGAAGGCCTTGTGCTCGTAGAGCGCCTCGGACCAGCCCCAGCCGTCGCTCACCAGCTCTTCGCCGTCGAGCAGCGACGGGCTGGCGCGGTTGGACACGTCGAACATCGAGACCTGGGTGTTCCAGGTGGCGCCGTTCTCGTCGCCGCCCACGCCGATGGCCAGCAGGCGGTCGTCGGCGATCGGGTGGAGGTAGGTCGAGAAGCCGGGCACCTCGAGGGCGCCGATGACCGACGGCTTGCGCGGGTTGGACAGGTCGATGGTGAAGAGTGGATCGACCTGCTCGTAGGTGACCAGGAACGCCTCGTCGGCCAGGAAGCGGGCCGCGAAGATCGACTCCTGCGGCGCGATGCCGCCCAGGTGGCCCATGGTCCTCAGCTGGTCGCCGTCCTCCTCGAGCACGTAGATGTGGCTCTCCGAGGGGGGCGGGTCGCGCCAGGTCACGTCGTCCTCCGACCACATTCGCCAGGGCTGGGTGGTCGCCGCCACCCGCAGGAGGCCGTCCTGCTCGTCGAGCGCGAACTGGGAGAACAGCGTGCCCTCGATGCGGCCCGATCCGACGTAGGAGGCCTGGCCGGCCCCGCTCACGTCAAAGGCGTGGATGTTGGTGGACGGCGTGTAGACCTCACCCGGCTCGAGCCGGCTCCAGCCCCACCACCAGTCCCACGCCGACTCGGCCAGATACAGCCGGTCGCGCGAGGAGTACACCGTGCTCCAGTTCGAGATGATGGTGTCGGAGTCGATCGCGAGCTCCGGGGCGTCCAGGTCGAACGAGAGGATGGTCGCGGTCGAGCGGCCCGCGCTGTCGGTCGGGCGGTAGAACGAGCGACAGCCGGAGCCGGCCAGCGAGTGGATGCTCACCTCGCCGTCGGGCAGGCGCTCGTACAGGCGCGGGATGAGATCGTCGAAGTCGGCGGCGGCGATGCGGGCGGCGGCCTCCTCGCGCACCGCGTCGAGATCGATCTCATCGGTCGAGCCGTACACGTAGGACCAGAAGTCGTCGAGCCCGGGCATGAGGATGTGGCCGTCGGTGACCACCCGGACCGAGTTGTCGGTCCGGCGGGCGGTCTGGTACCAGCCCTCGACCCACACCTCGCGCTCGAGCGCCGGCGCGGCCGAGTCCTCGACGCCGTAGATCGAGATTTTGGTCAGGCCCCAGGTGCGGAACGGCATCTCGTCGGTCGCGCCCGCGCGAGCGACGAGCGCGCGCAGCGGATGCTCCTCGGGCAGGTTCTCGACCGGGACGAACGAGAACACCGCGGCCCGCCCTCCGTCGGCGTCGAGCAGGAGCTCGAACGGGTAGCCCTCGAGCTCGGTCTGCGAGGCCGGCACCAGCTGGCCGAACTCCGGGACATCGAACACGTGCAGCTGGTTCCCGTTGACCAGGTAGACGTGGTAGCCGTCGGTCTTGACCAGGTCGGCCTCGTCGACCCCGTCCTCCTGGTTGTTGGTGCCGGAGTAGTCGGTCCCCTCGTCACGACCTCCGGCGCTGTCCCCATCGGCCCCGGGGGTCGCGGGCGGCGCAGCGCCGTCGCCGCCGTCGCCGCCGGTGGCGTCGTTGCCGCCCCAGGACTGGTACTGCTCGATGAGCGCGTCCAGCTCCTCGACGGCGTGGAGCTTGAGGTCGTCCTCGAGCTGCTGGCAGGTGTCGTACTGGACCAGCGCGACCTGGGTCGACGCGGTCCACGGAGTGTGGGGCTCGCTGTTGCCGTCGTTGCAGGCGGAAGCGAGCGGGGGGAGCAACAGAAAGAGGATAGGCGAGAGAGCGCGGGTGGCTGGCATCGGCATCGGGTGGCATCCGAGCAAGCTCGATGCCACGCCCATCCGCGCGAGATCACGGAGGCGAACGGCGACGCCACCTCGAAAAACCGAGGCGACATCGCGGCCGCCCTCGGAAAGTCTCCGCCGCCCGAGGACCGCCTGGCGCGCGATTTCGAGCGAGGATGGGACCATGGAGAGCCTGCAGGAGCGCTTCGCCCCGCAAGGTCGCTGTTTCGGCTGCGGGCCGGCCAACCCGGAAGGGCTGCGGATCCGCAGCATTCCTCGCGGCGACGAGGTCGTGTGCGCGTGGACCGGACAGCCGCGCTACCAGGCATTCGAGGGGGCCCTGAACGGCGGCATCTGCGGCGCCCTGCTCGACTGCCACAGCAGCTGGGCCGCCATCCATCACCTCATGGAGACGCGCGGCCTCGCCGCCGCCCCCTCGATGGTGACCGCCGACTTCCACGTCAAGCTGCGCCGTCCGACCCCGGTCGGCGCGATCGAGCTGCGCGCCCGCGCGGTCGAGACCACCGGCGACCGGGTCGTGGTCGAGGCCACCCTGGAGGCCGCCGGCGTGGTGACGGCGAGCTGCCGCGGCACGTTCGTCGCGGTGCGCGAGGGCCACCCGGCGTACGGCCGATGGTGATCGGCGCGCGCCGGGCCCCCGCCGCCGAGCGCAACGCCGAGCCGATCCGCGCGGTGCTCGAGCGAGTCCTGCCCGCGCGTGGCCTGGTGCTCGAGGTGGCGAGCGGCACCGGCCAGCACGCCGCCGGCATGGCGCGCGCGCTGCCTGGCCTGGTGTGGCAGCCGACCGACGTCGATCCCGACGCGCTGGCCAGCATCGCCGCCTGGGTGGAGGAGGCCGGGCTGGCCAACCTGCGCGCGCCGCTCCGGCTCGACGTCGAGGACCCGCCGGCGGCGTGGCCGGTCGCCGCGGCCGACGCGATCCTCTGCATCAACCTGCTCCACGTCGCGCCGTGGTCGGCCGCGCTCGGCCTGATGCGCGGCGCCGCCCACCTGCTCGGTCCCGGCGGGCGCCTGGTCACCTACGGCCCCTACCGGTTCGACGGTCGCTTCACCGCGCCGACCAACGAGTCCTTCGACGCGTCGCTGCGCGCGAGCGATCCGGCGTGGGGCGTGCGCGACGTGCGCGACCTCGAGGCCGCCGCCGGCGCGGTCGGGCTGCGCCTGGTCGAGACCGTGCCGATGCCGGCCAACAACCACTCGCTGGTCTTCGCCGGGGAGGGCGCGTGAGCCTGGCCTGCCTGCGCTCCGACCTCCCGGCCGGCTACCCGTTCCAGGTCAGCCAGCTGGCCCACCGGGCCAAGCTCGATCAGAACGAGTCGCCGGTCGACCTGCCCGACGAGCTCAAGCGCGAGCTCGCCGCCGAGCTGGCCGCGCGCGCGTGGAACCGCTACGTGCAGCCGGTCGATTACTCGCGGGCCAGGGCGGCGCTGGCCGCCGCCTTCGAGGTGGCGCCGGAGGCGCTCGCGCTCACCGTCGGCGCCGATCAGGCGATCGAGGCCGCGTTCCTGGTCGCCGGCGGGCCCGGCCGGCGCGCACGCTGGTTCGAGCCGACCTACCCGTACATCGCGACCGCCGCGCGCCGCACCCATACGCAGGCGAGCCCGGTCGTGCTCGGCCGCGACATCGACCGCCTGCTCGACGCCGAGCGGGTCGCCGCGGAGCCGGCCGATCTCGTCGCGCTGGTCTCGCCCAACAACCCGACCGGCGGGGTGGTGTCCGATGCGGTGCTCGACGCCGCGCTGGCCGAGCCGCGCCGCCTGGTCCTGGTCGACGAGGCCTACTTCGAGATCAGCGGCTGGACCGCGGCGGCCCGGCTGGACCGCGCGCCCAACCTGTTCCTGGCCCGCTCGCTGTCGAAGTCGATGCTGGCCGGCGTCCATGTCGGCTGCGCCATCGCCCACCCGGACGCGATCGCCGCGATCGAGCGGCTGTACACCGCGCCGTACCACCTCGACGCGTGGCAGCTCCTGTGCGCCGAGCGCTACGCGGACATCCGCCCGCACGTGGCCGCGGCCGCCGCCATGGTGCGCGGCGAGCGCGAGCGGGTCGGCGCGGCGCTGGCCCACCGCGGCCTGAGCCCGCTGGACGGCCGGGCCAATTTTCTGGCCTTCGAGGTCGGCCCGCGCGCCGGCGAGGTCTGGCGCCAGCTGGCCGGGGCCGGGGTGCGCGTGCGCGACCTGGGCGGCCTGCCCGGCCTGGCCGGCTTTCTCCGGGTCACGATCGGCACCGCGGGCGAGAACGACCTCTTCTTGACCGAGCTGGACCGGTGCCTGTGACGCCGGAGCGGGAGACGCCATGAAGGTCAGCGTGCACCAGCGCTTCGAGAGCCGCCTGCCGCCGGGCGACGATCACCCGTACCGGACCGGCCCGTGGACGCCGAGCCTGGTCGAGTACGACGCCACCGACCTCGACGTCGACGGCGAGCTGCCCGACGACCTCGACGACGTGTACCTGCGCAACACCGAGAATCCGCTCCTGCCGGCGATCGGCCGCTATCACCCGTTCGACGGCGACGGCATGGTGCACGCGGTCCACTTCCGCGCCGGCCGCGCCGACTACCGCAACCGGTTCGTCCGCACCGTCGGGCTGGCCGCCGAGCTCGAGGCCGGCGAGCCGCTGTGGGCCGGCATCATCGAGTCGCCGGCCAGCTCGAAGCGCGACGGCTGGGGCGCGCGCACCCGGATGAAGGACGCGTCCAGCACCGACATCGTGGTGCACAACGGGCTGGCGCTCACCACCTTCTACCAGTGCGGCGACGCCTACCAGCTCGACCCGGTCACCCTGGCCGATCGCGGCCGCGCCAGCTGGAGCGGCCGGTTCCCGTCGGACCTGGGGATCTCGGCCCACCCCAAGCTCGACCCGCACACCGGCGAGCTGCTGTTCTTCAACTACGGCACCGAGGCGCCGTACATGCACTACGGGGTGGTGAGCGCCGACGGTCAGCTCGCCCACTACGTGCCGGTCCCGCTGCCCGGACCGCGCCTGCCCCACGACATGGCCTTCACCGAGCGGTACGCGCTCCTGTTCGATTTCTCGCTGTTCTGGGATCCGGCGCTGCTGGCCCGCGGCGTCTACCGGCCGCGCTTCTTCGAGGACGTGCCCAGCCGCGTGGCGGTCGTCCCGCGCCGTGGCGGCCCCGAGCCGATCCGCTGGTTCGAGATCTCGCCGACCTACGTGCTGCACTGGATCAACGCGTACGAGGACGGCGACGAGATCGTGCTCGACGGGTTCCATCAGGCCTGCCCGCAGCCGCGGCCGCGGCCCGACGCCGGCCCGTGGGGCGCGCTCCAGCAGATGACCGACACCAGCGAGCTCGGCACGCGGCCGCACCGGTGGCGCCTCGACCTGGCCACCGGCAGCGCGCGCGAGTCGTTCCTCGACGACCGCTTCAGCGAGTTCCCGACCATCCACCCGATGCGGGCCGGCCGGGCCCATCGCTACGCCTACGCGATGACCTCGCCGCCCGGCTGGTTCCTGTTCGACGGCATCGTCCGCTTCGATCTGGTCGGCGGCGGGCAAGAGCGCTACGCCTTCCCCGACGGCGTGTTCGCCAGCGAATCGCCGGTGGTGCCGCGGGCCGGCTCGACCGCCGAGGACGACGGCTACCTGGTCACCCTGGTGACCGACATGCCGAGCGATCGATCCGAGTGCTGGGTGTTCGACGCCAGCGACGTGGCGAGCGGCCCGATCGCGCGGCTGCGCCTGCCCGCGCGCATCTCGAGCGGCACCCACGCCCACTGGGCGCCGGCCGCCGCGCTGACCCCGGCGCGATGACCGTTCGGATCGGCGCGCCGACCCGCGGCGATCTCCGCGCCGAGCTGCTCGCCCCCTCGAGGCCGACGCGAGCGGCAGAAGCTGGAGTGGGCGCGGCGGGCGGGCTGGCGCCGAGGGTCAGCCCTTGCTGACGACCTTCTTGGTCGTGACCTTCACCTTGTCCGGCTTGGCGGGGGCCTTCTTGGCCTTGGCCTTGTCGGCGGTCCTGGTCGAGTCGCTCTTCTCCTTCTTGGCCACGGTCGACTCGTGGCCCGGGCAGGCCATGGCGACGGGGGCGGCGAGGACGGCGGCGAACGCGCCGGCGATGGCGGTGGTGACGATCTTCTTCAGCATGGATGTCTCCTGGATCGCTGTCCGGGCGTGATCGTGACACCACATCGCGGGGGGCGCCAGGAGAAGTCCGCGAGCGGGGCTACTCGTACGAGTCGTAGTACTCGACCTCGTCGGCGACGACCCGGCCCAGCCGGTCACCGCCGTCGACGCTCCACGAGTAGTCGGTGGCGAAGTTGTTGCGCACCTGGATGCGGCCGCGGTCCGGAAACCGCGGATCGTCGAGGATCACCTCGGGCAGGAGCCCGGTCCCGCCGTGCTGGTGGCAGCCGATGCAGTTGGTCGCCGCGTTGCCCGCGCCGAGCTCGAGGTAGGGATTCGACCCCCACGACGCGGCCGCGTCGCCGCCATCGGCGGCCGACAGCGCGCCGGCCAGCGACGGAGCCGACTCGCGGTACGCCGCGGCCGGATCGGGGTCCTCCTCGCGGAACCAGGTCACCGCGGTCATCTTGTAGTGGCTCCAGGGTCCGCCCAGCTCGGTGATCGCAGCCGGGCGATCGGCGCCGAAATCGGTGTCCGGGTCGGGTGACCACCACAGGGTCACCCACATCCAGTGGTCGAGCTCCCTGGTCATGATGTGGAGCGCGGCCAGCCGGTAGTGCTGTCCGTTGGGCAGCGTGGCCGAGTAGATCTGGTCGGGGCCGGGGTCCGCGGTCGCCTCTCCGTCGGCCCAGTCCTGATCCGACCCGACCGCCAGGCGCCCGTGCAGCGCGCTCTCCGACGTCTCGTGGACCGGGAGGAGCGCGCCGAAGTCGGCCCGCCGCCAGTCCGCCTTCACCACCGCCGCGTCGATCGGATACGGGCCGGCCAGGCACGCGGCCTCGACCGGCTGCGCCTCGCCCAGCTCGACCGAGACCACCGCGCCTCCGCCGGGATCGCCGGCCGCGATCTCGATCGAGACCGGCCCCGGCCCGCTCGCGCGGCACGGCTCGCCCGCGCCGGCGGCGCACTCCTCGCGGCGGTCCTCGGCCGGACCGGCCAGGAGGCGGATCGAAGCGACCCCGTCGCCCTCGGCGGTGGCGCGCAGCTCCTCGCCCTCGGCGACGAAGAACGGGCCCAGCTCGCGCCGCTCGCACGCGCCGATCTCGATCGCCTGGCGGGTGAGCACGCGGGTGGCCGGCGCCGCGCCGTCGCTGAACGGGGGCGGCGCGTCGCCGTACACGCACGGCAGCTCCTCGGCGTAGCTGGTCAGGAGGTGGCGCAGCGCGCCCGGGCTGTAGCTGACCCGCGCGATGCCGCCGATGCCGCTCACCTCGGCCGCGTCGCCGATCGCCGCCACGTACGCGTCGTAGCGCTCGATCGGCCAGCTCTCCGACTCGTGCACCGCGATCGCGTTCCAGCCGAGCGCGTCGTCGATCGCCGCGGCGGCGAGCGGCGCGCGCGCGCGCCGGCCGTCGGGCCCCAGGTCGGCGTACAGGCGGTGGAACATGCGCTGGAAGTCGTCCCGCCCGTACCAGGTCTGGAAGCGCGGCAGCGCGGCCGGCAGATCGGCGGGCAGCTGCTCGGCCGGCGCCACCGGGGCCAGCACGCGCGCGACCACCTGCCAGGCCGCCTCGCGCCGGGCCTGCACCGAGCCGCGCAGCTCGACCTCGCGTCCGCGCAGCGCGCCGTCGGCCGGATAGCCGTCGGCCGGTCCGACGATGGCGCGGTCGGGCAGGCCGAGCGCGGCGCTGGATCGGCCGACCTCGCACTCGGCCGGCGGCGGGCCGTCGTCGGCCCCGTCATCGTCGCCGGGCGGAACGGGCGAGCCAGGCTCGCCGGAGCACGCCGCCAGGCCGGCACAGACCAGGGCCACCGCCCTCGCCCATCCCGTGGCCTGGCGCGCGCGCGCCATCAGTTCTCGAGCACGAGGGCCGCGTCGGTCGCGGCGATCGTCTCGCCCGACCCGGACGGCGTCTGCCGGACCAGGAAGTAGATCCAGCCGTCCGAGCGGAAGTGCGGGTAGAGCGCGTACTCGCCCGGCGCCATGCTGGTCACCCGGGTCGTCTGTCCGGTCAGGAGGTCCATCACGTAGATGTTGGACGCGCCCTGCGAGAGGTACGCCGCGAACCCGGGGTCGTCGGGCCCGTCGAAGCCGAGGTCGACCGCGTCCGACTCGTCCACGTAGTGATGATAGGAGATCCAGCGCTCGTCGTACGAGAAGCCGGGCTTGCCGCCGTTCACGCAGTAGCGGGCGATGCGCGGCACCTCGATCTCGTAGCCGCCCGGCGTCGGCGTGGCGTCGACCCGGCGCAGGTTGAAGCCGGACTGCTGGCTGCTCGCGCCGCGCACCCGCGTGATGAGGAGCCGCGCCGACGGCGAGATCACGGTGTCGCCCTCGTTCGGCGTGTCGACGCTGATCGACGGGCCCGGATCGTACGTGCGACCGTTGAAGATCATCGGGGTCAGGCTGGACCGCTCCCCCGAGTCGAAGCCGGCGCTCGGATCTCCCAGGGTGGCCGAGTGGCCGCCATTGTCGCTGACGAACTGGCTGTCCACCGTCCAGTAGTCGCCGCCGCCCAGGGCCGCGCCGACGTGCTGGTACAGCCCCACCTGGCCGACGGTGGTGCAGCCCGGCTCGGTGAAGTCGACCGTGTCGGGTCCGGCGGTCAGCACCGCCTGCGGGCAGAAGTGCGCGGGCGGCTGGAAGGCGAAGCCGGAGTTGTCGGGGAAGAAGCCCGGGTCGTAGAGCGCATCGGCCGTGATGACCTTGTCGGTCTGGAGGTCGACGAAGGCCGCGCTGGCGCCCAGCCCGGCCTGGACCCCGTGCGCCACGAACCGCCCGTCGGCCGAGCTGCGGGTCCAGTACGACGACTGGTAGTCCACGGTGCTGAGGCTTCGAACGACGATGCCGGGCAGCGCCTCCCACTCCTCCACTCGCGGCTCGGCGGTCAGGCAGTCGCGCGCCGTCTCGGCGCCGCCGCAGCCGAACATGAGCAGGCCGTTGTCGGCGTTGACCGCGCGCCAGCCGGACGTCTCCATCTCGAGCACGTGGTCCGCCACGCCCTCGGACACGTCGAGCACGCAGCCCTCCGGGTCGGGCGGGTTGGGCAGGAGCTGGGCCAGCTGCGGCAGGTGACGCGCGTAGTACTCGGCGATGATGTCGAACTCGCGCTGATCGATCGAGCCCAGGTCGTTGCGCGGCATGTCGATCTGATCGACGAACTCCTGGTGCATGGCCGCTCCGTCGCCGCCGTAGGCCAGGTCGAACAGGTAGCGGAACCACGGCAGGTGCGCGCCGGTCGCGTAGATGCCGAGCTTCTCGGGGCGGAACACCGATCCGGCATCGGTCGGATCGGCGCGCAGACAGTCGATCATCGTGCGAGCGGTCTCGGCGTCGGTCGGCGCCAGATCGGTCAGGCACTGGCTCAGCGCCCGCTCGCTCAGCACGCTCCAGAAGCGGAGGTTCTCCTGGGTCATTCCGTGGCAGGTGTTGCAGTTGGTCTGCGCCCCGTCGACCGGCGCGCCGAACTGCTGGAGCACCGCGGTGCCGAGCGCCTCGTCGGGCATGTCGACCGGGTTGCGGAACAGCGGAATCGCGCCGGCGTCGATGCCGGCATCGACCGCCGCGTCCACATCGGCCCCGTCGGAGGAGGCGTCGGGCTGACCGCCGACGTCGCCATCATCATCATCGTCGTCGCCGCCGCACCCCGCACCGCCGAGAGCCGCCGCGAGGGCGAGGACAAAGGGGAGCGCGAACGAACCGGTACATCGCATGGCCACACTCTGCATGCACAGACCACGCCTCGCAATGGCGCCGTGAGCCATGCAGCCCTTTCCCGCATTTTGCGGTCTCTTTCGCGCCACTCGGGGGCACGACCCTCACCTGCGCGGCCTTTCGACCTCACCGGAGGACAGAAAACTGTGCCTGGCGCCGCCTCCCGGGCTGGCCGCCGGCTACCGCAGGAGCCACGAGGCGGCTGCGCTGGCCGCCCGGCGCCGGGCTATCTCGGGCGCTCGGGGTGGAGATCGGTGTCGACCGGCGACGCCGGCGGGACCGGGCCTTCCGGCGGCTGGGTCGAGGCCGGGGCGCCGGGCAGGTTGAGGTTGCCGGCGAGGAGATCGTCGAGCAGGTCGTCGTTCATG
The DNA here is from genome assembly GCA_035489015.1 of Kofleriaceae bacterium. Lineage (GTDB taxonomy): Bacteria > Myxococcota_A > Polyangia > Haliangiales > Haliangiaceae > DATFRY01. The sequence goes on along the minus strand of DATHKR010000074.1, from coordinate 95,724 downwards.
CCGGTCGCGGCGTAGAAGTCGATCAGGTACTCGCTCTGGGTCGAGCGGATGAGCTTCCAGCGCTCCGCCTCGCTCGCGCCGGCGGCGACCAGCGCGCGCAGCTTCTCCTTGAACTCGCCGTTCGCCGAGATCATCAGCGCCGAGAGCGTCTCGCGCTGCTCCTCGGTCAGCGAGCGGCCGACGATCTCCTCCACGTCCGAGACGCGCTGAGTGGCGAGCACCATCAGGCCGAAGCTGGTCAGGTCGCGAACCTGGTCCAGGGTCAGCCCCTCGCTCTCGGCCTGGCGCCGGGCCAGGTCGAGGTTGCCGTCCACGTACAGATCGGAGAAGGCGCGGAAGGCGGTCATGCCGGGGCGCGCCGCGCCGCGCGCCCGCTCTGCGATGTCTGCCCGCTGCTCGGGGGTCGCGGTGGGGAGGATCGGCTCGTCCATCGCCGGCGGCGGCGCGTCGCCGGGGCGCGGTGGCAGCCGCGGCCGCACCGGCATCACCTTGGCGGCGGCCGCGACCGGCGGCGCGGGCGCCGGTCGCGTGGCCGGCGTCGAGCCGATCTGGGTCAGGGCGATGACGGCCAGCGCCGCGGCCCCGAGCACGAGGGCGTACCGCATGCGCTACGGGTAGTGGTAGCCGAAGCAGGGGCTGATCGTCCCCACCGTCTGGCCCATGCAGGTGGAGAAGTAGCGGATCCAGCAGTCGCTGTTGCAGTTGGTGAAGATGTTGTAGCCGCACGTGTTCGACGACGCGGCGTAGTCGGGCGTGCCGTAGCTCGAGTTGGTGTTGTTGCCGCAGCTGTTGAGCCGGTTCTGCGCGTCCGCGAACGAGTCACCGAGGAACTCGTACGTGTACCAGCTCGCGTTCGGCACCGACGCGGCGGTCGCGCCGGCGTTGCAGTAGCGGTTGTTGGTGAAGCCGTCGTAGTCCTGATTCGACTGGATCGTGGTCCAGTCGGTCATGCATCCGACCCGGTGGTACGCGAGGCCGGCGAACAGGTTGTCCCGGAAGTACTCGACGTAGTAGCTCGCGCTCGCCGCGCGAGCTCCAGCAGCCACGGTTCCGAGCACCACCAGCGAAAGGATCAACTTCTTCATGGGGCGACCTCCACAACGTTAGGGCCGGGCGGAGCGCCATGTTCGCCAGCTGGGCCGCGCAAACGCAATGGTGAGCATTTGGCGGCGCGGTGCGCGGGCAACTACATCGCGCAACGCGGTGACGCGTTCAGCGACGCGATGCGGCGTGACCCTGACCAGGTGGCCAGTTTTCTGGCCTCACCGCTGGGTGTCGTTCAGTGACCGTCAGACCGGCTCAGGATGTCGCGAAGGATCGATCGATGGCAGCGCGCCTCGGCCGTGCAGGCCGACGAGCACAGCAGCGCGACGTCCTCGCCGGCGGCGATCCGGCCTGCCAGGGCGCGCAGGTGAAAGCGGCCCGGATCGACCGCCATCTCCTCGAGGTAGCGCCGCCGGTACTCGCCGAAGTCGATCGGCGCCTGGCCCTTGCCGTAGACGGCGGCGTGGAGCGCGGCGCTGGGGCCGAGCTCCTTGCACCACTCGTCCCAGGTCTCGTCGGCCTTGCGCACGCCGCGCGGGCGGTAGCGACAGATGAGGATGCGCGTCCCGCCGTCCGGGCTCGGTGGATCGTTCCAGCGACCGGTCGAGACGGCTCCTCGCCGTGCGCTCGTCTCGGTTCGTCCCGTTCGCGCCATTTGCTCGCCTCTTCAACCGTGACACCTCCGCCGGGGGCGGCAATAGTCCGTGCGCCCTGCCCGGTGAAGTGAGGTCGGTTTCGTGGCCTAATCATCCGCGATGAGTCGGGGGAACTGGCTGCCAGCGCTGGCAGCATGCTGCGCTCTCGCATCCGCGGTCCGATCGGCGCGCGCCGATGGTCTGGATGGAGAGCGCTTCGCGCCCGCGGTCGGCACCGAGGCGAGCTTCTCGTTCGAGCACCCGACGGTGCCGTTCCACCTCGGCTGGGGGCTCGGGCTGTTCTTCGGCGCGGCCGACGACCCGGTCGTCGAGCGCCAGGACGGCGAGGTGCTGTCGCGCCCGCTCGACACCGCCGCGTCGATCGATCTACTGGGCTCGGTCGGCCTGTTCGGCTGGGCCGAGCTCGGCGTGGCGCTGCCGCTGCGCGTGGTCTACGAGGGCGACGAGATCGCCCAGGGCGGCGCGATGCTGGCGGCCGACACCGGAGTCGGCGACCTCCGCCTGGTGCCCAAGGCGCTCCTGGTCCGCACCGGCGACGCCGCGCGCCACTTCCTCTTCGGCGTGGCCGTTCCGGTGACGCTGCCGACCGGCGACGACGAGGCGCTGCGCGGCGCCGGCGGCGTCACCGTCGAGCCGCGCCTGACCGCCGCGCTGTACGGCGAGCGGCTCGGGCTGGGCGGATCGATCGGCTATCGCTGGCGCTCGCAGCACCCGGTCGGGCTGCCCTACGCCGACGAGATCACCCTCGCCGCCATGGCCTCGTACGCGATCGTGCCGGACGCGCTGTCCTTCCAGGCCGAGCTGTCGGGCGGCAAGCAGGTCGGCGCCGACGTCGAGGGCGCCGACTTCCCGCTCGAGGCGCTGGCCGGGCTCATCTATCGAGTCGGCGACTCGTGGGACCTGCACGGCGGGGTCGGGCTGGGCATGACCGACGGCATCGGCGATCCGGACCTGCGCGGGGTGGTCGGGCTGCGCTTCCGCCACCGGGTGCCCGAGCGGCACGGCTTCCTCGATACCGACCAGGACGGCATCCTCGACAAGGACGACGACTGCCCGACCGACGTCGAGGATCTGGACGCGTTCCAGGACGACGACGGCTGCCCGGAGCTGGACAACGACGAGGACGGCGTCCCCGACGAGACCGACGAGTGCCCCGACATCCCGGAGGAGCCGGGCGGCGATCGCGACGGTTGCCCGTCGAAGACCTACGTCAAGATCGTCGACGGGACGATCCAGGTGTTCGGCAAGGTGCTGTTCCGGCTCGGCTCGGCCGACATCGAGACCCGCAGCGACCCGCTGCTCGACCAGCTGGCCGCGGCGCTACGGGCCAGCCCCGAGGTCAAGCGGGTCCGGATCGAGGGCCACACCGACAACGTCGGCGACCCCGCGTTCAACCAGCAGCTGAGCGAGAAGCGGGCCGCGCGGGTCGCGTCCGAGCTGGAGAAGCGCGGGATCGACGACGACCGGCTCGAGACGGTGGGCCACGGCGAGACCCGGCCGGCCGCGCCCAACGGCTCGCCGGCCGGCCGGGCCAAGAACCGCCGCGTCGAGTTCATCATCGTGGAGTGAGCCTATGAGGACCGTGCTCGCGTTTTCGCTCGCTCTGCCGCTCGCGGCCCTGGCCGCCGGCCGCGCGGCAGCCCAGGAGTTTCCGCCCGACCCGGACTGGGAGCCGCTCCGCTGCCGTGGGGAGGTCATGACCGATGGCCTCGGCGACGAGCCGGGCGCGATCGGCGAGCGCGACCTGGTCGGCGACGGCGACGAGCCGGCCGGCCTGCGCGCGGCCGACGACGACTTCTTCTACCTGCGCATCCGGGTCGACGCCGATCCGGTGGCGGGGGCCGATCTCCAGCCCGACGCCTGGGGCATGGCGCTCGATCTCGACCTCGACCGGCAGACCTACGAGGCGCTGATCCTGGCCGACGCGGTCGACGGCGAGGTGAAGCTGTTCGCCAACGACGAGACCGTCGGGCTGGACGACCCACGCGACCCGGCCGACCTTCCGCCGCTCGCGGTCTATCCGTTCGAGCAGTTCGAGCGCGCGGTCGACGCCGGCTCGCTGTTCAACGACGACCCCGACTGGTTCGTCGACATGGCGGTGCCGTGGGACGACCTGGTCCAGGTCGGCCTCGAGCCGTCGTCGTTGTTCCGCGCCTGGGTGGCGTCGTCGACCTCCGGGGACCGGCTCGACGCCGACTTCGCGTGCCACGACGGCGGGTCGGGCCTGCCGTCGGTGGCCGACGTGGAGTCGGACGAGGCGGTGGCGGACCCGGACGATCCGGGCGACGGCGGTGACGACAGCGCCGACGACAGCGGTGACGACAGCGCCGACGACGGCAGCGCCGACGACGGCGACGGCGGCGACCTGCCGGGCGAGCGCGAGCTGCAGGGCGGCGGCGGCTGCACCGCCGGCGGCGGCCCGGGCAGCCCGGCCGCGATCCTTGTGATCGGCGCGCTCGCCCTGGCGATCCGACGCCGGCGCCGCTGAGCCTCAGCGCTTCCCGCGCTGGAACCGCTCGGCCAGCGCCGCCAGGGCCGAGCCCCAGCCCTCCTCGTGCTTGCGGCCCTCCTCGTCGTCGGGGACGTTGGTCTGGCGCAGGGTCACGACCGACTCGAGCCCCCTGGTCCCTTCCGACATCCACGTGTGCTCGACCAGGCCGGGCCGCTCGATCCGGACGAAGCGGCCGTAGTGGGGGTAGATAAGTCGAAGACCGCCTCGGGGGCGGCGGGGATCACGCGGGTGACTGTCAGCTCGCAGGTCTTCATCTCGGCTCCTCTTTTTTCCTGACGGCAAAGAACGCCTCGAGGCGGTCGAGGCGCTCGTTCCAGAGGCGCTCGAAGCGCGACGCCCAGCGGGTCAGCTCGCCGAGCGGCGCGGCGTCGAGCTCGAGCGTGTGCTCGCGCCCGTTGCGCGCGCGCCTGACCAGGCCGGCGCGCTCGAGCACCTTGATGTGCTTGGACACCGCGGTCAGCGACATCGCGAACGGCGCGGCCACGTCCGTCACCCGCGCAGGACCGAGCGCCAGGCGATCCATGATCGCCCTCCGGGTCGGATCCGCGATCGCTTGAATCACGCTATCCATTGTGTCTTGCATCAATTTAGTTAACCTTTAGGTTCAATAATACGCCGCCATCGGTTCTGTCAACCCTGCGTCCCCCGCCGTCGACCACATATCGGCATCACATCAAGCGGGTCCGGACCTCATCGCGGTTCTTGACGCGGTCGAAGCGCCGCGGATAGTGGGTCGCAGCTTCACGAGCGGAGGTGGCGATGAACCGGTCCAGTCGTGCTCCACGCAACCCGAACCGACGGCGCGGGCCGTGCTCCGCGGCGGTCCTCGGCGCGGCGATGCTCCTGCCGATCCTGCTCGGCCATCGCCCGGCCGCGGCGGCCGGCGAGTTTCGAGTCCTCCAGCTCAACCTGTGCCACAGCGGCGTGGTGAGCTGCTTCACCGGCGACGCGGTCATCGACCAGGCGGTCGCGGTCATCCAGGGCGAGCAGCCGGACGTGGTCTCGCTCAACGAGGTGTGCCGCGCCGACCTGCCCCGCCTGGGCGGGACCGCCTACGCCGGCTGGTTCACCCCGGCCCGCCGGCCGAACGGCGACACCGTGAAGTGCACCAACGGCGACGACTACGGCATCGGGATGCTCTATCGATCGACCCTGTCCACCTCCGCGTCCAACACCTACGCGGCGCAGGACAGCGGCAGCGAGCGGCGCGTGTGGATGTGCAGCCGCTTCGGCGACGGCACCGCCGCCTGCGTCACGCACCTGTCGACCAGCGGGTCGACCGCGATGAAGCAGTGCAAGGAGCTCCTCAACGGCAACATGCCGGCGAACACCAGCGGCAGCGCCACCGTCGTCGCCGGCGACTTCAACCTCCGCTACAACCGGTGGAACCCGTTCGAGCAGAACGTGCAGGACTGCGTCCCGTCCGGCTTCTTCCGCAAGGGCGACGGCAGCGTCCAGCACATCATGGCCTCGTCGGCCGGCTTCAACTTCGTCGCGACCGAGGTCATCGACATGGACGGCACCACTGACCACCCCGCCTTCCTGGTCCGCTTGACGCGCCGCTGAGCGGGGTACAGACCCGCGCCTGCCGGAGGCCAGCCAGGAAGTAGATGACCGAGATCGTGGTCCTTGTCTTGCAGTCGGGAGGCACCCATGCGGAAACTACTCCCTGGCTTGGCCCTGATCCTCGCAATGTCCGGCTGTGGCGGCGACGACGACGATTCGGGTGGATCGCTCACTGACGCCACGCCGAGCGGCTCCGACGCAGCGCCGCAGGCCGACGCCAGCGTCCTGGTGGACGCCGCCGACAGCAACTACGGGGTCCAGATCATCCGTCCCTCCTGCGCCCCCAACGACGAGGCGTCGGTGCGGATCCTGCTCGGCTCGCTGGCGGACGGCGATCCGTGCGCGGTGGACGAGTCGCTGCCCAGCGTCGATCTCCAGATCTGGGCGCGAGAGATCGAGGCGCCCGCCAACTTCTCGTTCGCGCCGGGCGAGGCGCTGGGCGCCGGCGCGTTCTGCCCCGGCGGCGGCCAGCCGTGCCGGGCGGCCGACACCGGCGAGGTCCAGTTCGACAGCTTCGAGGACGGCGCCGGCGCGGTCGGCACCTGGACGCTGTTCGAGGAGGACGCCGGGACCAGCGGCGAGTTCACCGCGACCTGGTGCGAGCCGGATCCGCCCGAGCCGTGCGGGTGATGGGTGAAGCTCCCCTTCGCTCCGCCGATCGCGCCGATGCTGGCCAAGCTGGCCTCGGCGCTGCCGTCGGGTGAAGGCTGGCTGTACGAGCCGAAGTGGGACGGCTTCCGCACCCTGGTATTCCGCGACGGCGACGAGTGGCTGCTGCAGAGCCGCGACCTGAAGCCGATGAACCGCTACTTCCCGGAGCTCGGCGCTCCGGTGCTGGAGCAGCTGCCGGCGCGCTGCGCGGTCGACGGTGAGATCGTCATCGCCGGGCCGCGCGGGCTCGATTTCGACGCGCTCCTGCTCCGCATCCACCCGGCCGCGTCGCGGGTGGCGATGCTCGCGTCGGAGACGCCGGCCGCGCTGGTGGTGTGGGACCTCCTGTGCGAGGGAGACGACGATCTCCGCGACCAGCCGCTGGCCGAGCGCCGCGCTCGCCTCGCCCACGCCATGGCCGGCGCGCGTCCGCCCATCCACGTCACGCCGTCGACCACCGACCGCGCGACCGCCGAGGACTGGTTCCGCCGGTTCGAGGGCGCCGGCCTCGACGGCGTCATCGCCAAGCGGCTGGACGGCGTCTACCGGGCCGGCGAGCGCGCGCTGGTCAAGGTGAAGCACGCCCGCACCGCCGACTGCGCGGTGGCCGGCTTCCGCTGGCACAAGAGCGGGCCCGGGACGCTGGTCGGCTCGCTCCTGCTCGGCCTCCACGACGATCAGGGCGTCCTCCACCACGTCGGGGTGACCGCCGCCTTCACCGCGACCCGCCGCCGCGAGCTGGCCGAGGAGCTGGCCCCGCTGCGCGAGGGCGCGCTCGACGATCATCCGTGGCGCGGCTGGGCCGGCGCGATGGAGGAGCATCAGCGCAGGCCGGGCGCGACCAGCCGCTGGAACCGCGGCAAGGACCTGTCCTGGGAGCCGGTCCGGCTCGAGCGGGTGTGCGAGGTCGCCTACGACCACATGCAGGGCAGTCGCTTCCGCCACCCGGCTCACTTCCTGCGCTGGCGCCCGGATCGCCAGCCGGTCGACTGCCGCTACGACCAGCTCGAGGTCACCCCGCCGTACGAGCTGCAGCAGATCTTCGACCGCGGCAGCCAGCCCTGAGCGCGGGCCGGGTCCGGATCAGCCCGGCGACCAGGGATCGTGGTCGGGGTCCGGCGTCTGCTCGGCCGGGCGCTGGTCGGCCGGCACATGGCGGAGGTTGACGCGGATCCGGGTCCAGGTGGTCGACCGCCCCCGCATGGAGTCGACCAGCACGTCCGACGGCGTCAGCAGCGCGGCGACCTCCGGGTGGCGCGCCTTCCACCGCTCGAGCCCGGCCAGCGCGTCGTCCTTCTTCGCCGCCTTGGCCACCGTCACCAGCGGATGGGCGAGCGCGCGCCGGCGCGACGGCGTCACCCGCGGCGGCTCGCCGCCCTGCTTGCGGTAGTGCGGCGGCCACGGCGCGTCGCCCTGCCCGGCCGCCTCCTGCTCGGCCGAGAGCGCCAGCAGCGAGTCGAGCGAGCCGACCGCCTCGTCGATGCCGGCCGCCGCGTCGCCGCGCTCGGCCACCCGGGCCGGCACCGTGACCAGCGTGAACGCGGCCGGGTCGCAGGTGCCGACCTCGTCCCACTCGATCGGCATCGACACCCGCGCGTCCCTGGTGGCGCGCACCGAGTAGGCCGACGCCACCGTGCGGTCCTTGGCGTTCTGGTTGTAGTCGATGAAGACGCCCTCGCGCTCCTCCTTCCACCAGCTGCTGGTCGCCAGCGACGGCGCCCGCCGCTCCACCTCGCGGGCCACGGCCAGCGCGGAGCGCCGCACCTCGGCGAACCCCCACCGGCGATCGATCCGCGCGTTGACGTGGATGCCGCGCGAGCCCGACGTCTTGGGCCAGCCGCGCAGGCCGTGATCGCGGAGGACGTCGCCGACCAGGAGGGCCACCTCGCGCACCTGCTCGAACGGAACCGCCGGGCCCGGGTCGAGATCCATGCGCAGCTCGTCCGGGTGATCGAGATCGTCGGCCCGGACCGGGTGCGGGTTGAGATCGATGCAGCCCAGGTTGACCATCCACAGCAGCTGGGCCGCGTCGCGGACGACCACCTCGCTCGCGGTCCGCCCCGACGGAAAGCGGAGCTCGATCGTCTCGATCCAGTCTGGCCGGCGGTCCGGCGCGCGCTTCTGGAAGAAGAACTCGCCGTCGGCCCCGTCGACGTAGCGGCGCAGGACGATCGGGCGACCGCCGGCGCCGCGCAGCGCGTGCTCGGCCACCGCCAGGTAGTAGCGGGCCAGGTCCAGCTTGGTGTGACCGGCCGCGGCGAAGTACAGCTTGCGCGGATTGGTGATGACGACGTCGCGGCCGGCCGCGTGCAGGATCTCCTTCTCGCTCCTCGCCACGCGCGGATCGTACCTTACGGTCCATGCAGCGTGCATTCGGAGAGCCACGCGCGCGCTCTTGTCAGCGCGCGCGGCAAAGGCTTCACTGGAGCTTCCGCCGCCCCTGCCCCGCCGGCGCGGACCGGAGGTCCGATGGACACTGTCGAGTCGCGCCCCGAATCCTTTCCGCTCGGGGTGAGCCGCCCGGACCTCGCGATCGATGATCTGCCGTCGCCGGAGGAGGTGTTCGGCATCGAGTACCTGGGCCCGCGCGAGCTGGTCCAGTACGCGATCGGCCCCAGCCTGATCGCGCTCGGCATCTCGATCGGCAGCGGCGAGTGGCTGATCGGTCCGCTGGTGGTCGGCCAGTATGGCTTCACCGGGATCGGCTGGGTCATCACCGTCTCGGCGCTGCTGCAGACCTTCTACAACGTGGAGGCGTCGCGCTACGTGCTCGCCACCGGCGAGGTCCCGGTGGTCGGCTGGGGGCGGGTGCCGCCTGGCTGGATGCTGTGGGTCCCACTCTCGGTCGCGCTGGTCCTGTTCGCCTTCATCGCCGGCGGCTGGGCCGCCTCGGCCGGAGAGGGGGTGTACGCGCTGGTCCACGCCGCCATCCCGCCGCGCGACGCCGAGGAGCCGCGCCTCTACGCGGTCGGGCTGCTGGTCGTGGTCTTCCTCATCACCGCCGGCGCGCGCCGGATCAGCCGCGCCCTCGAGCTGGCCAACTGGGTGATGGTGAGCTTCATCCTGGTCGGCCTCCTGGTGCTCGATCTCCTCATCGTGCCCGGTCGGATCTGGCTGGACGCCATCCGCGGGCTGGTCACGCCGGCTCGACCGCCGGCCGGCATCACCGCCAGCCAGCTCGGCGCCCTGGCCGGCTTCACCGCGCTCGCCTCCGGGCTGAACTGGTACGTGATGGGCCACTACCGCGACAAGGGCTACGGCATGGGCTATCGGGCCGGCTACCTGTCGGGCATGCGCGGCGGCAAGCAGCAGCTGCTCGCCAGCGGAGTCACCTTCCCGGACGACCAGCTGAACCGCGGCCGCTGGCGCCGCTGGTACCGGCTCCTCCTGGTCGACATGTGGGGCGTCTTCTTCGTCGGCGCGATGATGGGGATGCTGCTGCCGACCATCCTCATGGCGCGCGCGGTCGAGCTGTCCGGCCGCCAGCCGAACGCCCGCAACGTGCCCACCTTCGTGGCCGACGTGCTGCGCGGCCAGTACGGCGGGCTCCTCTTCTACTTCGCGCTGGTCATCGGTCTGTTCATCCTGTTCAGCACCCAGCTCGGCATCTTCGAGGGGATGGTTCGGGTGGCGACCGACGCGTCGCACGCGGCCAGCGCCCGGCTGCGCGCCCGCATCGAGGAGGATCCGCGCCGCTTCTACTACCCCTTCATGCTGGCGCTGCTGGTCGTCATCAGCGCGGTCATCCACCTGGGCCTGCCGATCGGGCTGGTCCAGTGGTCGGCCAACATGTCCAACCTCGGGGCGCTCATCTACCCCTTCATGCTGATCTACCTCAACCGGAGGCTGCCGGCGCCGGCCCGGCCGCGCCCGTGGCACCACGCGGCGCTGGTGCTCAACGCGATCTTCTTCGGCTTCTTCTTCGTCAACTTCGTCGCCGAGCTGGTGCTCGGCGACCCATTGATCGCGTTCTAGACGCTACTGCGTCGCCTGCCAGTCCTGGAGCAAGCTGCGCAGCGCCGCCGGCGTGTTGGTCGGCACCGGGTCGCCGGTCTGGCTCTCCTTGTTGATGCCGTGGCACGAGGCGCAGACGCGGATCTCGCCGGCCCGGAACGACACCCAGTTGCGCTCGCGCACGACCGCGCTGCCGTCCGGTGAGGTCAGCTGCCACGACATCGCGCGGCGAGCCGGCACGAACGCGGCCATCGAGCCGTCGGCGCCGATCGCCACGCTGCCGGTCGGCCCGCCCGGATCGGTGGCCAGGTCGGCGCCGTGCATCGGCCGGCCGAGCACGCGCCGCCCGTTCGAGCCGCCGTCGTAGGCGCGCAGCTGGTCGCCCTCGAAGAACTGCACGTGGCTGACGTCGTAGACCGTGCCGCCGCCGGCGACCGATGACACGCCTCCGGGGACCTGCAGGTTGTACGGCTGCTGCACGTCGTTGCGGTCGCGCTGGGTGACGTTGCGGCTGATGACCAGGGCCAGCTCGCGCTCGCGCAGCCAGCTCGACAGCGTGTCGGTGTTCACGCCGACCTCGTCGAACACGGCCTGCTCGACGTCGGGCAGCGGCTTGTCGCGCGGGGGCGGCACCTCGCGCGGCGCGACCTCGACCGGATCGAGCTCCCAGAGAACGCCGGAGAAGCTGGTCCGATCGTCGGGCGTCCACCAGGAGATGGTCCGCTCGATGCCCGGCGTGACGTGCTGCGACGCGATCATGAAGTCGCCGTCGGCGGCGAGCACGGTCAGGCGGAAGCCGAGCCCCTCCTCGCCCGCGCCCGAGGGCGAGTGCACCGCGACGTAGGTGCCGTCGGTCAGGCGCAGCGGGTTGCGGAAGTAGCCGGTCTCGTCCTGGTCGCGGCCGGTCAGCCCCTGGACCTGCATGTCCTCCGGGTTGACCTCTGGATCGCCCTGCAGCCGGACCAGCCGGCCCGCGCCGCCGTTGCCGAACTCGGCCGCCTCGGTGGCCAGGTACCAGCCCGGCTCGGTCGGATCCTGGCGGATGTGGAACGCGCCGCCGTCGCCGCGCAGCTGCATGCTGGCCGCGCGATACACGTCCTCGGCCTCGAACGCGAGGTTGTCGTCGCCGGTGAAGCTGCCGTCGCTGTACGTGCCGCCCCACTCCTGACGGCCGATGTGGTTGAGCGTCTCCTCGGCGCTGCCGTCCTGATCCATCTCCCAGGCGAAGAACTGGTTGTAGCGGTGACCGGACACGCCGGCCTGGGCGCCCTCGGAGGACTCGGTGCGGGCCTCCGGAAAGACCTCGCTGCCGGCCAGCGTCGAGCTGGCCGCGGCGCCTGCCGACTCGTCGGCGTAGGTCCTGACGCCCCAGCGGTCGGCGAGCTCCTCGTCGTCGGCCTGCTGGTCGCGCTGCAGGTGATCCCACTTGGTGAACAGGACGCGGCCGGTGCTGTCGAGCGACAGCGAGAACGCACCGCTCGGCGCGTGCTCGACCAGCTCGAGCTCGCCCGACTCCTCGTCGAGGCGATAGATGCCGACCACGGTCGGCTGCGACTCGTACTCGTCGAGCTGCGGGTAGAGGTGGGCCTCGCCCGAGCGCGGCCGGTCCGACGTGAACAGGATGCGATCGTCGCTGCCGTAGATCGGCGACAGGTTGTTGAACTCGGCCGGCTGACCCTCGATCCGGCGGATCTGGACGTCCTCGTCGCGCGCCAGCCCGGTCGCCTCGTAGATCTGCCAGTGGAAGTTCTGGCGCTGGTCGTACTGCTCGGTCACCGCGCCGACCAGCATCGCGAACAGCGCGCGGTTGCCGCCGAAGTGGACGCTCGGCTCGCGCACCGCGATGGCGTTGGCGCCCTGCATCTCGCCGGCGTCGCCGAACCCGGCCTCGCGGGTCAGGTTGCGCAGCGTGCCGTCCGGATAGCGGATCATGAGATCGCCGCCGCGCGGCGCGGACTCCATGGTGGCCAGGTGGTTGCCGAACGGCGCCGACAGCGTGCCGATGCCGCCGACCGGGACCTGGGTGACGAACAGGATCGTGCCCAGCTCGCCCTCGTACGGGCCCTCGTCGACCACGCCACCGCCGCCGCCGCCTCCGCCGCCACCGCCTCCGCCTCCACCACCGCCGTCATCGTCGTCGCCATCGCCATTGGTGATGCCGCCGGTGCACGCAGCGACGCAGAAAGCGGCCAGCAGGCCGCACAGAGTCCGAACTAGACCCATCCTCCCCCTCCCCTCCAGGAAAGCATTGCCCCGCACTGAGGGAACGAGTCTGCGGGTCTTCCGCCGCGAGGTCGAGTCTTTCATTGCGCCGAAACGCGCAGCCTGCCCGTGACGCAGATCGCCCCACATCGCGTTCCGCAGGGTTGCAGCGGGCATTTGGCGGACGAGGGACGATCGCGAAGCATCCGTGTCACCGACGTGAGAGAGAGATCCCCGATGTGCGACAAGTAGGCCGCGAAGAACGATCGACGAGCGCGCCGACGACGACGCATCGGATGTTCGCCGCGATACCGAGATTGCGCGCCCGCCGCGCGCCACGGCCGACGCTGTCGCGAGCAGGATGTCCCACTGCGCGCGCGCTCATCGTCTTCGCGATGGTCAGTCGTCGTCGCCGCGAACACCGGGCGAGTCGATCACCTCGAGCTCGCCGACGATCGCGCCAGCGCCGGAGCGGCTCGCCTTGATGGCAGTCCCCGCCCACGCGGTGCTCACCGGTGAGTCCCGCGCACTCGTGAGGGCATGGGGCCACATGGCCCCAGCGTGAGTCACCGAAGCTGCCACCGGAGCCCGACTTCGAGCCGGCTCGCGGGCTCACGCATTCCGTGCGCCGGAATGGAGCACATGCACGTGAGGCCTCAGGGGAGGCGTTTCCTGGTCGATGCGCTCCGCGCCTGATCGATCACGTGGCATCGCGAAACGACCCCCCGGCAGGCCAGCCACCGTGGCATGTACGTTGCAGCCTCGCCACGCCAGTGCTTCGCCGTCCACTCGCCGCCCTCCTCGTCCTTCTGGCGGCGCCGGTCGACGCCAGCGCGGAGCCACCGCCGGGGGGCGAGCTCACCGACGGCGGTGGAGTCGGCCCGATCCGCGGCTGGCACGTCCTCAACGGCCTCCGCGTGGAGCAGTGGATCGCGCCGGTCGACGACCACCTCCGCTTCGACGTGCGCCTGCGTCTGCCGGAGATGGCGCTGGGCGATCATTTCTCGGTCGAGCTCTTCAACTGGGAGCGCCTCGACGTGGCCGAGGGCCGCTCCGAGAGCGGCGACAACGGCACCGTCTATCACCTGCTCGGCGCGCGCTACCGGCGCGACGCCGGCGCCTACGCCTTCTTCCTCGGCGCGCACGCGCTGACCTGGAGCGGCCACGGCCGCCCGCTCCGCCCGTGGCTGGGCATGCGCCTGGGCGAGTCGGACGGCCCGTCGATCGCGATCGAGGCCGACCTCCTCGGCCTCGGTCCGCAGGGAGGCGAGCTGCTCTCGCCCCTCGACGACGCCGACATCTCGGTGGCGATCGAGGGCCCGCGCATCGGCCGCGTCCGGCTGGGCGCCCGCGGCCGCGCGAGAGACGTTCGCCACCCCGATCGCCACCAGCGCGAGCAGATGGCATCGGTCGGGGTCCAGCTGAACTGGGGCCGCCGCCGCCTCTTCATCGGCGTCGGACTCCAGCACGAGGTACGAGGAGCAGCCCAGGCGATCGACCCGGCCGGGGCGCCCATGGCCGACCAGATGGACACCGCCTTCCCCGCCCTGGAGAGCACCGCCGTGATGCTGCACCTGGACGCCGAGACACCGATGCCCGGCACGCGATCGCTGGCCACCCGCTGACCTGCTCGGTGCGCCAGGCCCCGGTGCGGTCAGGGCAGCGGCACTGACCAGGCCTGGAAGCGGGGTGTCACGTCCACCCCGGCTGCCTCGCTGAATCGATCGCGGATCCAGCCCCACAGCATCCGGTCCTCCGGATCGCTGGTGTCGAGCTGGACGTCCTCGTTGGTGAGATCGTTGAGCGCCGCGAAGAAGCTCGGCCAGAACGACGCGCCGCCATCCTCCTCGAATTCGAGCAGGAAGCAGAGCTGCAGGAACGGATCGGACCGGAGCGTGGGGTAGCTCGGCGCGGCCAGGTACGCGTCCCGCCCGTCGCAGTAGGTGGCCAGGTTCGGCTGATCCTCGGTCCGATCGAGGGCGCGGAGCGCGTGCACCGTGAAGATGTTCGGCCAGCTCTCGAGGTTCGGGTACATGTAGACCCAGGTCCCTCCGGCCATGGTGAAGTCGTGGCCGACCTCGTGGGCGAAGCCCCAGATGTCGGTCCCCTGCTCCGAGGCGCGCAGGATCCGCTGGGTGTCGCCACCCGACATGATCGACGGATCGCAGCGGATCGGGTTCCCGGCCAGCATGTAGCCAACCGGCACGACATCCGGATCCGGGAAGAAGCGGATCCGCTGGCCGGCCGCCGGTACCGCGCCCCGGATCTCCTGGTGGAGCTCGTAGATCGAGTCCAGCACCCTGATGGAAGCGGCCGCCGACCCGAGATCGCGGACCGCGTCCGCGACCGGCACCGTCACGACCGAGTGGGCGCCGCGCAGCTCGACCCAGCCGGACGCGACCGCGGCGAGATCGTAGCCGGCCAGCTCGCCGATCGCGATCGACGGCGCGGTGTCGCCGGTGCCCTCGACCGTCACCTCGATGGTGCCGTCCGACTCGAGGACGCGCGACTCGTAGGTCTCGCCGAGATCGGTCGACACGTTGGCGCCGACGTACAGGATGCCGTCACGCGGCGCGGTGTACTCCGCGCCGGCGCCGACACATGCGCGAGCGTCCTCGTAGTGGAGGCCGCTGCGCGCCACCAGCATCCCGGCCGGGCACCCGACCACCTCGATGTCGGTGATGCCGTCCGGCCCGGTCGCCTCGTCGTGATAGGACCAGGTACCGGATGCGGCGATCGTCGCGCTCTCCCCCGCGCGCAGGAAGAGCCCCGTGTTGACCCAGTTGGAGCGGGCCGGCACGTCGAAGGAGCGCTGGCCATAGGGGCCGGCGGGCTCGACGTCCACCACGATGTCGAACTCGGTGGCCGGCGGCTCGACTGCCGCGTCCGCCGCCGGGAGATCGGGTCCGGCGTCGGGATCGCCGGCAGCGACGGCGGCGTCGGCGTCCATCGTCGTGTGATCGCCGCCGCTCGACTCGCCCCCGCAGGCGATCGCGGCGTGAACGATGAGAAGGAGGGCCAGGGCCCAGCTCCGACTGGTCATGGCCCCGGCTCGATGCAAGCAGCGTACCCACGCGCGGTCACCGGCAGACGTCGACGAGGCGTGACCTCGGCGAGGTACCAGTCCCGTACACTCGGCGCCGGCATGAGGATCGTCCGGCTCGCGGCGACCGCGCTCGCCTGTGTCGTCTGTCTCTCCTCGCCCGCCAGCGCGCGGGTGGTCCGCATCGAGATCACGTCGCGCACGCCGGTCATGAATGGCAAGGCGTTCGGATCGAGCGGGGCATACGAGAAGATCACCGGGCGCGTCTTCTTCAAGGTCAGGCCCGAGGACCGCCACAACCGCGCCATCGTCGACCTGGAGAACGCCCCGCGCGACTCGAACGGCGAGGTCGAGTTCTCCGCCGATCTGTTCCTGCTCAAGCCCAGGGACATGAGCCGGGGGAACGGGGCGCTGTTCCTGGAGGTGCCCAACCGCGGCCGCAAGGGGATGCTCGGCATCGTCGGCGGCCCCACGCCGCCGGGCGATCCGGGCGCGGATCCGGATGTGGGCGACGGGTGGTTCATGCGGCGCGGCTACACCTACGCGGCGCTCGGCTGGCAGTGGGATGTCAGCGACGATCCGACCCGGCTGCGCCTCCACGCGCCGGTCGCCCACAACCCGGACGGCAGCCGCATCACCGGCCTCCTGCGCGACGACTTCTCACCGTCGCAGGAGGGCCAGGATGTGCCGCTCGGCCACATGATCGGCGGTGACCTCGGCGGCCTCGAGTATCCGGCCGCGGCGCCGGCGGATCCGCGCAACGCGCTCACGGTCCGCGACGCGCCCAACGGGCCCCGGCGCGCGATCCCGCGCTCGCGCTGGAGCTTCGCCCACGTGGTGGACGGCAAGCTGATCGCCAGCGATCGCCACCTGCATCTCGCCGCCGGCTTCCAGCCCGGCAGGCTGTACGAGCTCGTGTACGTGGTCGAGGATCCGGTCGTGGCCGGGCTCGGCCTCGCCGCGGTTCGCGACTTCGCCGCTCACCTCAAGTACGACCGCACCGCGATCGCGCCGGTGAAGCGCACCTACGCCGCCGGGATCTCGCAGTGCGGGCGCTTCCTGCGCCACTTCCTGTGGGCCGGCTTCAACGCCGACGAGGGAGGACGGCAGGTGCTGGACGGCGTCCTCGCCCACGTCGCCGGCGCCGGACGGGGCAGCTTCAATCACCGCTTCGCGCAGCCGTCGCGCGACGCGCAGCCGTGGACGGCGTTCTTCTATCCGACCGATCTGTTCCCGTTCACCGACCTTCCGGAGACCGATCCGGTCACCGGCGCGCGAGCCGGTCTCCTCGACGCCGTCTACTCCGAGAAGGTGGCGCCGAAGATCTTCTACACCAACACGTCGTACGAGTACTGGGGCCGCGCCGCGGCGCTGATCCACGTCAGCCCCGACGGCCGGCGCGACGCGGCGATCCCCGACCACGTCCGCATCTACACGTTCAGCGGCCTCCAGCACTTCTCGCGGCCGTTTCCGCCCGAGCTCGGCACCGGAGACCTGAAGGGCCAGCACCGGCAGAACCCCAACCCGGTGCGCTGGTTCTGGCGCGCCATGATCGCCAGCATGGACGCCTGGGTCGCGAAGGGCGTGGCGCCGCCGCCCAGCCGCCACCCGCGCCTGGCCGACGGCACGCTGGTGCCGCTCGCCCGCCTCCGCTTCCCGCGCATCCCGGACACGCGAGTGCCGGCGAGCCCGGTGCGGGCCTGGCGCCTCGACTTCGGGCCCCGGTGGGCGAAGGGCATCATCAGCCGCCAGCCGCCCAGGGTCGGCCGGCCCTACCCGATCCTGGTCGCGCAGGTCGACCGCGACGGCAACGACCGCGGCGGCGTGCTGCTGCCACAGCTGCGCGTGCCGCTCGCGACCTACACCCCGTGGAACCTGCGCGACCCATCGATCGGCGCGCCGCGCCAGATGGTCTCGTTCCTCGGCTCCTACCTGCCCTTCGCCCGGACGGCGGCGGAGAGGAAGAAGAGCCGCGATCCGCGCCCGTCGATCGCCGAGCGCTACACCGGCCGCGATTCGTATCTCCAGCGCTTCCGGGCCGCCGCGATGGAGCTGGTGGCGGAGCGCTGGCTCCTGGCCGAGGACGTGCCGGCGCTGATGGAGCGCGCGGGCGAGGAGTGGGACGCGGTGATCCACTGATCCGCCGGGCGCTCGACTTCCAGAAACGGTCGGGTTAGCGTCCGTTTTCGATGGCCGCCCGCAACCGCGTCTCCGGGGTCATCGCGCCCCTCCTCTTCCTCTCGCTGACGGCATGTGGCGACTTTCCGTCGGAGACGCCCGGTGAGCCGCCCGGGCCCGGGCCGGACGTCGGGGGGATCCACGGGGTCGCCGGCGGCTGCTTCGTGGTCGACGCGATCGCGCCCGGCGGCACCGAGCCGCGCTGGCTCGAGGCCACCGACGACGGCGCCGGCTACGCCTTCAGCGCCGCCAGCGAGGAATCCGGCGAGCGCTTCCTCCTCCGCGCCTCCGACCTGGCCACGTACCTCCTCTACTCGGCCGACCGTCACTACCTGGTCGGCGAGAGCGGTGGGCTCTCCCGCGCCGAGACCCTGACCTCGGATCTCGACCTCCTCGACGACACCTTCGTCTCGCCGGCGGAGTGGCAGCTCGAGGTCAGCGCCGCCGATCCGACCCGCTTCCAGCTCCACCACCTGGCCAGCGGCCAGTACCTGACCACCACCGGCCTCGCGGCCGAGGAGTCGGAGGCGGCGGTGATCACCCTCTCCGAGGCCACCGGCTGCAGCGACTTCCCCGAGCTCACCGTCGATGCCGAGGGCGAGATCACGCGCACCACCTGGGACGACGGCGACGTCTACGGCATCGTCGAGACCCACTCGCACCTGTTCACCAACTTCGGCTTCGGAGGCGGCGGCATCTTCCACGGGTCACCCTTCCACCGGCTCGGCGTGGAGAAGGCCCTGCCCAGCTGCGCGCCCTTCCACGGCGACGAAGGCCGGCTGGATCTGGTGGGCTACGCCTTCTCCGGGCTCGGCGACCTCCAGACCAGCACGCTGCTCGATCTGTTCCTGACCAGGATGACCCCGGAGTTCGACCACGTCCCCGACGGCTACCCGGAGTTCACCGACTGGCCCAACACGTGGAAGCGGGCGACCCACCAGACCCAGTACTACCGCTGGCTGGAGCGCGCCTACCGCGGCGGTCTGCGCCTCCTCGTGCAGCACGCGACCACCAACTCGGTGCTGTGCGACCTCATCACCGGGCTCGGCGTGCAGTCGGTGCGCTACGCCTGCAACGACATGGTGAACGTCGACCGCATCATCGCCGAGACGCGCAACCTCGAGCGCTACATCGACGCGCAGTCGGGCGGCCCGGGCGAGGGCTGGTTCCGCGTGGTCGAGAGCCCGGCCGAGGCGCGCGCGGTCATCACCGAGGGCAAGCTGGCGGTGGTCCTCGGCATCGAGACCTCGAACCTGTTCGACTGCTTCCTGACCCCGCCGCCGGGCGTCCCCGCCTGCGACGCGGACAGGGTGAGGGCCGAGCTCGACCGCTATCACGAGCTCGGCGTGCGCGTGCTGTTCCCGGTGCACAAGTTCGACAACGCGTTCTCCGCCGGCGACGGCGACCGCAACGTGGGGCAGCTGGGCAGCTTCGTGAACAGCGGCCACTTCTCCAACTTCGTCCAGGACTGCCCCGACTCGCCGTCGGTCTTCGATCACGGCGGGGTGATCTTCGGCGGCCTGAACCAGCCGCGCGACGAGTACGCCGCGCCGGCGCCCAACGACCTGTCCGGCTTCGCCGCGGATCCGCTCGGCGCGCTCGCGCCCTTCCTGACCGCGCTGATGGATCCGCCTCTCGAGGGCGAGTACTGCCAGAACGCCGGCCTCACCCCGCTCGGCGAGACCCTGCTGCTCGAGATGATGAAGCGCGGCATGCTCATCGAGGTCGACCACATGCCGAAGCGCTCGTACGTGCGGGCCTACGAGCTCCTGGTCGAGAACGACTACCCGGCGGTCGGCAGCCACGGCAACACCAACCGCGGCCTCATCTACCAGCTCGGCGGCGTGTCCGCGCTCGACCTCGGCCGCTGCGCCGCGGCCGACCGCGCCGGCGCGATGGGCGACTCGCTGCGCGCGCGGGTGGCCGAGATCGTGGCCAACGGCGGCTACCCGGGCGAGGGCTTCGGCTTCGACCTGAACGGCTTCGCCGGCGGCCCGCGGCCTCGCTTCGGGCCCGACAGCGAGTGCGGCGACGTCGAGCAGGCCAACCCCATCACCTACCCGTTCGCCTCCTACGGCGGTGATGTCACCCTCACCGAGCCCCAGCTCGGCAACCGCACCGTCGACTTCAACACCGAGGGCATGATCCACCTCGGGCTCCTGCCCGAGCTCATCGAGGACGTGCGCCGCGACGGCGTCACCGACGCCGAGCTCGAGCCGCTGTTCCGCTCCGCCGAGGCCTACCTGCGCATGTGGGAGCGCGCCGAGGCCCGCGGGGCGGCGATCGCCGCCGAATAGCCGACGAAGGCCCCGGTTGTCGGGGAATGCGCGACCTTGTCGCCATCGAGTAACGGCCCACGATGACTGTCCATCGGGCGCGGATCGGTATACTGCCGTCTTCGAATGGCGTCGGCATTTCGACAGACGCTCGCAGCGCTGTCGGTCGATTCGCGGCGGTGGCGGCGGCGCTGGGGCATGGCGGGAGTCGTGGCCGCGCTGTCCGCGCTGTGGGCGCTCTGGTTCACGCTCGCCCGGGTCCCGATCTACGCGGTCAGCGAGAGCGCGCGGGTCCAGTCGCGCGCCCAGGTCCACCCGGTCGACGTGCTGGTGGCCGGACGCGTGGCCTCGGTCCATCTCCCGGTCGGCCAGCTGGTCCGCGCCGGTGAGCCGCTCCTGGTCCTCGACACCACCGACGTGACCCTCCGCCTGGAGGAGGCCACCTCGCGCACGCACCACCTGGACGCGCAGATCGCGGCGGTGAGGAGCGAGATCGCGGCGCGCCAGTCCGCCCTGGCCGAGGCGGAGCGCGGCGGGGCGGCGGGGATCGCCGAGGCGCGGATGCTCCGGCGCGAGACCAGCGCCGGGGCCAGGCTGGCCGCCAAGGAGAGCCGGCGCGCCGACCGCCTGCACAAGAGCGGGCTGGTCGCGTCGGCCGAGCGCGAGCGCGCCAGGGCCAGCCTGGTCCAGCAGCGCGCCGCGACCGCCGCGCGCGACCGGCGGCTCGACGGGCTGCGCGCCGGCATGGGCCGCCAGATCGCCCAGGATCGGGCGGAGACCGCCGGCCTGGAGGCCGACCTGGCCGCGCTCGAGAGCGACCGCGCCCGCGCCTCCGTCGAGGTCCGGCGCATCGAGGACGAGCGCGCCCGTCATACCGTGCGCGCCCCGATCGCCGGCCACCTCGGCGAGATCCGCGCCCCGCAGCTGGGTTCGGTCGTCGAGGTCGGGCAGCGGATCGCGTCGATCACGCCGGAGGGCGACCTCCACGTCGTGGCCGACTTCGCCCCGTCCGACGTGGTTGGACGGCTGCGCGCCGGCCAGCCGGCACGCATGCGCGTGGCCGGCTTCCCGTGGACCGAGTACGGGCTGCTCGAGGCGGCGGTGACCGCGGTGGCGAGCGAGCCGCTCGACGGCCGCATCCGGGTCGAGCTCGCGCTCGCCCGCCGGCAGACCGCCGCCATCCCGATCGGGCACGGACTGATCGGCCGGGTCGAGGTCGTGCTCGAGGAGGTCTCCCCGGCCGAGCTGGTCGTCCGCACCACCGGCCTGGTCGCCGAATGAGAGCGGCGGCGCCGGTCTCGCGCGGCGCGCGCCGCATCGCCCCGGAGGTCATCCAGACCTCGATGATGGACTGCGGCCCGGCCTCGCTCCTGTGCGCGCTGCGCGGGTTCGGCATCCCGGCCAGCTACGGCCGCCTGCGCGAGGCATGCCAGACCGCCGTCGACGGCACCTCCATCAGCACGATCGACGAGGTGGCCCGGATGCTCGGCCTCGACGCCGAGGAGACGATGCTGCCGTTCGACCACCTCCTCGAGCCGGCCGCGCGCGCGCTCCCCGCGATCGTCGTGGTGCGGACCTCGGTCGGCGCCACCCACTTCCTGGTGGTCTGGTCGATCGTCGGGCCGTGGGTCCAGGTGATGGACCCGGCGCGCGGCCGGATATGGATGCACCGGCGGGCCCTGCTCGACCAGCTCTACCGCCATCGCCAGCCGGTGCCGGCGGGAGAGTGGCGGGCGTGGTTCGCCGGCGAGGAGATGCAGGAGACGCTCGCGGCCCGGATGGACGCCCTCTCCATCGCCCAGGAGGAGCGGCACCGGCTATGCGCCCGGGCGCTGGCCGACCCGGGATGGCGCAGCGGCGCGGCGCTCGACGGGGCGATCCGGGCCGCCGCGTCGCTGGTGCGGGCGGGCGCGATCCGGCCCGGCCGCGAGGCGCTGGCGATCGTCGACCGCATGGCGCGCGAGGCGGCCGAGCCGGGCGGCGGCGCGGTCATCCCGGCGCCGTTCTGGTCGGTCGATCCGGCCGAGTCGGATGACGAGCGGCTCGTCCTGGTCGGCGCGGTGCTGATCCGGATCCGCGGCCGGCGCCGCGGGGCGATCGATCTCTCGGCGCTGCCGCGCGAGCTGGCCGCGACCCTGAGCGAGCAGGAGCTGCACCCGATCCGGGCGGTCCTCGATCTGGTGTCGCGGGATGACCGCCGCAACCTGGCCCTCCTGGTGGTGGCGCTCGTCGCCGCGTCGGCCCTGGTCCCGCTCGAGGCGGTCCTGCTCCGCTCCCTCCTGGTCGTCTCCGGCGAGCTGGGCACCACCCCGCATCGACTCGGCGCCCTCGGCGCGCTCGTCGCCGTGCTCGCCATCGGCATGGCGCTCGAGTGGCCGCTCGCCGCCGGCGCGCTCCACCTCGGCCGCACCATCGAGCTCCGGCTGCGCGTCGCGTTCCTCGACAAGATCCCGCGGCTGACCGACCGCTACTTCCACAGCCGGCTGGTCTCCGACATGGCGGAGCGCGGCCACCACCTGTGGTGGATCCGGATCCTGCCCTTCCTCGGGCTCACCTTCCTGCGCGCCTCCGCCCAGCTGGTCCTGACCGCCGCCGCCATCGCGTGGCTGGAGCCGGGGATCGCCCCGCTCGCGTTTCTGGTCGCGCTCCTCTCGATCGGCCTCCCGCTCCTCTTCGAACCGGCCCTGGCCGAGCGCGACCTCAGGCTCAGGACCCACGCCGCCGCGCTGTCCCGCTTCTACTTCGACGCGCTGCTCGGCCTGGTGCCGATCCGGGTGCACGGCGCGCGGAACGCCGTCGAGCGCGAGCACGAGGCGACCCTGGTCGAGTGGAGCCGCGCCGCCCTGCGGGTCCACGCGACCGCGACGTGGACGGAGGGACTCCTGGTCGGCAGCGGCCTGGCGCTCGGCGCGCTCATGGTGTTCGCGGTCGCGCGGCGGGATCTGGCCGGGACCCTGCTCCTGGTCTACTGGGCCCTCAGCCTGCCGGTCCTGGGCCAGCAGGTGGCGGCGTCGGTGCGCCAGTACCCGATCCTGAGGAGCGCGGTCCTCCGCCTGCTCGAGCCGCTGCGCGCGCCGGAGGAGACGGCGGCGGGCGACGACTCCCTGCCCACCCCTGCCGGATCAGCGACGGCCATCCACATTCGCCACGCCACCGTCGAGGCGAGCGGGCACGTCCTGCTCGAAGGCCTCGACCTGGCGATCGCGCCTGGCGAGCAGGTCGCGGTGGTCGGCCCGTCGGGCGCCGGCAAGTCCTCCCTGCTCGGGCTCCTGCTCGGCTGGCACCGGCCCAGTCGCGGTCGGGTCGAGGTCGACGGACGCGACCTCGACTCCCAGCTCGTCGAGCTCCGGCGGCAGACCGCCTGGCTGGATCCGAGCGTGCAGCTGTGGAACCGCTCCGTGCTCGACAACCTGCTCTACGGCCGCGGCAGCCCCGACGGGGCACCGCTGTCGGAGGCGATGGTGGCGTCCCGGCTGAGCGCGGTGCTCGAGCGCCTGCCCGGCGGCCTGCAGACCCAGATCGGCGAGAACGGCGGGCTCCTCTCGGCCGGCGAGGCACAGCGCCTGCGGCTTGCGCGGGCCATGCTGCGATCGGAGCCGCGCCTGGTGCTGCTCGACGAGCCGTTCAGCGGGCTCGACCGCGACACCCGGCAGGCGCTCATGGCCGCGGCGCGGAGCTGGTGGCCGGGGGCCACGCTCCTGTGCGTGACCCACGACGTGGCCGACACGATCGAGTTCGACCGCGTGGTCGTCATCGAGGGGTCGCGCCTGGTCGAGGACGGCCGCCCCGTCGATCTCCTGGCCCGGCCCGGCTCGCGCTACGCCCGGCTGGCGGCGGCTGACCGCCGGCTGCGCGACGAGCTCTGGTCCGGCGAGCGCTGGCGGCGGCTGCGCCTCGAGCGGGGGACGCTCAGCGAGACGGAGCGCGGGTGAAGCCGCTCGAGCAGCTCGTCTGGCCGCTGGCCCGGCTCGGTGACGCGGTGATCGCGCTCGCGGTCGCGGCCCGGCTCGCCCGCGCCGGTTCGGTCGCCAACCCGGCCGCGCCGGCGCAGCTCGGCGACCGCGAGCTCGATACATGGCTGGAGGCCGCCGGCCGGCTGATCGGCCTCGAGCTCGATCCGGTCGTGGCCAGCCGGGCGGACGCGGCGGAGCTGCTGTCGAACTCGCCTCCGGCGCTGCTCGCCCATGGAGGCGGCGTCCTGGCGGTGGTCGCGGCGCGGCGCGGCCGGCTGCTCCTGCTCGACCCGGCCGGCGGCACCTGCGCCGTCCCGCTGGAGCATGTGTCCGAGCAGGTCCTGCCCGGCGTGGACCCGGAGCTGCGCGCGCGCATCGAGCGCGTGCTGGCCGACGCCGCCATTCCCGCCGACCGGCGCGCGCGGGCCCACCAGCACATGGTGGGGGAGCTCGTGTCCGGGCAGATGGGCGCACGGGGGTGGCTGCTGCGGCTCCCGCCGGGGGCGCCGCTCTGGCGCCAGGCCCGCCGGGCCCGCCTGGCGCGGCCGCTGGTGTCGCTGGCGTCCGCCCACCTGGCCCAGTTCGCCGCCTACGTGCTGGCGTGGTGGGTCCTCGGCAAGGGGCTGCTCGAGGGCCGGCTCGATCGCGGCTGGCTGGCGGCCTGGGCGCTGCTCCTCCTCACCATCCTGCCGCTGCGCATGCTGACGACCTGGTCGCAGGGCGTCCTCACCACCGGCGTCGGCGCTCTGCTCAAGCGGCGCCTCTTGCGCGGCAGCATCCGGCTCGAGCCGGACGAGGTCGCCACCGAGGGAGTCGGTCGGCTGCTCGGCCGGGTCATCGAGTCGGAGGAGGTCGAGCGGCTGGCGTTCGGCGGCGGCCTGATCGGCGCGCTGGCCGCGATGGAGATCCTGGTCGCGGCGGTGATCCTCGGCGCCGGAGCTGCTGGCCTCATCCACCTGCCGGTGCTGGTCGCCTGGCTGGGCGGCACGCTCTGGCTCGGCCGCCGCCTGGTCAACAGCCAGCGGGCCTGGACCGATGAGCGCCTGCGACTGACCGACGAGACGATCGAGCGCATGGTCGGCCATCGCACTCGCCTGGCCCAGGAGCACCCGAGCCGCTGGCACGACAGCGAGGACGCCGTGCTGTGGAGCTACCAGCACCGGTCGGTCGCGTTCGACGGCGTCAACGCGGCGCTGCTCGTGCTGGTGCCGCGCGGCTGGCTCATCGCCTCGATGATCGCCCTGGCGCCCGCCTTCGTGTCCGGCGCCGATCCGGCCGACCTCGCGGTGTCGATGGGCGGCCTGCTCCTGGTCTGGCAGTCGCTGGGTCGGCTGGTCGACGGCATCACGCGGATCGCCGGCGCCGTCATCGCCTGGCGGCGGGTCGCCCTCACCTACGGCGCCGCCGCGCGCGGCGAGCTCCTCGCCGCGCCCGACGCGGTGCTGTCGGCGGGCAGCGGGCGGGGCATCGCCGTCGAGACCTCCGGGCTCGAGTTCCGTCACGCCGCACGGGACACGCCGGTCCTGCGCGGCTGCGACCTGGTGGTGCGAGCCGGCGAGCGCGTCCTCATCCAGGGCCCATCCGGTGGGGGCAAGTCGACCCTCGCCGCGCTCCTGCTCGGCCTCCGCTCGCAGAGCGCGGGGAACCTCATGAGCGCCGGCCTGGATCGAGTGACCCTCGGAAGCGAGGGGTGGCGCCGACGAATCGCCGGAGCGCCTCAGTTTCACGAGAACCACGTCATGAGCGAGACCTTCGCCTTCAACCTGCTCATGGGCCGGGCCTGGCCCCCCTCCCCGAGTGACCTGTCCCTCGCGCGGCAGGTCTGCCACGAGCTCGGGCTGGGACCGCTGATCGAGCGGATGCCGGCCGACATGTGGCAGATCGTCGGCGACACGGGCTGGCAGCTCTCGCACGGAGAGAAGAGCCGGCTGTTCATGGCCCGCGCTATCCTGCAGGACAGCGAAGTGGTCATCCTCGACGAGAGCTTCTCCAACCTGGATCCCGAGTCGGCCATCCAGGCCATGGAGTGCGTGCGGGCGCGGGCCCGCACGCTCCTCGTCATTGCTCATCCGTGATCGAGGAGTCCAGTCACTCGGACTGGACTCCTCGAACTTAATTCGGACTTAATTCTCGAACTGGGCATCGGAGTGTGCGCCGGCGCGAGCCCGCGCTCTCCTGGTCATTGCTCTCTGCGAGAGATCACCCAGTCGACTCGGATTGCGCGCCTCGAACTCGCAATCTCCGTCGCGTTTGCAGACCCTCGCCGACATGTGGCAGATCGTCTGGAACACGGGCTAGAAGGCCTCTCGCGGGCCATAGCCCGCGATTTCCTGTTCATTGCGGATCCACGATCCAGCAGCCACTCAACTCGACTCCTCGAACTATTTGTCTCCGGCGCAGTCACCCAGAGAACTGCAACAACATCTCAGTCGTGCGCCACCGTAATCGATTACACGCGAAACAGGGCGCTTGCTATGCGTGTGTCAATTCTGCAAGTGTGCCTCCATTACTTGCGGATTCAACATTACGCAAGAAACCGCAATAGGAGGAAAAACCAATGAAGCAAGAGCAGATGGCGGCACGTGATCAGCAGGATGAGAAGCAGGTCGAGCTGCACAGCGACGCCCAGATCGAGGAGACGGACGACGTCATGACGCTCCGGGTCCGGCCCGGCCTCCGCATCCGCAGCGGTCTTCGCGCGGGTGACGCTGGCGGCCTGGACTGCTGAGCGGGCCCATGAGGGGCACGAGGCCCACCGTCAGGTGGGCCTCACCTTTTTTAATGATGCCTGACTCGACTTCAAACTCGGCGACACCCGCCCTCATGACGCGCGCACTCGCATGAACGCGGCGAAGGTCTTCCAGCTGTGGCGCCGCATCCTGCGCGACCCGGCGCTGGAGCGCGACGTCTTCGGCGGCACCACCGAGAGCCTGCGGGCGCGCGGACTCGATCCCGAAGAAGCGGAAGCGGCGGCGCAGCTGGCCCGATATCCGGCGGCTGCCGAGTGGCCGATCCGGGGATATCGCTTCCGCGTGGGGGCGCTGGGGATCCGCACCTTCCAGCGCTACGCACCCATGACGGCGACCGTGCTCGGTCACCACGGGCGCCTGGACCCGGCCGTCCGGCGCTTCCTGGAGGCCGGCCCCTGGCGGGAGAACAGCCAGCGGCTCGTGCACCTGACGCGGGACTTCCTGCACGAGACGTTGCAGACCGCCGACGCGGAGCTGGTCGCGGGGTTCCGCGACGCCATCCGGCTGGAGCTGGCCGCCACCGAGCTGCTGCTCCGCCTGGCGCCGCTGCCGCCCGAGGCGTGGACCGCGTCGGCCTTCGTGGTCCAGGACGGCGAGCTCTACCAGCTCAGCCAGGCGGCCGCGATCGTGATCGTCGATCACGACCTCGCGCCCTGGATCGAGGACCCGGATCACGCCGGCCAGGAGCCTCTCGATCCGGCGCCGCAGCAGGTCATGCTCGTCCACCTGCGCGACGTCGACGCCCTGCCGGAGTACGCCCGGCTGACCCGCGCCGCCGCCGCGGTCTGCGCCGAGCTCCAGCACCGCCCGCTCGACGTGGCCGCCGTGGCCGCCATCATCGGGCAGAACGGCGAGGCGCGCGCGCGCGCGATGCTGACCCGGTTCGCCGCCCTCGGTGTCGTCCGGCCGGAGGCTGGCCCTGCTCGCGCCGAGCCCGGGCTGGACGCCCAGCCGGTTCGCTACCGCGAGTGGGAAGAGGTGCTGAAGCGACAGGCGGAGAACGCCTCGCACCCGATCCGCGAGGCGCTCAACGAGACCGTGATCGACGAGTGCGGCGAGCTCCAGGGGGCCCGTGTGCTCGACCTCGGCGCCGGCGACGGACGCTCCGCCGCCGCCATCGCGCGACGCGGCGCCCACGTCACCGGCGTCGACCTCGCGCGCGGCAGCCTCGCCGCCGCCCGGGCCTGGGCCGACGACACCCTGGAGCCCGAGCTGGCCGGACGTCTCGACTTTCAGGAGATGGACGCCGGCGCGCTCACCTTCGCCGATGGCTCGTTCGACCGGGTCACCTGCCAGCGCGCGCTCTGGCTCTTCCCCGACATCCCGCGCGTGCTGGCAGGAGTGAATCGGATCCTCCGCCCCGGTGGACGTCTCGTGGTCCAGCTGTGGGAGCTCGCCGCAGGGGACGCGCTCACCGCAATCGATCCGCCGTGGATGCTCGGGAAGTCCATCGTGGCCCGGTTCGTGCCCGATCTCAGGACGGCCGACTACGTGCCGTCGTCCGGTCTGACCGCCGATCTGCTCGAGAGCATGCACCGCGATGCGGGCCTGCCCGCGCGCCTGCTCGTTCACCGGCGCATCGTTCGCCGCATGGACATCGAGACGCCGGCCGAGTACTGGGGCCTCCTCTCCGTGTTCGCGGCCAACATCCACGTCTTCTACGCCCGCCAGCCGCCCGAGGTCCGCGCCGCCATGGACGAGGAGTGGCGCATGGAGTCGGCGCGGTTCCGCAGCCGCGCGGGTTCCTATCCGCTCGACATCGCCTGGGGCGTGGCCGTCTTCATCAAGGACGACTGACTTCGCCGCAGCACTGCTGCCCAGAAGTGTTTCTCAACTAACTCGCATAACACTTCCCCTCTCTCCGACGGGCCTACATGGGCGACTGGCACGTTCGAGCGGACCGGGAAGATTGTCAATTGAGTGTTTCTCTGTAGCTCACTCCGGAATACCTTCGGTCCTGGCGTGAGTGTCTGAAACTCGACACTGATTAACATTTCTCTCCCTCAAGAGAACGGGAAGGTGTGGAACCATGATGCTGAAACGAATCACGACAGCCGTTTGGGTGGCGGCACTCGTACTCGGCGGCGCCGCGGCCTGTGGCGGCGACGACGATGACGATGACGCCCAGGACGACGGCCAGGACGATGACACCGGGACCACGCCGGACGCCGGCGACACCACGCCGGACGCCGGTGACACCACGCCGGACGCCGGGGCGACCGACCTGTGCCCCGACCTCGCGTACGACGAAGAGGGCTTCATCGACGTTCCAGGCGGTAGGGTCTGGTACGGAATCTATGGCACCGGCGACAAGACGCCCATCCTGACCGTCCACGGCGGTCCCGGCGTCCCGCACTACTACTTCCTTCCGTTCATGAAGGAGCTCGCCGACGCCGAGGGGCGGCCGGTGATCTTCTACGACCAGCTCGGCAGCGGGCGCTCGGATCGAGTCACTGACACCTCGCTGTACAACGTCGATCGGTACATCGAGGAGCTCGGGGACGTCGTGGCCGGGCTGGGCCTGAAGGAGTTCCACCTGTGGGGCCACTCCTGGGGCACGCAGCTCGGGCTCCTCTATGCGGCCACCCAGCCGGCGGGTCTGCGCTCGCTGATCCTGGCCAGCCCGATCATCGACATCCCCACCTACCGACAGGACCTGTTCGGCCTCCTCGCCGAGGAGCCGCAGGAGGTCCAGGACGGCATCAACAACAACGAGCCCGGCTCCAAGGCGTACGTGGCGGCCCTCAACGAGTTCTACGCCGACCACCTCGTCACCATCGATCCCTTCCCCGACTGCTGGAACAAGGCGTTCTCCGCCGAGCAGTTCGGGGTCGACTCGTACTCCGCGATGATCGGCACGGATGAGCTGAACTACACCGGCGTCCTCATGACCCGCGACGACTCGGGCGCCCTGGACGACGTCCAGGCTCCGATCTGGTTCAACTGCGGCGGGGCCGATCTCGCCATCCCCGAGCGCTGCGAGCAGTACAGCTCGCAGGTGCCCGGCTCGGTGTCGAACATCTTCCCCGGAAGCTCGCATGCCTACTTCGACGAGGAGAGGCCGGCGTACCTGACCGCGTTCCAGGACTTCCTGGCTGGCGTGGAAAAGTAGGTAGACCGGACGCGCCCCCGAGGGCGTAGCGCCGCCGGCGGCCATGGCTGAAGCCGCCGGCGGCACGCCCGCTCGGGCCAGGAGAGCGACATGGAAACGTTTCCGCAGATCGGCGTCGGCATCCAGTACAACGGCGGGCTTCAGCCGTGGTTTCCCTTCGACGAGCTGGCGGTGGACGCGTTCGAGATCTTTCTCGACAGCCTGGCCGGCCCGATCGATAGCCCCTACGTCGCCTATCCGGGGGCGCTCGACTCCATCGAGCCGCTGCGCGCGCGCGGCGCGATCCTCATCGCGCACTCGAATTTCGGCGGCGAGTTCGGCTTCGACCGGCTCGAGGAGACCGTCGCGGTGCGCCGGCACATCCCGCTCACCCACATGCTGAAGAGCCCGTGGGTGTCGGACCATTGCTTCTACTGCGACGACTCGCGCGCCGACATGTGGAGCAGCCCGCTCCAGCTGTCCCGGGCCGAGCTGGCCCGCCTCGCGCCGCGGGCGCGCGAGCTCCAGCGGCTGTACGGCGTGCCCCTCTGCCACGAGAACGCCGTGTACTACCTGCCGGTCCCCGGCAGCGACATGCAGGAGGCGGAGTTCCTGTCCGCGCTGGTCGACGCGGCCGGCACGTACCTCCACCTCGACCTGCACAACGTCTACGCCAACTCGCGCAACCTGCCCGACTACCACTGCGACCAGTTCCTGGCCGAGATCCCGCTGGACCGGGTGGTCGAGATCCACATCGCCGGCGGCAGCGAGCTGGGCGGCTTCTACCACGACTGGCACGACAACGCCGTGCCCGAGCCGGTCTGGGAGATGCTCGAGCAAGTGCTGAGCGCGACCCGCATCGGCGCCGTCGTCCTCGAGTTCCAGGGTCGCTCCCACGACGCCGAGACCCGCGTCCTGTCGGCCGAGCGCGACATCGAGACCATCTACGCCGACGTGGATCGGGCGATCCGGATGTGGGAGCGGGCCTACGGCCGCGACAGCCGCGCGCTGGTCCGCGCGAGCGCGGGATCCCCGGTGGCCGCCGCCGAGGGTGTCCGCGCCGCGATCGACGGCAACGGGGCGCTCGTCCGCGAGGCGGACGCCCTGCCGCGCTGATCGATTCGCGCGGCGCCCGCGTGGATCGCGCTGACCATCGCGCAAGATCGGCTCGATGCCCTGCGCGACCGCCGGTGCCGGCGGGGGCAGATCGCCTCGCAAGCGGTGGAATGATCGCGATCCGCCGCGCGCGGCCGCGTGGCATCCCGGTTGCTGAACCCGGCGGCGGACCAGCGAAGGGAGCCGGATGCAGCGACTCGCGACCTGTTTGATGATGCTCGCCCTCCTCGGTTGCGGCGGGGGCGATGATGACGACGACCCGGGAGACGTCTCTACCGACGACGGTGGCGACGACGGTGGCGACGACGGTGGCGACGACGGGGACGACGCCGGCGACGCGAGCGACGGCCCGGACGCGGCCTCCTGCGAGGGCAGCGTCGCCGGCGCGGTCGCCGGCGACTTCGCCATGTGCGCCGGCGTGGTCGTCCACTTTCCGGACGGCAGCGACGTGCTCGAGGGCCGGAGCGGCTGGCTGTTCACCCTGGTGGACATCCCCCTCATCGGCACGCTCGACCCGCCGCTCGACCAGATCGGCGTGACCGTGGAGCTGGCCGGCGAGCCGACCACCGGGACCTTCGCGCTCGACGACACGGTGCCGGGCGTCACGTCGGGGGTCGTGACGCTCGTCGACGAAACGTTCTACGGCGCCCTGGTCGACGTCACGCTGGTGGTGAGCGACCTGGTCGAGGTGACCGACGAAGTCATCGACGGCGAGCGGGTGGTCTCCTACGAGGTGTCGGGTCAGGTCGACATGGTCCTCGCCGGAGAGGGCGACGAGGACGTGACCGTGCAGGCGTCGTTCTGATCGACGTCAGCGGGGCGCTCCTCCCCGAGGAGCGCCGCCTGCCGCGCCGACCGATCGCGCGGCGACCCGGGCCAGCACCGGCACGTGATCCGAGGCGCCGCCGTCCAGCACCCAGGCCGCCTCCGCCTCGAGGCGCTCGTCGGTGAGGATGTGGTCGAGCTGCCATCGCACCATGCCCATGGGCGTCTGCCAGCGCCAGGCGTGATGAAAGGCGATGCACGGGTAGACGCCGGACAGGCGCCCGCGGATGGCGTGCTCCCAGGACGGCACCAACCACATGCCAGCCGTTCATCGAGAGAAGCATGACACGCGCCCGTCGGCGACGACGGGACGCCGGATACAATCCGTGGCTCGTGCCTCGAGCGCACGAGTCTCCATGACGAACACCACGGTCCGGCGATCGCAGGGGCGGCGTTCCACACGGTGCGCGCTGCTGGTCGCCGCGGCGCTCGCCGCCGGCACCGCGCTGGAGACCGGGACCGCGTCGGCGGCGCCGGACCCGGACCCGGCCGCGAACGCGCCGACGACCCTCACCATCGCGCGGGTTTCCGATCCGATCGAGATCGACGGCTCGCTCGGCGACGCCGCCTGGAAGGGGCTGACCCCGATCGGGACCTGGTACGAGACCAACCCGGGCGACAACACGGTCCCCCCGGTCGGGAACATCGCGTACCTGGCCTACGACGACGAGTTCCTCTACGCCGGGTTCGAGCTCGCGGATCCGCGGCCGGACGACATCCGCGCGCCGCTCGCGGATCGCGACAATGTCCCCA
This sequence comes from Kofleriaceae bacterium, assembly GCA_035489015.1. Lineage (GTDB taxonomy): Bacteria > Myxococcota_A > Polyangia > Haliangiales > Haliangiaceae > DATFRY01. The sequence goes on along the minus strand of DATHKR010000074.1, from coordinate 63,154 downwards.
GCAACACCGACTACGCCGGCATCATCATCGATCCGACCGGCACCGGCAAGACTGCCATTCTCCTCCTGGCCAACGCCCGAGGCGTCCAGTACGACGCGGTCAACGACGACACCAGCGGCACGGAGGACTCGTCACCGAACTTCTTCTGGGACTCGGTCGCGCGCATCCACGATCGGGGCTGGACCCTCGAGATGCGCGTCCCGTTCTCGTCGCTGCGCTATCCGCGGAGGGACGTGCAGACCTGGCGGATCATGCTGTATCGCAACCGGCCGCGCGATTTCCGCTACCAGTTCTTCACCACCCGGCATCCGCGCGGCGGCAACTGCTTCATCTGCCGGTCCAACGTGCTGGTCGGGCTCGAGCGCCTCCCCACCGGCGGCGGGATCGTGTTCGCGCCATACGCGACCGCGAGGTACGAGGCGACCCCGGAGGGAGAGCTCGGCTCGCCGCTCGAGCGCTCGTTCGAGGCGGCGGCCGGCTTCGACGCCAAGTGGCGGCCGGACGCCAGCACGGTCATCGACGCGACGCTCAACCCGGACTTCTCGCAGATCGAGTCGGACGTGGCCCTCATCGCAGCGAACGAGCGCTTCGCCCTGTTCTTTCCGGAGCAGCGGCCCTTCTTCCTCGAGGGGCTCGAGCTGCTCCAGACCCCGCTCCAGGTGGTCTACACCCGGACGATGACCGATCCACAGTGGGGCGCGCGCGCCACCGGCCGCGCCGGTGGGCTCGCCTACACCGGGCTGGTCGTCCAGGACGAGGGCGGCGGCAGGGTGGTCATCCCGCGCCCGAACTCGTCCGACCTGGTCGACCAGGACTTCCGGTCCTGGGCCGGCATCGGCCGGATGCGCTACGACCTGGGTGAGTCCTTTGCCGGCGTGCTGGCGACCAGCCGCGAGATCGACGGCGGCGGACACAACCGGGTGGTCGGGCCGGACTTCGAGTGGCGGCCGGGAGACGGGGACAGCGTGACGGGACAGCTGCTGCTGGGGTGGACGCGGACCCCCGAGCGGCCGGAGCTGTCCGAGGAGTGGGACGGCCGCGCGCAGAGGGGATACGCGGGGCGCGCGCAGTGGCGACACAGCTCGACGCGGATCGACTGGCTCACCATCTACCGGGAGGTGTCCGGGGACTTCCGGGCCGACAACGGCTACATCCCGCAGGCCGGATTCCGCGAGGGCTACGGCGAGGCCGGCTACACGTTTCGCCCCGAGACCGGATTGCTCCGCCGGGTGCGGCCGTTCGCCATCTACGATCAGCACGTCGATCTCGACGAGAACCTCCTCCTCCAGCAGGTGTCGGCCGGCGCCGGGATGGACGCGCTGTGGAGCTCGCAGGTGCAGCTGTCGTATTCCCACGATCGCATCCTGGCCGGCACCGAGGTGCTGCCGCGGCAGCAGCTGGTCTACTCGGTGAGCGTGAGCCCGTCGATGACGTTCTCCCAGATCGAGCTGTCCGGGTCTGCCGGTCAGCAGATCGACTTCGAGAACGCACGCACCGGGACCGGCGCCGACATCGCCGTCGCCCTGACCGTGCGGCCGACGCCGCACCTGGAGCTCATCCTGAACGAGAGCCTGCGCTGGCTCGACGTCAGGTCGGACGGCGAGAAGCAGCGGCTGTTCACCGCCCGGGTGGATCGCCTCCGCGCCACCTACAGCTTCAGCGCGCGGATGTTCATCCGCGCCATCGGGCAGTACGAGGTCACCCGGCGGGACCCCGATCTGTACCTGGAGGATGTGGCCCGCAAGGAGGCGACCTTCAGCGCCTCCGCGCTCTTCGCCTTCAAGCTCGACTGGCAGTCCGTGCTCTTCCTCGGCTACGGTGACAACCAGGCCTTCTCGGACATGACGCGCTCGCTCGAGCCGGAGGTGCGCCAGCTCTTCCTCAAGTTCTCGTACGCCTTTCAGCGATGAGCTCGTCACGGACATACCTCTGCGTGCTCCTCGTGGCCGCGTGTGGCGGAGCGCGTGCCCCGGCCGACCCGGCGCGCGAACGACCGGTCGCGGCCGCCTCGCCTGCCGCCTTCGAGCTGGTCGAGTCGTTTCCGGTCGAGACCGGGCTCGATCACCCGGACATCCCGGATGCCGCGGACGTCTGGGTGGCGATGATCGACGGGGCGCGAGAGCGGATCGACCTCGCCCAGTTCTACGCCAGCAACCGCGCCGGTAGCAGGCTGGAGCCGGTCGTGCGCTCGCTCGAGCGCGCGGCCGACCGCGGCGTGGCGGTGAGGTTCCTGGCCGAGTCGAAGTTCGTCTCGACCTACCCGGACACCCTCGATCGGCTGGCCCATCGCGCGAGGGTCGAGGTCCGCAGCTACGAGGGCGCGGCGCTGGTCGGCGGCGTGCTGCACGCGAAGTACTTCCTGGTCGACGGCCGCGAGGCGTTCCTGGGCAGTCAGAACTTCGACTGGCGGTCGCTGACCCACATCCAGGAGCTGGGGCTCCGGGTCCGCGATCCAGGCGTCGTGCGCGCGCTCGGCGACGTGTTCGCGACCGACTGGGCGCTGGCCGGCAACGCCCCGCGTGAGTTTCGCGCCTCGCCGCCGGCCGGCGGCTACCGGGTCGGCCCCGGAGTCGCCGCGGTGTTCAGCCCGCGCGGCTGGCTGCCGGACGAGGCGATGTGGGACCTGCCTCGCATCGTCGAGCTCATCGACGGCGCGCGGCGCACGGTGCGGGTCCAGCTCCTCACCTATCGCCCCGACGTGCCGGAGCTCGAGGCGGCCCTGCGCCGGGCGGCCTCGCGCGGCGTGAGCGTGCAGATCCTCGTGTCCGACTGGGCCAAGCGGACAAAGACGATCGCGGGCATCAAGGCGCTCCAGGGAGTGGACGGGATCGACGTCGCGTTCCTGGTGATCCCACCCTGGTCGGGAGGGTTCATTCCGTTCGCGCGGGTCGCCCACGCCAAGTACCTCGTGGTCGACGGCGAGCGGCTCTGGCTCGGCACCAGCAACTGGGAGCGCGACTACTTCCACGCCAGCCGCAACGTGGGCGTGGTGCTCGAGGACGCGCGGCTCGCCCGCCAGCTCGATGCCTTCTTTGTCGGCAACTGGCGAAGCCGGTATGCCGAGCCGGTGGACCCGGCGAAGCAGTACACGGCGCCACGCGTGAGCGACCAGGACTGACGCCCGGCGCCGGCGCGCAAACGCGGGAACGGATCCGGACCGCCGCGCTCTACCTCCGCAAGAGCGCCTCTGCGCTCGACCTGTCATCGAGGCGCTGGTGAAGGCCCCAAGGAGGAACGGCGATGAGCTCGTTGATCGCGCCCGTGAGCGGACCAGCATCGGTCTTTCACCTCAAGCGACAACTCTGGTGGCTCGCGCTCGGCGGTCTGGTCACGGCTGCCTGCAACTCGGCGCAGCCGCCGCAGCAGCAGCCGGCGCCGCCGCCATCGAACGCCACCGGCGCGCGGGATGGCGCCAGCCTGTGGGTCCAGGCCAGCCAGCGGCCCGATGCGGTCGACGCCGCCGCCAGGCTGGTCGCCGCCATCGCTCGCTCCACCGATGTGGTCGATCGCGTGAGCGACGGGCGCAAGGCCGGCCTGTCGGCCGCGCTCCTGCTCGGGCCTCTGGCCGAGGCCGACACGGTCGTCACCGGGAGGGTCACCGGAGTCCGGCGCGGCGGCGTCACCAGCGAGGGCGTGCGGCGGCCGATCACGGTCGTCTCGCTGTCGGTCACCGGCGTCGTGCGCGGCCAGCCACCGGCCGCGCTCGAGTACTGGACCTGGCGCGAGGGCTCGGCCGAGCCGACGGCTGGTGCGGAGGTCCTGGTCGGCCTGCGCTCTCGCCGGCCCGACGCCGAGACTCACATGCTGTGGAGCCCCGGCGCGCAGTTCGCGGTCCGGGGCGGGACGCTCGAGCTGGCCGGCCTCCGGCTCGGCACCGAGCACGTCGCCCGCAGCCTGGCCGAGCTGGAAGGAGGTCGGCCATGACCGCGCGCCTCGGCCTCATTACCTCGCTGATCGCCGCCGCCGTGGCGGTCCCGACCCTGGTCCATGCCTATTGCACCTACGACTACAACCCGTGGGCCGCGTCCTGCGAGGAGAGCGAGGGGCAGGCCGCCTGCGAGGCGCTGTGGGCCGCCGAGCTGGCCAGCCCGTCGGTCACGGTCCACGCCATCCCGGTCTATCTCAACTTCGACACGACTCCGTTCCCGATCGACCACCCGAACTACCCGGGCGATCCGGACCAGCAGATCGAGATCCACCGCAGCCTCGAGCTGACCGGGCTCAGCAAGCAGGCCGTCACCACCCAGGTGCGGGCCGCCCTGGCCCACTGGAACCAGTCGGCGGCGGGGCACCCGATGCTGTACCTGGCCGGCGAGGCCTACGGCGACTCGGGCCAGGTCGAGAACCGACCGATCGGAATCACGATCTACAGCTCGACCTGCTTCAACCGCGAGCCGACCGTCTCGGCCACCGGCGGGACCCCGCAGCCGGCCTGGACCGGATTCGACGGCAATGCCTACCGCGGTGGCATCGCCGTGGCTCCCTACCTGCACTCGGTGCAGGGGATCCCGGCGGGCACCTGCTCCTCGCTTCCGGACGAGCTCGATCCCCGCGACATCATCCTCTGCCCCGACGACGATCCGGACTGCGAGCCGGGGGTGGATCTCGAGGGCAAGCCGATCGGCTTCACCCAGAAGTCGCGCACATCGCGCATCCGCGACGGATTTCAGGGAGTCCTGGTCCACGAGATCGGGCACGCGCTCGGCCTCGACCACAACTTCTTCGGGCAGGCGCAGAGCCCGAGCGCCTGCGGCCTGGGCGAGTTCGGCACCGACACCTTCGGCGTCATGAGCTACGACATCGGCTACACCAACATCCGCCGCGATGACGCGACGGCGGTGCACGACCTGTACGGCTCCTACCTGCCCGAGGCCTGGCCGATGCAGGCCTGGCGGCGCCTGCACCTCCTGCCCGCGTCGGCGGCCGACGAGGAGAACACCCTGTCGGCGCTCGAGACGACGGTGATGCCGATCCTCTCCAACCAGGTCGTGAACCCGACCGGCAAGGTCGCGCTGGCCTACGCCGATGACGCCCACCGGGTGCGCGTGCGCACGATCAGCCTGGGCGTCCTCGACGCGGTGGTCGGCGGGAACGACATCCCGAAGGCCGGCGAGGCGGGCAAGACATTCACCCCGCCGGCGATCGCGCTGAGAGGGATCAGCGGGTCGGCGCATCAGGTCTTCGTGGCCTGGAACCAGGACGACCCGCAGCAGCCCGAGATGCAGACCAGGTGGGCCATCCGCAACACCGCGGGCGGCGCGTGGCAGACCTTCGGTCCCCGGTCGCTCGGCGCCATCGAGGATGGGATCTCGGAGGGGGACGATCCGCCCGACGATCCGTCGCGCTACCCGGCCGCGCTCGGCGCCACGTTCGATCCGGTCTTCCAGGACTTCGTGCTCGCCACGGTGTCGAACAACTTCCGGCCGGCCATCTCCACGTTCGACGTGGCCGGCAATCTGGTCGGCGAACCGTACGTGCTCCGGCGCCAGCGCGGGCCGGCCACGACCGAGATGATCGACGACTACAACAGCGTGGGAGCGCCGGTCTGCGTCTCGACCTCGACCAGCGGGCGCTCGCTCTGCTTGCTGCCGGTCGCGACCAGCGGCGATCGCAGCACGGTGGGCGTGCTCGCCTTCGCCCGCACCCAGTCCCCCACCGGGGTCCGGATCGGGTCGGTCACGGAGTGGCTCGCCCGCACCGATCTGGTCGGCTTCGGCAACGTGACGCTGTCGTGGAACGACCGCACCAACCAGGGAGAGCTGGCCTACGCCGACGACCGCGGCGACGTTCGCTGGCTCCACGTCGTGGTCGACGCGATGGATCGGGTGTCGTTCAGCACGTCCGCCTGGGCCATGAGGGGCAACGGCAACTACGCGCCGGACGATCTGCTCGGCGAGCCGCGCGAGGTGGTGGAGGCGCTGCAGAGCAGCTGGCCTGCCTGCCCCTACTGGTCGGCCTCGAGCGGCGCCGCCGGGTACGACATCCCGCTCCTCGACAGCTGGGTCAGCGTGGCGCGCGGCGTGTGCCACGGCACGTGCGGCGACGGGTTCATCGATGGACCGCCGTGGGGCAACGAGGAGTGCGACGGCTCGAACCTGGGCGGCGACACCTGCGAGGACTACGGCTTCGACGGCGGCACCCTCGCCTGCGGCCCCGACTGCAACATCCTGGTGGGCGGCTGCACCAACGATCCGGAGCCTGACCCGGGAGACTGCCTGCCGGTCGACAAGTCCTGCATCAACGATGACGAGGACGGCTGCTATCCCGACGGACCGGGCAGCTACGGCAAGGGAGGCAAGGGGACCGAGCTGCACGGCCACTACTGTCCCGACAGCGACGGGCCGGCCGTGTGCGGCTTCACCATCCAGGACCGCGAGCTGGTGCCGACCTGCACCGCCTGCCCGGACCCGGGCAGCGGCCGACACGAGGCCGGGTACGGCTGCGCGTGCGCGAGCGACAGCGACTGCGCGGCCACCGGGCTGGCGTCGACCGACAGCGCCCCCAACGGGACCGAGGTCCCGCTCAGCTGCTTCGGCTCCACCGAGCAGGGCTGGCAGGCGGGCAACGGCGTCTGCCTGCCGGCGATCGATCCGGCGGCGCCGCAGAGCGGGACCGAGGAGATGGCCGCGCGCGAGGAGTTCGAGCGCACCCGCTGGCTGTGCAAGCAGAGCTGCGACGCGCTGGAGGACGCCACCGGGGTCGACTATCTCTGCCACTACCGGCAAGGGAACGTCGATCTGACCTACGCGGCATGCATCGACGCCGTCGGCTGCGAGGTGGACGGTCTGAACCAGCCGGGCGGAGCATGCGAGGAGTCCGGCGGCGCCTGCGGCCCGGAAAGCGGCGTGTGCGACACGCAGTGCGACCCGGACCAGAACACCGGCAGCGGAAACCCCACCTGCGCCGCCTGGGGCTTCCCGAGCTGGTACGAGTGCGCCGTCGGCTGGAGCGCCGAGGGCTTCTGTGTGCCGCCCGAGTGCGTGTTCGACCCGATCGGCCAGAATCTCGACCTCAGCGAGTGCCAGCAGTTCGTCAACGCCGAGATCTTCTGATCCAGCTCGCCTCGCGGTCGTCTGCGCTCCGGAGCAGCGCAGACGACCGCGCTCTTTTTTGGGGTGTCCGGTCGCGGCGTCCTACGCCACGGCGCGCGGCGACCGGGCCCGCGAGGATGTCATTCTCATCGCCTTGTACTGAGTGCGATTCCCACCTGTAGTCGATCGAGACATCGACAAAGGGGGGCTCATGCGAATCGTTCTCTCTTGTGCCTTGCTGGCAATCGGCGCCTGCGCCGACCTCGAGGCGAGCGACGGCGAAGATAACCGCTCGCCCGATCGCGGAGGCGAAGCGGACATGCAGCGACCTGGCTCGCGGAGCTCCTCGGCAAGCCAGGTCGCCGACGGAGCTCGCCTGTCGGCGGGGCTTGCAGAGCCTCTCGCCCACCGCGCCTACTTGAAGGCCACCGACGACCGGTTCGTCGATGGGCTCGGCGCGCCGCTCGCCTTTGACGGCGACACCCTGGTGGCTGGCGCGCCATTCACGGACGTCACCAACGACGACGACGGGGCCGCGTGGGTGTTTGTCCGGCAGGGCGACGTCTGGTCGCAAGAGGCGCGGCTCAATTTGTCGCCTTCGGAATCGGGCGAAGGCCACGAATTCGGCCACACGCTCGCCATCCAGGGAGACGTCATCGCCGTGGGCGCGCCGCCCCGCAGCAACGGCTTCGCCTACATCTTCGAGCGGAGCGGAACCGTCTGGACCCGGACCGCGATCTTCCAGCCTCTGTTCCAGCAGAGTGACTTCGTGGGTGACTTCGGTCGTGCGATGGCGCTCGACGGCGACCGGCTCGTCGTCGGCGCGCCCGGCGACAACAGCGCGTCCACCGGCGTCGGGGGCGATCCGACCAACCAGGACGCCCCGGGCTCCGGCGCGGTCTACGTCTACACCCGCGACGGGGCCGGCTGGGCGCTCGAGGCGTACATCAAGCCGTCCAACACCACCGCCGGGCATGGATTCGGCCATTCGCTGACGCTCTCGGGAGACACGCTGGCCGTCTCGTCCGGAGACGACAGCAGCGCGACAGGCGTGAACGGGGACCAGACCGACACCGGCAGCCCCGGGTCGGGCGCGGTGTTCGTCTTCCAGCACGGCACAGACGGCTGGGCCCAGCAAGCGTACATCAAGGCCTCCAACACGGGCGCCGGGGATGGGTTCGGCTCCCCGGTCATCGGGGACGGCCTCGCGGGCGATACCCTCGTGGTCGGCGCCTCGGGGGAGGACAGCGCGGCGACCGGCGTCGGGGGTGACCAGGCGTCCGACGGCGCGCCCGACTCCGGGGCGGTCTACGTCTTCACCCGGACCGGCACGACGTGGTCGCAGGAGGCCTATCTCAAGGCATCGAACACGGGCGACGGGGACTTCTTCGGTGGCAGGGCTACCCTGTCCGGGAACAGGCTCGCGGTCGCGGCCCCGGGCGAGGACAGCGCCGCCACGGGCGTCGACGGCGACCAGACCAGCGACGCGGCGGCGAACTCCGGCGCGGTCTACCTGTTCGAGCGGTGCGGCGCCGGCTGGACCCAGATCCACTACATCAAGGCGTCCGACACCGGGGCCCGTGACAGCTTCGGGTTTGGCCTCGCGTCGGAAGGGGACGACCTCGCGGTGGGAGCGCCCAACCAGGAGTTCTGTCCGAACCCCGATCCCGACGGGGACTGCCTCAACAGGGGCGCGGTGTACATGCTCCGGTAGCCCCCGGTCAGGTGGCCGGGCCGTCGGCTCGCGCGGCGAACAGGGCCTGAAAGCGGGGCTCGTCGCGCAGGGAGTCGAAGTCGGGATCCTGCTCGACCCACTCGGGCGTCTCGATCCCGCGGTTGAACACCCTGCTCAGCCAGCCGAGCGCCTCTTCCTTCATCCCCATGCACGAGTAGGTGCAGGCGACGTTGTACCAGACGGCCGGGTCGTCGGGCGCGACGGCGATGGCCCGGCCGGCCCACTCGAGGGCCCGCTCGGGCTGGCCGTCGTGGAAGAGCTCGGGTGAGCCGAGCGAGAGCGCGCGCGGGTCGCCGGGCTCCAGCTCCAGGTGGCGCTCGGCGCGGCGAAGCCCGTCGCGCCGGGCCTCTCGCGCCTCGTCGAGTCGGCCGAGCACGCGGAGCGACTGGGCGACCAGGAGCGCGCACTGGAAGTCGTCGAGCCGGATCTCGGCGGCGCGGCGGAACAGCGCGACCGACTCCTCGATCCGGCCGGCCTGAAAGCACATGCGCGCGTACAGGTGGTGCGCGTCGAAGGAGCTGGGGTTGAGGCGCATGGCCTCCTGGAACTCGTGCTGCGCCTCCTCGCTCCTCCCGAACGATTTGTGCACCTGCCCGCGCGCGACGTGCGACTCGGCATGCTGCGGGGCCAGCTCGAGCGCCCGGCGGCTGGCCCGATCGGCGGCGTCGCGCGCGGCGTCCCCGCCGCCGGCCCACTCGAAGTACCGGCAGTGCATCTCGGCCAGGCCGGCGTAGGCCGGCGCATAGCTCGGGTCGATCTCGATGGCGCGCTCGAACATCTGCGTGGCCGCCTGGTAGGACGCCGGGCTCACGCTGTGGATCAGCTGGCGGCCGCGCAGAAAGCAGCCGTAGGCCTCGGCGCTGGTCCCCGGCCGCCGGATGGCGTCCACCTCGCGGCTGCTCAGCATGCCGCGCAGCGCGATCGCCACGCGCCCGGAGATCTCGTCCTGGATGGCGAAGACATCGTCGAGCGTGCCGCTGAAGCGGTGCGACCAGCGCTGATAGCCGGTGGCGACGTCGACCAGCTGGACGGTGACGCGCAGGCGATCACCGGCCCGGCGCACGGCGCCCTCCAGGACCGCCTCCACGCCCAGCCGGGCGCCGATCTCGCGCGCGTCGGCCGGGGGCTCGAACCGGAACGACGAGCTCCGCGCCGCCACCCGCAGCCCGTCGACGTGGGTGAGCGCGTTGATGAGCTCCTCGGCGATCCCGTCGCAGAGGTAGCCCTGGTCGCGCTCCGCGCTGAGGTCCAGGAAGGGCAGCACCGCGATCGACGAGCCGGGCGCGCCGGCGCGGGCTCCGGCCCCGGCGCGGGCGTCGAGCGTGACGGAGCGCGCGAACGCGGACTCGGTGTCGTCCTCGGCCAGGCCGGGCGAGGCGCCGGCCTCCCCTGGCGGGGCCGCGGTCGGGTCGATGCCGACCAGCGCCGCATGGACCGCCCTGCCGTCGGCCGGCCGCCGCATCGGGTCCTTGGCCAGCATGCGCGCCACCAGCCCCTCGAGCTCGAGCGAGACGGCGGGGGCAAAGCCGCGCAGCCTGGGCGCCGTCTCGCTGAAGATTCGCGCGAGGACCTGCTCCAGCGTGTCGCCCACGAAGGGGGCGCGGCCGGTCACGCAGTGGAAGAGCAGCGCGCCGAGCCCGTACACGTCGACGCGGGCGTCCAGGTCGCTGGTGCCCCTCGCCTGCTCCGGCGCCATGTAGCTCGGCGTCCCGACCACCATCCCGGTGGCGGTCAGGGTGGCGAGGCCGGCCCGGCGCGCGATGCCGAAGTCGAGCAGCTTGACCCGGTCCGGCCGTCGGTCGACCAGGAAGACGTTCGACGGCTTGACGTCGCGGTGCACGATGCCCTTCTCGTGGGCGGCGGCGAGCGCGGCGGCGACCTGGCGGGCGACCTCCACCGACTCCTCGAGGGTGAGCCCGGCGCCCTTGAGCCGCGTGCTCAGATCCTCGCCCTCGAGCCACTCCATGATGAGGTAGGGCTCGTCCTCGAACGTCCCGTGCCGGAGGTAGGTCACGATCGCCGGGTGGGGCAGCGCCGCCAGCGTCTCCACCTCGCGCTGGAAGCGGGGGTCGGCCGGGTCGTCGGCGTGCGCCGCCTTGATCGCGACGGCGGCGCCGGTCTCGCGGTCGACGCCCCGGTAGACCACCCCCGCCCCTCCCTTGCCGGCGAGGCGGTCGATCTGGTAGCGACCCTCGAGGACGTCACCCAGCTTCACTGCGACCGCTCCTCACCGACGTCGAGGCCAAGCGCCGATCATGCTCGTCTTCGGCTCCCGGGTCGAGTCCTCGACGGGGGCGGAGCGGCCCGTGCCTGGGGCCGGCTCAGCGGGGAAAGATCGGGCGCGGGTTGCCGTCGCGGACCGGCTCGAAGGCGGAGCCCGCGACCAGGCGAGGGTCGAAGATCGCGTCGCGGCGGACCAGGAAGGCGACCCCGTCGCTGGTCTCGCGCGCGTCGCCGGTCATCGCGCCCTCGTGCGCGGCGCGCGACACCAGGACGGACGCGCGGCCGCGGACATCCAGCCGCGCCAGCCGGGTGGTGGTCCCCGAGGTGGAGGCGACCAGGAGGTTGCCGTCGAGGCCGTTCGACAGCGACGTCGCCGCCGGGTTGCCCTCGAGGAGCCGGGCGTCGACCACGGTGGTCGTTCGCGCGTCCAGATCGATGCGGAGCAGGCGGATCGGCGCGCCCGTCTCGGCGCGATCCAGCGCGTAGAGCGCGCCCTGCTCGAGCCGGAAGGTGAGGCTGACCGGCTGGAGGACGCGTTCACCCTGGAGCGCGATCTCCTGCCAGCCGCGCTCGCGGGTCCAGATCTGCAGCGGAGCGGCGGCGCGATTGCCGGCCAGGGCATAGAGCTGGTCGCGCACCGCCGAGAAGGCGAGCGGCGAGCCGGCCGGCGGCGCGATCAGGCGGGCGCGCGCGGCGGTCAGTTGCGCGGCGAGCTTCTTGCCGGTGACGCCGCCACCCGGCTCGACATCGAGCGTGCCGACGACCTGGTTGCCGGCGTCGACCACGACGGCGCGCAGCGCCGTGCCGGCCAGCTGGGGGACCGACTCGGCCGCGCTGACCTGCACGCCCGGGCCGCCCAGCAGCTCGGCCGCGACCGGATCGAACAGGGCGCTCACGTCCTCGGCACCGTCGGGGCCGACCCCGGCGACGGCGACCCGCTCGACGTCGAGGATCCACGCCCACGGCAGGCGCAGCGTGCAGTTCGCGCAGTACTCCCACGGCCAGGCCGGGCGGTACTGCGGGATCTCGTGCCAGTGGATCACCCGGTGGATCGACGTGTCCGCGCTGGTGTACCAGCTCGCGATGTCGGCCCAGGAGCGGAGGCCGTCGTCGTCGATGGCCTCGACCGGCTGACCGCCGTAGACCGCGACGTGACTCCAGAAGATGCCGTCGATGTCCGGACCGCCCTGGATGTGGCCGCCGACGAGGGTCCACGGCGGCGGCGGGACGGCGATCCCCGTCCACGCCGTGAGATCGGACAGGAAGTCCCAGCCGACCTCGACCGGCGGACGATCCGGCCCGAACGTCGCCGTGACCAGAGAGGGGCTGGTGTCGACGGGCTTCCACGAGCTGCCGGCCGACGAGAACTGGGCGCCGTCGATGGCGCAGTTGAACGTGGTGGCGGCGGCGCAGTTCTGGCGCCGCTCGAGCGGCGTATCGCGCTCGCCGTCGCACTCGCAGAAGCGGACGCCCACCTTTCCCGTGGTGCCGTCGTCGGCGGGGCGGGTCTTCGGCTCGACCCGGAGGCCGATCGGCATCTCGTAGCGGCAGGTGCCGATCGCGTAGCCGTTCACCTGGCACTGGTTGCCCGGCGCGGTCGGCACGACCTCGGAGGTCACGTCATCGGTGATGGTCTCGATCCTGGCGCACGGGATCGGGTCACAGGCGTCGCCGCGAAGGAACTGATGGCGGGCGGCGACGAGCCCCTGGGCGCAGGGCGAGTCATCGCCGAACGCGGCGATGAAGTCGGCGTCGGTGACGTCCGGGATCGAGTCGCCGTACTCGGGGTGGAGGGTGAGCACCTCGTCGACCTCGGCCTCCTGGTTGCAGTTGGCCTGGCCCGGGTTGTAGTAGGCGGCGTACGCGCTGGTCGGGGTGCCGTCGTGAGAATAGAAGTTGGGAATGCCCAGCTCGTCGAGCGGCGTGCAGTTGTCGCACAGGTCGCCGATTCCATCGCCGTCGCGATCGGTCTGGTCGCGGTTCGCCTGGCCGGGGCAGTTGTCGGCCGAGTCGAGGACGTCGTCGCCGTCGGTGTCCCACATCGCGGCGCTGTCGAGCCCGAGCTCGCCGCGGATGTAGGCCGCGTTGGTGAAGGTGAAGACCGGCGCATGCGTGTTGCTGGTCAACCCCGAGTAGCCGGACGAGACGCCGATGACGCGCTCGACCCCGTTGATGGTGGCCAGCATGGGTCCGCCCGAGTCGCCCGGCAGGGTGGTCGCCTCGACCAGACCCGGCTCGTCGCCGGTCTGGTTGACCATCCTCAGGTAGAACGGACTCATCTCCCACTCGGATCCGCTGCAGGTGCCGCCTGAGTCGGTCTCGTTGGTCCAGTGGTCGAGGCTGGCGGTGCCGTGGCGCATGAACATGGCGTTGCTGCCCTCCTCGGCCGCCAGGCCTCTCCCCACCAGGGTGACCGACTGACCGAAGAGATCCTGGACCGGGTTGAAACCGAACGGCGGCTGCAGAAGCACCGGCACGGGCGAGATCGGCGAGGGGAAGGCCAGGTGGACGATGCCAATGTCCGCCCCACGCATCACCGACTCGTGGTCCTTCGAGCAGTCGACCCCGTCGGGGAACGCGTCGGGATGGAACCCGAAGGACGACGCCGGGTGGGCCACCAGCGGCGGTTCACCCGGCAGCTGACCTATCGCCTCGCCCAGCACATAGGCGTCGATCGCGATCTTGCAGCGAAGGCAATGCGCTGCGGTGAGGACCACGTCGGGCGCGATCAAGGTCCCCGTGCAGTACGCATGGGTCAGCTGGGTGTTCGTCGAGGTCAGGAACACCGCATACGGATTCGAGGCAGCGGTGGCGAGGGTGCCATTCACCAGCTCGTTCGTGCCGAGGTCCCCCTCCGGGTCCGGCTCACCGACACATGCCGTGACGGACAGCAGCGCCAGCACCGGCAGCCCCCGCCGGCCGAGAATCTCCCGCGTCACATTCGCCATCACCGGTGAAACGAAGCGGATCGAGGATCTTCCCGAGAAGATCCTCGACCCGCCGTTTCAAGGGGATGGCCTACATGCAGAGCGGGCCGGCGCAGATCATGTGGCGCGGGATGGCGCCCTCTACCGCCTTCTCGTCGTACCGGGGCGGCAGGAAGCCGTCGTTCGCGGCGGCCTGGTCCCGCACGTAGCCGATGAAGGCCTGGTAGTCCTTCACCTCGGAGTCGTCCGGGCGGCGCAGGATCGTGTCGAACAGGTCCAGCGCGTCGCCAGCCTCGTCGGTCAGCGTGATGCCGGCGCCGGCGGCGAAGCTGGCGATGTAGAGCGACGTCACCACCGAGTAGCGCGCGAAGAGGTCGCCCAGCCCGCTCACCCAGGCGTCCTCGCCGCGCGACAGGTCGAAGAGGGCCACGTCGTTCTCGTCGAACGTGTCGGAGTGATCGACGTCGAGAGTGATCTTGGTGATGCGGCCGTTCTCGGCGACGAACACGTCGGCGAGGTTGGTGAGATCCTGCGGCGGTCGGGTGGTGTCGTACTCGACCAGGAGCCCGCTCGCGCTCAGGTAGAACGAGTCGTCGATGTATCCGTTGGAGACGCCGACCTCGAGCGCCGCCTTCACCTCCCACAGCTGGATGAAGAAGCGGGACAGCGGGTAGCCGACCGTCCCGTCCATCGGGTTCTCGCCGAGCGGGACGATCCGGAACAGGTCGGCATAGGTCAGCACGCCGGTGCGGCCCACCTTGATGTCGTCGCGCACGGTGCCGGACGCCTCGATCGCCACGTCGGTCGGGCCCGCGAACTCCTCGGCGGCGGCCAGCTTGGCGTCGGTGGACAGGTTGAGCATGTTCGTCTCGGTCTTGAGGCGAATGCCGATCACGTCGAACTCGGTCGCCCCCATCGCGCGGTAGTAGAGGTCGCCGAGCACCTCGGGATCGTCGGTGACCTCGGCGCCCTCGATGTTCGAGATCTGCTCGGGCAGGACGGTGGCCTCGATGTCGGCCATGACCGCGTCGAGCTGGTCGGTGATCGCCGCATCGGTCGGCACGACGGTGTCGTCGATCGCGATGAGCCCGGTCTCGCCGTCTTCGTCGAGCTCGGCCCGCCCGCCGGTCGTGTGAGTCAGCGCGATTCGCCCGAGCCATTGCCCGTACGAGCCCGCCTGCACGATCGGGACCCGGTGCCCGTCGGGGCCCTCGGCCACGATCGGCTCCGGCAGCGCGGTGTGGGTGTGGCCGCTGATGATGACGTCGATCCCGGCCACGTTCTGCGCGATGTTGTAGTCGTCGCCGAGCTCCAGCGTCTCGGTGTCGACGCCGCTGTGCGACAGCGCGACCACGATGTCGACCGCCTCGTCGTTGCGCAGGGTATCCACCACCGGCTGGAGGTCGGCGTAGATGGCCGGCAGGATCGCCTCGCGATCGCCCTCGTCCGCGAAGTTGCCCGAGAACTCGACCGGCGTCTTGTTCGGCGCGAACGAGGCCGCGCTCACCCCCATGATGCCGATGAAGCCCACCCGCAGGCCGCTCGCGGTCTCGATGATCTGGTACGGCGTGATCGGCGCGTCGGAGCCGCCCTCGCCGTACAGCGCCTCGAGCGCGTCGTCGCCCGGCTCGCTGCTGAAGTGGATGTTGGTCGACACGATCGGGGGAAGGTCGGGCCCGGCCGCCTCGATCGCGCCGGCGTAGGCGTCAGGTCCGAGATCGAACTCGTGGTTGCCGGGGCACATCACGTCGTAGCCGAGCTCGGCCATGAGCGCGAGGTCGGGCGACGTGGTCTCGAACGCCATCTGCGGCAGGGCGCCCTGGGTCTGATCGCCGGCCGAGACGGTCAGGCTGTCGATGCCGTCGCCGTCGAGCGCGGCCCGCTCCTGGCTCAGCACCTCCGCCCGGCGCGCGATGCTGCCGACGATCGCGCCGTCGCCCGGCTCGGTCGGCAGCGGGAAGTCGTCCACCTCGGGCGCGAAGCCGAACAGGTGCGAATGCTCGTCGTTGGTGTGGAACAGGACCAGCTGCCTGGTCACCGGCGCGACGTCATCAGCCTGATCGCTGTCGTCGGCGACGTCATCGTCGTCGTCGTCGCCCCCGCACGCCGCGGCCGAGCCGAGCATGCAGACCAGCGTGAGAACCGCGCGTGTCGCGTATCGCATCGTCGTCTTCTCTCCCCGGATCATCTGGCCGGACGGTGCGGCCGAGCTTACTACGCGGCACACCGCGGGTGCCGCCCCGCCGCCGGCAACCTCCGGCACCCCACCGGGGCCCGTGCGGATCGTCGACCACCGCGCGCAAGTTGCAGGTGGGCGTATAACTATCCATGGACTCCACCGGCGCCGTCGATCACGAGCTGCGGCAGACCCGGCTGTCCCGGTTTGGTCGCGTGCTGGCTCTGGTGACCCTGAGCTACGTCGCCCTCAACGTCGGCGCGTCGATCTGGCTGGGTCGGGTCTCGTTCAATCGCGGCAGCGTGCCGCTCCTGGGGGCGACCGTCGCGTTCGCCGCGCTGTGGCTCCTCCTGCGGGGAGCGCCGAGGTCTCCCGGGTTCGTCCGCGCCGTCGAGCTGTCGACGCTGTTCGTCGGCACCGCGGCGATCTCGACCATCGCGCTGGTCATGGAGGTGATCGCGAGCCCGGACATGATCGTGCGCAGCATCCTCACCTACGTGCTGCTGGTCTACGCGGTCTACGTCCCTTCCACCGCGCGGCGCACGCTGGTGGTGGCGTCGCTGATGACGGTGCCGCTGCTCTCCTGCATCTTCATCGCGTTCCGCGCGTGGGATCCCGCGCTCCACGACCCGCCCGCGGCGATCTGGCCCAAGGGCGAGATCGGCGACATGGCCTACCCCGCGACGCTCGTCTCCGCCGTCATCTGGGGGGTCGCGGTCGCCATGGCGGCGGGCTTCTCCCAGATGATCTACGGGCTGCGCAGGGCGGTCAGCCAGATGCGGCGTCTGGGCCAGTACACGCTCGAGAAGAAGATCGGCGAGGGCGGGATGGGCGTGGTCTACCGCGCCTCGCACGCGATGCTGCGCCGGCCGACCGCGATCAAGCTCCTCCTGCCCGACCGGGCCGGCAAGGACGCGCTGACTCGCTTCGAGCGCGAGGTCCGGCGGACCGCGATGCTCACCCACCCCAACACGGTGACCGTGTTCGACTACGGGCGCACCACCGACGGGATCTTCTACTACGCCATGGAGCTCCTCGAGGGCGCGTCGCTCGACGAGATCGTCGAGATCGATGGTCCACAGCCGGAGGAGCGGGTCATCCACCTCCTCGAGCAGGCCGCCGGGTCGCTCGCGGAGGCCCACGACGCCGGGCTGATCCATCGCGACGTCAAGCCCGGGAACATCCTGGTCGTCGATCGAGGCGGCATCTCCGATCGGGTGAAGGTCGTCGACTTCGGCCTGGTCAAGGACGTCGGCTTCAGGGCGGGCGACGGCGCCGCATCCGAGCCCGCGATCACGATGGCCGAGACGATCACGGGGACGCCGCTCTACATCGCCCCCGAGAGCGTGACCGCGCCGGAGACCGTGGACGCGCGCGCGGACCTCTACGCCCTCGGCGCCGTCGGGTACTGGCTGCTGACCGGCACGCACGTGTTCGAAGGTCGATCGATCGTGGAGGTCTTCGCCCACCACCTGCACTCGGATCCGGTCTCTCCCTCGAGGCGACTCGGCGCGCCGGTCGCCCCGGATCTGGAGGCTGTGCTCCTCGAGTGCCTGGCCAAGCGACCCGAGGATCGGCCGGCCTCGGCCCACGTCCTGCGCGACCGGCTTCGCGCGTGCGAGGCGGCGGGCCGCTGGACCAGCACCCGGGCCGCGGGCTGGTGGTCGGCCCACCGCCACGAGCTGCGATCGGGCGGCGCGGGCGCGAGCGCGAGCGCGAGCGCGGTCAGCGATCCCCGCGCCGCCCTCACGGTCACCCGCATCGCCGACTGATCGCGCGCGCTTCTCCGCTTGGCGCCGCAGGGGCTCAGAACCGGCCGGCGAGACCGAGCTGGGCCGCCCCGCCGCCGACCGTCAGGGTCGGCGCGACCGGCAGGGCCGAGCTCTCGACATCCCGGGCGCTGATGAGATCGACCGTCTCGACGACCGCCAGGCCGAGCAGGAAGCCGGCCGCCGCCGGGCCCAGACAGTGGAGGGTCTCGCCGGACGGGTCGTCGTCGCTGGCGTTGCAGGCCAGCGCGAACGCGAACGTGCCGGCGACCGGCACGCCGGCCCGCAGCCCCAGGCTGCCGAGGGCGCGGCCGCTGTGGCCGTGGGCGAGGTGGACGATCGGGCCGCCGAGGAGCAGACCCGCGATCCCCACCTGCACGCCCCCGTTCTCGCCGAGCCCGGCTGCGGCCGCCACCACCGCGACGTCGACCGCGGCGATCTGCCAGCCGTACCGGGTCGTCACGACCTGCTCGGTGGGTGCGTCCGCCGGCGGCGCGGATCCGGGCGGACCGGCGCTCGGCTCGGCATGAGCGGCGGAGGAGGCGGCGACGACGGCGAGGAAGCCGACGGCGGCGGCGATGCGCGGCGCGCGGGCTCCCTCGGATCCGGGACGGGTGCCATCGGCCATGCAGCGATCCTGCATCCGCCAGGGCACCGGGCGGGACGAAAAATGCGGCCCGGTCCGGCAGACTCGCGGCGCCGGCGTCTCTTCCAGCCCCTCGGGTTCCGCCGCATAGTCGACCCCATGCGGACCTGTCTCGTCCTTGTGTTGCCGCTGGCGCTCTGTGGGTGCGGTCGTGGCGCGCCGATCGCGGGGGCCGGCTCCACCGCCGCGGCCGCGGCAACCGCGCCGACCGCATCCGGCGGGCCAAGGACGCCGGCGGTGTCGATGAGTGAGCTGCTCGCCGGCTCGCCCGCTGCCGACTGGCGGGCGATCGACCCGGAAGACACGCTCTACATGGACCTGCCGTCGGGACGGGTCATCATGGAGCTCGCGCCTGGCTACGCGCCGAACCATGCGGCCAACATCCGGGCGCTGGCCCGCGAGGGCTACTACGACGGCGCCGCGATCGTGCGCGCGCAGGACAACTACGTCGTCCAGTGGAGTCGCACGGAGGAGAGCCCGCGCCCCATTCGCACCGGCCACGCGACGTTGCCGGCCGAATTCGACCGCGCTCGCGGCGGGGCGCCGGCGTTCGCGGCGATCCCCGACTCCGACACCTACGCGCCCGAGGTCGGATTCTCCGCCGGGTTCCCGGCCGCCCGCGATCGCGAGAGAGTCTGGCTCGCGCACTGCTACGGGATGGTCGGAGCCGGTCGCGACCTCGCGGCCGACTCGGGCGGAGGCGCCGAGCTCTACGTCGTCATCGGTCAGGCGCCGCGCCACCTCGACCGCAACGTCACGGTGGTCGGCCGCGTCCTCCAGGGCATGGAGCTACTCTCGGTGATGAGGCGCGGCACGGGAGACCTGGGCTTCTACGAGACCCCCGCCGAGCGCACGCCGATCCTGCGCATTCGCGTCGCCGCCGACCTGCCGGAAGCCGAGCGCGTCCACCTCGAGGCGCTGCGAACCGATAGCGCCACCTTCACGGCGCTGGTCGAATCGCGACGCAACCGGCGCGAGGACTGGTTCCTCCACCAGGTCGGGCACATCAACCTGTGCAACGTCCCCCTTGCCGGTCCGCGAGCGGAGGTGATTCGCGGGCGCGATGGAGCCGCTCAGCCCTGGCAGCAGGCCGACAGGACGAGGGCGATCCCGACCCCGAAGCAGATGATCTCCCACAGCCCGGGCCACGACTCACGCCTCTTCATGGGCTCCTCCTCCGCCGATGCGAAGAGGACTGGTGCAACGGCAATGCCCGCTCGCGCCGGGCGCGGAGGCCGCGAAACCAGGCGCCGCACGACCACCGGCGGCGTGCCCGGCTGGACCGTCACCGGACCAGGCGGCATCGCCGCGCTCGCGCGACGCGACGCGCCATCCTGATCTCGCGTCGTTCGGCGCGCGCGGCGCCGCGCGACCCGGAGGCCCCCGCCCCGCCGGTGGGGCGCGCTCTGCCTCGAGAGTCGATCACCGCCCTAGTCTCCGGCCAGGAGCCGCTCGAGGCTGAGGTCCAGCTGGCTGTCGATGAGCGACCCGAGGACCGGCAGCGATGCGTCGCTCACGCGCCACCGTTCCACCAGCCGGTCGCGGACGCGCCCGACGAGCGCGTCCTTGGCGCTCGCGATCCAGCGCGCCGCCGTGGCCCGGTGCACCGAGTAGATTCCGGCGATCACGTCGATGCCCACCCGCTCCACCAGGTGGAGGCGCAACATCGCGCGGTCGCGCGCCACCAGGGTGCCGAGCGCGCTCTCGAGCTCCTCCTTCAGATCGGTCCGGTGCTGATGCTTGAGGAGGTGAAGCTCCGGATCCGAGTGGGCATCCGGCAGGATGTCGAGCCAGTCGTCAGCCGGAGGGCGCCGCTTCTGCTGCTCCAGCCAGTTCAGGGCGACCCGCGTGGCCGCCACTCTCACCAGCCCGGACAGATTGCCTGTCCCGGCGTATCGCACGATCCTGGCCGGCGCGCCGTCGGTGGCCACCAGCAGCCGCTCGCACAGGATCTGCCACACATCCTCGCGCTGGGCGGCGTCGAGGCCCATCCGGCGAAGCGAGCCAGCGATGATCTCGAAGTAGCCGGCCCGGAGCTGCTCGAGCGCCGCCGTATCACCTCGCGCGCAGGCGGCCGCGATGCACAGCTCCGCCGCGTCGAGCTCCTCCAGGCTCCGACTCTCCCCTCTGGCGGCGACCTCGCTCAGCCGAAGCGCGGCCACCCGGGCCAGCTCGTCCTCGCTGACCGCGATCCGGGGCCAGGCCGCTCGCCCGCGCTCGACCGCCTCGACCGCCCACGCGTGCAGCTGCACCGGATCCGGAGCTGGCTGGCCGGCGCCGCTCATGGCCTGTCCTGGCCGCGGGCTCGCCGGCTCCCGCCCGCCAGCTCCGATTCGATGGCCCGCAAGACCTTGACCGAGTCGGTCTCGAGCGGCGCCTGCTTCGCGCGGGCGCGCAGGATCGCGGCCGCGCGCTCCCAGGCCCGACGCGCGTCGCGCGGCCGGCGATGGGCGGCGTGCGCTCGACCGGCCTCGAGGAGCACACCGGCTCGATAGGAGATCTCGGACGGCGTCTCCACCATCGCGGGCGTGCTCTCCAGGAGCGACATCGCCTTGTCGACCGCGTCGTCCGCGGGAGCCGACCGCCCCGCCGAGCGCTCGAACGCCGCGTAGAGGCGCAGGCCGTTCGCCCACTCCATGCGCGACTTGGCCGAGCCCGAGCCGGCCAGCCGGGCGAAGTGCGACAGCGAGGCCCGCCAGCTCTCCCGGGCCTCATCGGTGTCGCGGAGCCCGGTCTCCGCCTCGGCAAGCTGGGCGATGGAGACGGCGGCGGCGCGCCGGATCTCGTTGTCGCTCGGGTCGCGCGCGACCAGCGCCTCGTACGCCTTTTGCGCCGACCGCAGATGCTCCACCGCGCTCGCCGTGTCCTTCCGCTCCAGGGCGAAGCCCCCGAGGTTCATCTCCGCGCGGCCCAGAGCCGATTGCCAGGTGGCGCTCGCCGGCTCGATCGCCGCGATGAGCCGGGCCGATTCGCCGGCCCGTTCGCTGAGGCGCTGGGCCGCGTCCAGCTGTCCGCGGGCGCCCGCCAGGTCGGCGAGCGACAGACACGACCAGGTCAGCAGGCTCTGAAACTGCGTGTTTCTGGGCTCGCGCGCGGTCGTGGCCGTTCCTGCCGCGAGCGCGAGATCGAGGAACTCTTGCGCGCCGTCGAGGTCGCCCCGGCGAAAACGGTTCTGGCCCCTGGCCAGCTGGATCTCGCCGAGCCCCGCGGCGGCGTCGACGCCCCCGTCGCGCGCGCGATATCCCTCCAGGATAGAGGCGGCCTCCTTCCACTCGCGCTCGGCGTCGGACGGCGCCCCCATCCGCTCCGCCAGGACCGCTGCCCGCTTCAGGGTGCCGGTCAGCTCGAGGTCGTTTCGGCGCCGCTGCGCGGGATCGGTGGCCCGGATGGCCCGGCGCACTCTCACCGACTCCAGGAAGAGAGCGCGAGCTCGCTCCAGCTCGGCCCGCCTCGCCGCGCGCAGACCCATGGACGCGAGGAGGGCGGCGCGCACCTCGTCGGCTCGGGGCGTCGCCGGAGCGCGCTCGATGAGGGCGAGCCCCCGGCGCAGGTGGCGATCCGCCGCCGCGCCGTCGCCGGCGCTGTTGGCGACCTCGGCGCGCAGATCGTCGAGCTCGGCGCGGGCCCGCAGGGTCGCGGGCAGCTCCGCCCGTCCCGACGCCGTGGTCAGGTAGTAGGACTCGACCCGATCGGCGACACCCGAGAGCACATCCAGCCGGCCGACCGTCCTCAGCTTGCGGCGAAGGTCGTAGACCAGGAACTGGACCAGATCCTCGGCCCCGGCGCGCTCGCGCTCGGCGAACAGGCGCTCTTGCTCGGCATGCTCGCGCTCGCTCAGGATCCGCTGGAAGCTCACCACGGCGACGACCGCGATCACGACGGCGCACAGGGCGGCGAGGGTGACCGCAGCGCGGTGCCGCCGGAGAAACCGGCGCATCAGATCCCGCCGGGAATAGGCGTGAGCCGCCACCAGCTGACCGGTCTGAAAGCGGCGCAGATCGGCGGCGAGCTCGCCGGCCGTCGAGTAGCGCTCCTCCGGTGCGGGCGCCATCGCGCGGTCGACGATGGCGGTCAGATCGCCCGGCAGCCCCGGAACCACCTGAGCGAGGGGAGCCACCTCGGAGCGGGCCACCTGTTCGAGCACCGCCTTGACCTCGGTCGCGACGACCGGCGGCGAACCGGCGAGCCCATGGTAGAGGATGGCGCCGAGCGCGTGGACGTCGCTGGGGAACGAGGCCGGCTCGCCGCGCGCCTGCTCGGGCGACATGTAGCGGGGAGTGCCCAGCACGGTCCCGTGAAGGGTCATGATCGGGTCGCCGTCGACCGGGGATCCCGCGGACTCCACCGCTGGCGTGCTCCGGGTCCGCGCCAGCCCCCAGTCGATGACGACCGTCTCGCCAAAGGGACCGACCAGGATGTTCGAAGGCTTGAGGTCGCGGTGGACGACACCGCGCTCGTGGGCATACGCGACCGCCTCGGCGGCGGCGAGGACCGGCACCAGCAGCGCCATCCGCTCGCTGTGGCTCCGGCGCCCCGCGATCTCCTGTTCCAGGCTGGCGCCAGGGACGTGGCGCATCGCAAAGAACGGGTGGCCGTCCGGCAACAGGCCAGAGTCGTAGATGGGCACGATCCCCGGATGCTGCAGCGAGGCGGTCACCCGGATCTCGCGCGCGAACCGGATGGCCAGCTCCGGCCTGTCGGAGTCGAGGCGCTTGATGGCCACCGCGCGGTCGAGCTGTCGATCGAAGGCGGCCTGGATCGTGCCCATCCCGCCCCGGGCAATCACCTTCCCGAGGACGTAGCGCGCGCGGGGGTCGACCTCCCCCTCGCCGCTGTCCTCCCGGCGATCGTGCTCGCGATCGTCGCCGTCCTCGCCGGCGTTGCTCGAGGGGCTCGACCCGTTCGCGGTGGAGTCGCGCCGGGGTGCCGGGCGGTCGCGGATGAGCTCCGCGACGAGGGCTGCGCACCGACGGCAGCGCCCGACCTCCTCTTCCACCTTGCGGTGAGCGAGCTCGTCGAGGCGCCCCGTGACGAAGCGAAGGACGGTCGGGTCATCCAGACAGGCCATGACGCTCGAGAAGAGTAGCGCGTCGATCGCGCCGCCGACGGCAACCCGGGCGGCATGGAAAGCCCAGTCACAATTGCACGACATCACCCATGCCATCAGGCCCGTTCTTTGACTGCCACTGACAGGCAGCGGCCCGCCTGCATCAGAATGGCACTCATCATTCAGGTGAAGCTCAGAGTGCGCGTATCTGAACGACGCTGTACCCGACTACGCGATGCCCAGCCTGGCCTTCACCTCATCGAGCTTCTCGCGACTGATCGGAACCCGGATCCCCGCCACGCCGGCGAGGAGCGCGACGTACTTGCGATCGCCCTCTTGCTGGAGCTCTTGAACGAAGGCCAGGTTGAGGATCGCGCCTCGATGGACGCGCATGAAGTTTCTCCTGTCCAGGCGATCCATGAGCTTGTCGAGGGATTCCTCGGAGAGCAGCTCGCGGCCATCGACCAGGATCGTCGCGTAGTGATCCCGCGCGAGGATCGCGGCGACCCGCGCGGTCTCGAAGACGACGTACTTCGCACCCGAGCGGACGGCCATCCTCTGGTTCTGCGTGTCCATCCGGGCCAGAACCGCCTGCGCCAGATCCGCGCTCGATACCGACGTGCTGCGAACCCGTTCGAGGGTCAGTCGGAGGCGATCCTTGTCGACCGGCTTCAGCAGATAGTCGACCGCAGCCAGCTCGAAGGCGCGAATGGCGTGAGCATCGTAGGCGGTCGCGAACACCACCGCGGGGCCCGGCCTCGGAATGGAGGCCGCGACCTCGAGGCCGTCCATCTCCGGCATCTGGATGTCGAGGAAGACCAGATCGGGGTCGAGCTCGGCGATCCTCTCCAGCGCCTCGAGCCCGCTGGATGCCTCTCCCACCCATTCCACGTCGGAGTGATCCTGGAGAAGGCGCCGGAGGCGATCTCGTGCCGGAGGCTCGTCGTCCACGACAAGGGTGCGCAGCGTCATTGCCATCCACGGCTCTCTCGCGGGATGGACACGACCACCCGCGTGCCTCCCCCGCCCAGCGAGCCGACCTCGAGGCTCGCCCGCGCCCCATAGGTGAGGGCAAGGCGCTCCCTGCAGTTCGCGATGCCCTTGCCCGTCCCCTGCTGGAGCGACGCCCCGATTCCAACGCCGTCGTCGTCCACGGTCATGTCGAGACACTCGCCCCGCACCCGCAGCTCGAGGCGAACCCTGCCTCCCTGCGTGCGTGGGGAGAGACCATGCTTCACCGCGTTCTCCATCAGCGGTTGCAGCAAGAGCACCGGCACCCGGATCGCGTGCGTGTCGATCGCCGGATCGATGTCGATCTCGCGGACGAGGCGGTCTCCGAAGCGCGCGTGCTCGACCTGAAGATATGCGTCACAGAGGCGAAGCTCGTCCTCGAGGGGGTGGGTGGCCAGACCCGCCGAGCGCAGAACGCCTCGATAGAGGTGGGCCAGCTGGACCACGACCTCCTCGGCGCGATCGGGATCCCGATGGACCAGCGAGGCC
Source organism: Kofleriaceae bacterium (assembly GCA_035489015.1). GTDB lineage: Bacteria > Myxococcota_A > Polyangia > Haliangiales > Haliangiaceae > DATFRY01. The sequence goes on along the minus strand of DATHKR010000074.1, from coordinate 38,100 downwards.
ACCGTGTTGAGCGCGTTGAAGAGCAGGTGCGGGTTCATCTCGGCGGTGAGCGCCGAGAGCTGCGCCTGCAGGCGTCGGTTCTCCAGCTCTCCCATCCGTCTCTCGGCGGCGTGCGCGGCGTCGCGTGCCTCCGCCCGGCTCCGCTGAAAGAAGAAGAACGCCACCAGGACGAGTCCGAGGCCGATGGCCGCCCGGTACGTCGCCCAGCCAGGCGATTCCCACTCCGCCCCGACGACGGCCGCCGTGAGCCCGCCGGCGGCGAGCGCCAGCGGCAGGGCAAGAGGCAGGAGCGCGGCCGCCAGGAAGAAATGAAACCCCATCGTCCACCTCGGCGACGGGCGATCGCGGCGCCGGTGGTACACGCTCGCGATCCATCGGATGAGGTAGATGGTCGCGAAGCACTGGAGCGCAACCACTTCGGAGATCGCAGCGGCGACCGCCCAGCTGCGGGCGAAGTGCTCGGTACCGCCGAGGACCACGGTGGCGGCACCCGCGATGGCCGGATTCCACAGGACCAGCGTCGCGATCAGCGTCCCCGCCGCGGTCTTCGGTCGTGCGAGTGCCTTCAACGTGGCATTCACGGTTTCTTCGACAGCGTCTGCTGGACGAACCGGATCGCCTTGCCGTGATCGAGCTCGGTGACCAGGATGCGCATCTTATCCGGGCCGTCCACGGCGATGGAGGTCGAAAAGGCGTGCCCGTCCGCCCTCTCCTCGTAGATCACGCACATTCCGCTGGGGAAGCAGCGCCCACCACCCGAGCCGTTGCTCGAGACCAGACGAAGGCCGCCCTTGCCGCGGTCCTCGAGCTCCTGCCAGAAGACGATCCGTTGGCCACTTGCCAGGGTCACCACGCCGTCGGCGCGAACCACCGCGCTGCCCAGGCGCTTTCGCACCAGCGAGACCGTGAAGGCGCCGAGATCCGCGCCCGATGCCTCGGAGACGGTACCCGATCCCTCCCATGACCCGAGCCCATCGCTGATGCCGGCACGAGCCGGGTCTGCGGCGAGGAGCGGGATGAAGGAGACGATGGCCGTGGCGAGGAGTGTCCTGGTGTTCATGGGTCGGTCCTTGGTTGTGGAGGTTGGCGAGCCGGGAACAGCGCGTCCGTGCGCGTCGATGAACGACTTGTAAGCGCCGGCGAGACCGGAGTCCCGCGCCCTCCTCCGAAGCGCCGAAGAAGCCCCGCGACCAGCCGAGAACGGCCCCTCGCCCGCCGCTCGACCAGGGCTGGCCGCGGCCGTGCCGGGCACCCCGGGAGCGACGCTTCCGCGGATCTCGACTCCGCGGCGGACCGTTCGAGCACTATCATCCGCGCGTGACCGAGCACATCACCAGCAACACCGCGCAGGTCGTCGCGGTCCTCCGCGCCGCGCACCTGCTCCTCGACGCGCCACCCCGGATCCTGGACGACCGGGTGGTGCTGGACCTCTTGCCCCGCTCGGCGACCGAGCACGTCCATGCCCACCCGGAGACCTTTCAGTCGCCGGCCGCGCGGGCGCTTCGCAGTCATGTGGTGGTCCGCAGCCGGTTTGCCGAGGACCGGCTGGCCGACGCGTTCCGGCGGGGCGTGCGCCAGTACGTCGTCCTCGGCGCGGGCTACGACAGCTTTGCCTTCCGCCAGCCCGACTGGGCCGGCGAGGTTCGCATCTTCGAGGTCGACCAGCCGGCCACCCAGGCGGCCAAGCGCGAGCGGCTGGCCAGCGCCGGCATCGCCGTACCCGACAACGTGCGGCTGGTCCCCATCGACTTCGAGGCCGACACCCTCGCCGAGGGGCTGTCGCGCGGCGGAGTGTCGCTCGACCAGCCCGTGTTCTTCTCCTGGCTCGGGGTGACCCTCTACCTGACCACCGACGCGGTCGAGGCGACCTTTCGTCTGGTCGCCGGGTTGCCCGCGTCGAGCGAGATCGTCTTCACCTTCGCCCAGCCACTCACGGGAGCCCGCGACGAGTCGGCCCTGGCCGACATGGCCGCCCGCGCGGCCGAGGGCGGCGAGCCGTGGATCACCTTCTACCATCCGCACGAGATGGCCGATCTGCTGGGAGGGATGGGCTTCTCGCGCGTGGAGTTCCTCACCCCGGAGGAGACCGAGGCCCGCTACTTTCAGGGCCGCACGGACGAGCTACCGGTGCCGCGGCGCGTGTCGATCGCGGCGGCGGTGCGGTGATCCGTCAGAAGCTGTGACAGACCCGCTTTTCACCCATATCGACGCCCTCGACGTCGCCCCAGCCCAGGGCGCACCACGTCTGGCTGCCGGTCGGATTGACCACCGAGCACTGCGCGCTGCAGCTCGTGCTGTCGCAGGTCGACGTGTCCCAGCAGATCAGACCTCCACTCTTGTAGAGGTTCGCCGCGACGAAGATGGAGCGAGTGCGGTCGCAGTAGATCGACGTCCTGCCGAACGCCTTTCCGCCTCCCTGCGACGAATTGACGTCGAGCCTGCAACCGGGATAGAGCGCGGCGACCGTCTCCGCGTCCATGTCGGACGTGACGACGACCGCCTCGGTCTCCTCCCCGAGGTCACCCTCGTCCATCGCGCAGGCGACCAGAAGCGCCGGAAGACAGCCGACCAGGAAGAATCGCGAAATATGCATGGATTGATCTCCTCGAGAACCCCACGGGGAAGGCTCGCCGTGCAGGGGGAGGCTCGACGAGCGGGGTGAGCCACCCCAGCGGAGCGGCGACCGCGAGGTCGTCGTCCGAGGCGCTCTCCATGCAAAGACCGCCACGGCCGACTTCCGGAACGGCGATCGATCCGGACGGCGATTTCTCAGCTCACGTGCCAGCGGGCTCGGCCTGCGGTTTCGCGAAGAGTCGCTGCTTCTCGCTGGCGAAGAAATCCTCCAGCCCGCGATGGACCAGGTCCTCGGTGTTGCCGATGTCCACGGTCATCGCCGAGTCGAGCAGCCCGGCCGCGCCGATCATCTGCCTGGCCTCGCCCAGCCCCTGGTTGAATCCCTTGAGGACCTGGGTCTGGAACGTGTCGAGCTGCTCTGCCGTCATGTCGGGATGACCCATCTGGTAGGCCCGGTAGATGTACCCGGTGATGCCACCCAGGATCCGCCCGGCGGTCGCGTCGGCCGAGCGATCGCTGGTGTCGGCGATCGATGCCATGTAGTCGCTCTTGCCAGCCCGCTCGTAGAGCTCGGCGTAAGCGCGCTCGAGGACGTCCGAGACCTGACGCTCGGTCGCATCGAGAGAGGTCGTCGTCAGCTGTGACGAGGCCTGATACTGCTGGGCCTCGGGGGACAGGGTCACGCGGTCGCCCTGGCGGGCACGCACCGCCGGCGTCCCCGGCGAGGCCGATCGCCGGTCCTCGCTGATCCCCTCGTGGGGGCCCGTCTCAATTGCCGAAATTCGCGACAGGGTGATCGATGGTCGTTCCATTTTGTTCAGCTCCTGAACACTGGTTCGACCGGACTTTGCGCTTCTGTAGCCCCGGGGCAAAAGGTCGCCGATCGCGCCGCTGCCGGGAGGTTCCGATTTCGTGCGACTCCCCGGCCGGTCGATGCCTCACCCGATCAGACAGAGCCGATCGGACACGGAGTCGTGGCCAGACGGCAGAGAGGACGCAGATCGATCATGAAAGCGACGAAGATCGGACTCGGGGCCATTGCCATCGCGGCGGCAGCCGTCGGATGGCGTGGCACGGCCGGCGCTCACGGTTTTCCGGGGCCCTACGCAGACAACTCGTCTCACACGTTCGTCTCGATCGAGCCGACGGAGAGCGAGTTTCTCTACTGGAACCACTTCGTGTACTACACGTACACGCAGTACGGCGACCGCACTGACCTCAGCACGTCGGAGCGGGGCTGGAACGACTACACCGCCACCACGGATGTCTACTGGTACACGCTCGACCAGTGGGCGTTCGACATGGACTACCCGGGCGTGACGGTGCACGGGGACTCGCTCTGCGTGGCCCCCATGAGTGACAACAAGTGCGACCAGTTCCGCGTCCGGATCAGCAACGGTGCGGCAGCGACATCGGAGGCCAACCAGTGGCAGCTCGTGTGCCACGAGTTCGGGCACACCGTCGGCTTCGATGACTCGATCCCGGAGCCGGGGCTCGGTTGCATGAGCGGGGGCGGCGCCGGCTGGCTCTCGGACCACGAGATCGCCCACATCAACGAGAGGTACTGAGATGTCCGCCATGACGAGAGTACTCGACACCGGTTCCCGCGCCGCGGGCCTCCTGGCCCTGTGCGGTGCGGCTCTCCTCCACGCAGCCTGCGCTGGCGAACCCGCGCCGCAGGTCAGCGACTCGGACCGCGCCTCGCGTCCGACCACCGAGGCGATCCAGATGATCCACCTCCACGACGTCCCCCTTCCGTCGGCGGACTCGATGATCCAGTCGAGCACGGTCATCGCGGTCGCCCGGCTGCTGGAGATCCGCCCGATCGGCCAGCTCACCTACGATGGTGAGGATGTCCGGGGCCGGGGCAACGAGCTCGTCGAGCTGGTCTTCGCGCCCCGCACCACGCTGAAGGGTGCGCCGACCAAGACGATCCGCATCACATGGGCCGGCTACTCGGTGGACAGCGATGGCCGACGCCAGGCCCGGCTCCAGCTGAACGGAGTGGGGTTCGCCGACGAGGACATCGGTTCGTCGTATCTCCTCTTCGCCCGGGCCGGCGCGGACGGAATGGTCCTGAACTCGCTGGATGGTGCGCTCAGGATCCGCGCGGATGGCGGTCTGGAGCCACTGCTCACCGATCAGACGCCCCGTGCATCCAGCAGCAAGGCATCCAGCAGCGATGCATCCAGCGCCGGGGCGACCCATCGCCCATCCGCGGAGATCGGCGGCCTGACCGTGCAGGACCTGCAGCGCAAGATCGAGCGGCTGGCGTCTGGCCCGACGTAGGACAGACGCGGGCAGCCTAAGGGCCCGCGGAGCGCGACGTCGCCGCGCCGGCCGCCAGCCAGGCATCCACTCGGGCCAGCTCCTCGGCCGAGCCGGGTCCGGCCGCGGCCAGCGCGGCGCGCGCGCTCCTGGCCAGGGCGATCGCGCGCGATCGGTCGCGGCCGGTCTCCTGGAGCGCCCTCGCCAGGTTGAACCGCCACACGGCCAGCATCTGGGGCGCCGCGCGGTCCTCCGGCACGGCGACGGCGCGCTCGAGCGGCGCGATGGCGCGGGCCGCCTGGCCGAGCCCGAGATAGCACGACCCCTGACCGGCCACGGCTGCCGCGACATCCGGGTGGTCGGGGCCGAGCGCTTTCTGCAGCGTCCCGGCGGCGCGCTGGTACAGGGGGAGCGCCTCGCGCCAGCGACGGGCGTCGGCGAGCGAGTCGCCCATCGCGGTCCATGCCCCGGCCACATCGGCGGCCTCCGGTCCCAGTGCCCTGGTCAGCATCGCCGCCGCGCGCCGGAAGTGAGCCAGCGCCTCGTCCTGGCGATGCAGCCGGCTGAGCACGTATCCGACATTGATGAGCAGACGGGCCAGGGTCGGGTGGTCGGGGCCGAACGCACGCTCGCCGATCGCGAGCGAGCGGCGGCCGAGCTCGAGCGCCTCGGCGTGGCGGCCCTGACCGCTGAGCGCGTTGGCCAGGTTGATGAGGGAGGTGGCCAGATCGGGGTGGTCGGCCGGCAGGGTGCGCTCGCGCAGGGCCACGGCCTGCCGGAGGTAGCGCTCCGCCTCGACGTAGTTGCGCTGGCTGTGGAGCGCGTTGCCCAGGTACTCGAGCGACTGGGCCACGACCGGGTGGTCGTCGCCGAGCGTGCGCCGGCGGATGGCCAGCACCTGGCGGTGGAGCGCGATCGCTCGGTCGAGGCGCCCCTGCGACGCGTAGGTCAGGGCCAGGTTGTCGAGCGCGCCGATCGTGCTCTGGTGATCGTCACCGAGCCGGCTGCGCAGGAGGCGCGCCGCGCGCTCGAAGTGTTCGACCGCCGGGTCCAGGTGCCCCTGATCGCCCTCGATGGCGCCGAGCGCCTGCTCCAGGGTCGCCTGGACCTCGGCGTCACCGCCCAGCCGCTCGAGCACGGCGGACGCGTGCCTGGCCAGCTCCATGCCGCGGGCATACTCCGCGCCGTCGTAACCGATGACGAAGACCAGACCGGTCCAGGCCATGGCCTCCATGACGTCGTGGCGACCGGCCTCGGCGGCGTGGAGCGCGGCGTAGTACGACCTCTCCGCCGCCTTCTTGTCGCCCATCCGCCGCTCGATGCTGGCCTGGAGCTGGAGCGCCTCCGCCTCGAGCGGGCGATAGCCGAGCGGACCCGCCGCGGCGCTCGCCGATCTGGCCAGCTCGAGCGCGTCGGCCAGCTTGCCCGCGTCCCGCCGCGCGCGCGCCTCCGCCACACGGGTGTCGATCCGGTCGACCTCGGTCGCGGTGCGCGCGTCGGTCGGCGGCGGCACCGGCGCGCTCAGCGCCTCGACGTCGTCACAGCGATTCAGATCGGAGAGCCGGTAGGCGGCCTGCGCCGCGGTCTCCACCAGCGCGGCATCGGCCGACGAGAACAGGTCCACGAGCGCGCGCACCTCCTTGCGCCGGCTCTCCAGGCAGATCGTCTTCAGGCGGAACAGGTCCTCCGGCTGATCCCCGCGCACCCGGGTGGCCCGGCAGGCCTCCGTCTGCAGGGCGATCCAGCGGTCGCGGTGATGATCGAGGCGCGTGGCCACCGCGGCGAACGCGCTCGGCGCGTAGCCCACGCCGGTGGCGAGGAAGGACCGCCGCACCGACTCTCGCCGCGCGGCATCCCACACGCCGTCGAAGCTGCGCTCGGCGCCGGTGCAGAGCTCCGGTTCGGGTCCGGCCATCGCGTACCCGACCAGGCCCGCGCCGCCCAGGACCAGCGCGGAGGCGGCTGCGATGACGCGCCGGCGCCGCCGCCGCGGCGCGGCCTCGAGCGCACCGAGGAGCTCCCCCATCGATGGAAACCGATCGTCCGGCCGGGCGGCCAGGCCACGTGCCACCACCCGGCGCAGCCAGCGCGGCACGCCCGACGCCCGCGGCGGCTCCGGCAGCGCGCCACCGGCGATCGAAGCGACGAGCTCCATGATCGTGCCTCCGGCGAAGGGGCGCTCGCCGTGCAGCGCCTCCCACAGCGCGACGCAGAAGCTGAACTGGTCGGTGCGCTCGTCGACCGGATCCCCCAGGAGCTGCTCCGGGGCCATGTACAGCGGCGTCCCGAGCAGGGCACCGGTCCCGGTCAGAGCCCGATCGAGCGGGCTCGTCACGCTGTCCGCGGAGGATGGCTCGATCCGCGCCGGAGCGTCGACCGGGGATGCCAGCAGCAGGCGCGCGACGCCGAAATCGGTGACCCGGGCGCGGCCATCGCGGCCGATGAGGACGTTGTCCGGCTTGAAATCGCGGTGCAGGATGCCGGCGGCGTGAGCGGCGAGGAGTCCGCGGCCGGCCCCGGCGAACACGGCCACCACCTGCCGCCAGCTCCGCCGGGTCTCGCGCAGCCACGCCCGCACCGTCTGCCCCTCGACCAGCTCCATGGCCAGGAAGATCTGGTCGCCGACGCGGCCCACGTCGTGGACCGAGACCACGTTGGGGTGGGTGAGCCGCGCCATCGACTGCGCCTCGCGCAGCAGGCGATCCTGCAGTGGCTGCGCCCCGGCCGCGCTCAGCAGATCCGATCGGGTCAGCTTGAGCGCCACGCCGCGGCCGAGCTCCGGGTCGTGGGCGGCGTAGACCACGCCCATCCCTCCGATGCCCAGGCGGTCGAGGACCACGTAGCGGCCCACCCGCGAGCCGGGCGCCAGCACGTCCGGCTCTTCACGGCCGCCAGGAGACGGGTACGGCTCGGTGGTGGCGTGCTCGGCGCTCGCGCCGGACGGGGCTCGCCCCTCCACCGCCGACGTGCGGGCCAGCACGGCGAGGAGCTCGCGACAGTCCGCGCACTGCGCTGCATGCGCCTCGAGCCGGCCGGCCGCCTCGTCGGGCAACAGCCCCGCCACGAACGAGGCGAGGACATTGGCGTCGGGGCACTGGACCGCTGCGCTCGACATCGAGGCGCTCCGTCGCACATCATACCAGTACCTCGCCGGCCTCCCGACCGCATGGGAGCGGCGCGCGTTTCGGGCGTCGAATCGTGAGCAACTCCCTGGCTCAGCTCTTCTGGCAGGCCGCCGGCGCAGCGGGGGCCGCCGACGCGCCTCCCGCCGATCGGCTCGAGCGACTCCTGGGCGACGGCCTGGCCGCCGCGCGGGCCAGCTGGCCCGAGGTGGAGCTGCCTGCCGAGCTGTTCGTGCCGTACCTGGCCGCCCGCGCCGGCGGAGGCGACCCGGCGAACGGGGCAGACCTCGAGGACCGGCTCGCCGATCTGCGCGTCGCCGACCTGTACCTGGCCTGCGCGTGCGCGCGCGGCGATTCGCGCGCCCTGATCGCGTTCGAGCAGAGATGCCTGGACGTGGTCGATGCGGCGCTCGCCCGCATGCGCATGACCGCCGAGGTGGTGGACGAGGTGAAGCAGATCGTCCGCCGTCTGCTCCTGGTCGCCGACGGCGGCCCGCCGCGCATCACCGACTACGCCGGCCGCGGCGATCTGCGCGGCTGGGTGCGGGTGACGGCGGCGCGCGAGGCGCTGCGCCTGGTGCGCAAGAACCGGCGCGAGGTGGCCGTGGAGGCGGACCTGCTCGAGCGAGCCATCCCGCCCGGAGCGGACGGCGAGCTCGCATACGTCAAGACGGTCTACCGGGGCGAGTTCCGCGCCGCCTTTCGCGACGCCATGGGCAAGCTCACCGATCGCGAGCGCAACCTCCTCGCTCATCAGTTCGTCGACGGGCTCACGCTCGATCAGCTGGCCGCGCTGTATCGCGTGCACCGGGCCACCATCGCGCGGTGGCTGGGCCGGGCCCGCACGAGCGTCCTGCGCGGCACCCAGCTGGCGCTCCGCACCCGCCTGCGCGTGCAGCCGACCGAGCTCGACAGCATCATGCGCCTCATCGAGAGCCGGCTCGACGTCACGCTGCCTCCCCTGCTCCGCGGCGATCCGGTGGCCGACGCGGAGTGAGTCGACGGGCGTCCCCGGCCCACGCCGCCCTCGGCGCTGGCACAATGCACGCCATGCCACGCACCGGTCTTGCGGTCGTCCTCGCGCTCCTCTCGATGACGGCGTGCGGCGAGAGGCCGGGCCCTCGCGGACCCGTCCGGGCGCGAGAGCCTGCACCGCGCCCCACCGGTGAACCGGCCGGGCTCGCGCTGACCGCGCGTGGCATCCCACAGCTGCCAGCGACCACGCCGATCACCCAGGAGGGCCTCGGCCGCGCGCTGTCCGGCTACACCGTCGAGCTCGTCCCGGAAGGCGAGTACGTCGAGGAGCACTTCCTGGTGAAGGCGGGCGAGGAGCACATGCTCGAGATCCGGTTCTCGGGCGACCAGGCGCACCGGGTACTGAGCTCGGTCGACGTCGTCAGTCCCAGGGTGCGGACCGAGCTCGGCGTGGCGATCGGAGCCACCCACGCCCAGGCGACCAGCACGCTCGGCGATCTCGCCTGCACCGACGGTGGCGAGGAGTCCGATTCGCGCGAGGCGCTGGTCGTCTGCACGACGCCCTCGCACAAGAACATGGTGTTCGAGTTCATCGACGCCGACGAGGAAGGCTCCCCGCGACGCCCGGCCTCCGAGGTGCTCGACGACAAGGCCGGTCTGGCCACGAGCACGCTCGTCACCATCACGTGGTCGCCGGACTGACCGATGCTGGTCCGGATCCGCCAGCTCATCGAACGCCACGAGCTCGCGATCGTGGTGCTGCTCAGCCTTGCCGTGGTCGTGGCCGGGCTCTGGGCCTTCCAGCTCATCGACCCCTGGGAGACGCACTACGGCGAGGTGGCCCGCCGCATGCTGCAGGACGACGACTGGATCCACCTCAAGTGGCAGAACGAGATCTTCCGGTCCAAGCCGGTCCTCACCCCATGGCTCATGGGGGCGGGCATGGCCACGTTCGGCGTGGCCACCGACGGCGGCTACTCCGGCGAGCTGGTCGCCTCTGACCTGGCAGTGTTCGCGGTGCGCCTGCCCTTCGCGCTGTTCGGCGCCTTTGGACTGGTGATGACGTGGTGGATGCTGGCCCGCCTGGTCAGCCGTCGCGTGGCCTGGCTGGCCACCGCCATCATCATCACGTGCCCCATGTATCTCATGGTCGCGCGCCAGGCCATCCCCGACATGCCGCTCTGCGCCACGCTCATGGGCGCCATCGCATGCTTTGCCATGGCCGCGCATGCCGGCGACCAGCCGCTCGAGCCGATGTGGCGGCGCGGGCGCCTGCGCGTCGACGCGCACGGCGTCTTCTTCGCCTGCCTGGCCGCGTTCACCCTGTGGCAGGCCGTCTACGCCCTCGTCTACTTCCAGTCGAGCCCGAAGCTGGCCGCCGGAGTGCGCGTGTGGCAGCCGGGCTGGCTCCTGGCCGGCGGCATGGTCCTGGTCCTGGCAGGGCTGGCCGCGTGGAGCTTCCTCTCGCGCCGCCCGCGCACGCGCGGCCAGGTCTGGATGGACTGGTTCTACCTCCTGGTCGGCGTCAGCGTGCTCGGCAAGGGCCCGCCGGGCATCGGGCTGGCCGGCGCCATCTGCTTGTTCTACCTGCTTCTGACCGGGCGCTGGGGCCTGCTGCGAAGGCTCGAGATCCCGCGCGGCGTCCTCATCACCGCGCTGGTGGCCCTGCCCTGGCACCTGGGCATGTACTTCAAGGACGGTCACGCCTTCATCAGGGAGTACGTGTTCTTCCACATGCTGGACCGCGTATCGAAGCCGGAGTTCGGCGTCAGCGGCGGCACCTTCGACTACTACTCGTCCATCCTCGGCGTCGGCATGTGGCCGTGGATCGCGCTGGTGCCGGCGGCGCTGGTGGCGACTCTGGCGGCGCGCCACGACTCGACCGGCACGGCCGGACGCGTCCGGCTTCTGGCCGGCATCTGGTCGGTGCTGGGGATGGGGCTCTTCGGGCTGTCGGCCACCAAGTTCCACCACTACGTCCTGCCGGTGGTGCCGGCGCTGGCGGTGCTGGTCGCGTTCTGGCTCGACGACGTGCTGTCGGGGCGCGGCGGACGGGTCGGGCTGTTCGCGCTCTTCGGCGCCGCCCTGTCCCTCCTGGTCACCCGCGACCTCCTGGGCGAGCCCAAGCAGCTCATCGAGCTCTTCATGTACAGCTACAACCGGCCGTGGCCGAGCGGCGAGCCCTGGCGCGTCGATGTGTCCGCGCCGATCCTCGTCTTCGGCCTGCTGGCCGCGGCCGCGCTGCTCATCTTCGCCTTACCCTGGCGCCGCGTGCGCGCGGCCGGGCTGGTCGGCCTGCTGGCCACCGCGCTCGGCTTCTCCCTGTGGGCGGCCAACGGCTACATGGCCGAGGCCGCGCCGCACTGGGGTCAGCGCGAGCTCCACCGCACCTACTACCGGCTGCGCCGCATCCACGGCGTGGAGATCAAGTACTGGAGCCTGCGCGACCTGGCCGACCAGTGGGGCCCGACCGGTGACCTCGAGGTGGAGAGCGTCCTGCCCGGCGGCTTCCGCCGCGGCCTGCCCATGACCGTGCGCCTGCTCGTGCCCGGCGCCGGCGTGCCTGGCGACCAGATCGAGCTGCGCGGAAGCGTCTCGGCCGTGGGTGACGATCGCTTCTCCATCGCCGTGCCGCCGGCCGGGCGCGACGCGCTCGCCGACCTCATCGCGCGCGGGCGCAAGCAGGCGCGCGGCCGGGCCCGCCGGCCGTGGATGCAGGTCGACGGCGATCGCCTCATCGCCTGGCAGCTCAACTGGCGCGGCGAGAACTTCTGGTCGTCGGGCGAGATCTACGGCGACACCGACGACACACGCACGGTCTTCGTGAACCACGACAAGGAGTTCCTCGAGTACCTCGAGCAACCGAGTCGGGCCGGGCGCACATTCTTTCTCATCACCGAGGCCGGCCGCGCCGCCAACCTCAAGTCGAGACTGCCGACCAGGCGGGCGAAGGACACCTTCGAGATCCTCGACACGTCATGCAACAAGTTCACGCTGCTGCGCTTCACGCTGTAGCGAGGGAACTGGCAATCGCGCACGCGCCGCCGTCGGTGTAGTGCGGGCGCACGTGGTTGCCGCGCTTCATGGTGCAGAGGTGGAGTCCGGGCTGGTCCGCCGATTCATGGTGCCGCCACAAAGTTCCACCTGCTGCGAGAAACCGAAACGGGAGTCCGGTTTGTGACCGTTGACTCGATGTTTACCCGATCTCGATCACGACCTCGGGCACGACCTCGGGCACGGCCTCGGGCACAGCCGACGGCCTGGCACGATCCTGGGCAACTACCGATCACGCGGAGGCATATCATCGAGGCGAACACCTCACTGTCATATGGAGGGAATCATGCCGAGCAACACCCTCGTCGCGCTGTACGCCGGCCTCTTCATTGTCGGCTGTGTCCCGTCACAGGAAGGAGATCCGCAGCCCGAGGATCGCGCGTCCGCCTCACCGGCGCCGGATGCGATCACGCTCAGGGCCAGATACCGCGCGTCGGAGGGGTTCCTGTTCTCACCCGACGAGCTGGTCCGAGCCGGTGAGCTCCTGGCCCGGGGCGATCTCGTGGTCATGGTCGACGACTGGGCCGTTCCGCTCGCGACGTACGACGAGCAGCTGGCTCTGCCGATCTCGGCCGGTGACAGCCTGCCCGTGTACAGCCGCTCCACCGCCGGCGACGACCCGGTGGCCTTCCTGGACGTGGACCTCGATGTCAGCGGACCCGTCGAGGAGGAGCTCGGGTCGCGCGACTCGGCCGCGTGGCAGCTGCTCTCTCTCGAACAGCCGCAGTCATCGTCATCCAGCGCGCCGGCGGCCGCACCCTGCTCCAATGGCACATGGTCGTGGCGGTGGGTCGGCTATTGCGACTCGGTCTGCTTCGCGTGCGGCGGGACCGGCGGCCACGGCGGCCGCAACCTCCGCGACAGGAAGTACTACTGCGCCTACGGCGCCTGGTACGCGACGAACGACTACAGGTGCAGAAGGCAATGTTCGCTCTGCACCTTTTGACGCGCTTCACGGACAACAGCAGGGAGATGGGAGACAGCCATGAAGAAGACGATGATGACGCTCCTCTGCATCGCGTCGCTCTCCGGCGCCAGCGCCTGTGAGCTCGGGGACGTCGAAGGGACGGCGGCCGCGCCGGCGTCGGACGACCTTGATGAAGACGCGGTGGCCAGCGAAGAGGTGGCCGGGGGCGAGGCGGCGATGTGCCGGTATCTCGGGTCGTGGACCCTCACCACGAGCTGCACCGTCTTCACCAGCCTGGTGGCGGAGGCGCAGATGCGCTGCAAGGCCCGGGGAGGCGCCCTGGAACGGCATCAACTCGAGCTGCCGTGCGGCTTCGGCAAGTATCGCCGGATCTGGTACTCCTGCTGCGCATCTTGAGACAGACGCGGCGGCGCGTGAGTATGTGCTCTCATGCGCGCTCTCTGCTTCTCTGATTTCGGCGGTCCCGAGGTGCTCGAGTACCGCGAGGTCCCCGACCCGCCGGTCGGCGAGGGCGAGGCCCTGATCCGCACGCGCGCGATCGGGCTCAACTTCGCCGACGTCTACCGGCGCCGCGGCAACTATCACCTGACCGGGACACCGCCGTGGATCGCCGGCTACGAGGCGGCCGGCGAGATCGTCGAGGCACCGCCGGGCAGCGGGCTCGTCGCCGGCCAGCGGGTCGCCTTTGCCGACAGCCCGCACGCCAACGCCGAGCTGGTCGCGGTGGCGGTGGACCGGCTGGTCCCGCTGCCCGACGACGTCGGCTTCGACACCGCCGCCGCGCTCCTCCTGCAGGGGATGACCGCGCAGTACCTGGTGCGGGACAGCCACCGCCTGCAGCGCGGCGAGACCACCCTCGTCCACTCGGCGGCCGGCGGAGTCGGCGGGCTGCTCAGTCAGATCGCGAGGCGGATCGGTGCGCGCGTCCTCGGGGTGACCTCCAGCCCGGCCAAGCGCGAGCGCGCCCTCGCCGCCGGTGCCGACGCGGTGGCGCTCTACGACGAGGACTGGGTGGCGCGGGCTCGCGCCTTCGGGGCGGAGGGGGCCGGCGTGGACGTGGCGTTCGACGCGGTCGGCAGCACCCTCCTCGACAGCCTGGACGCGGTGCGGACCGGAGGACACGTCGTGTTCTACGGCATGGCCGGCGGCGAGCCCCCGCCGGTGCCGCCGCGCCTGCTCATGGACACGTCGAAGTCGCTGACCGGCGGCGACCTGTGGAACGTGCTGCGCACCGCCACGGACCGCCGGACGCGCGCCGACGAGCTGTTCGAGTGGGTGCGAGCGGGGGCGCTGGCGGTCGAGATCGCCGCGCGCTTCCCGCTGGCCGAGGGCGCGCAGGCTCACGCGCTCCTGGAGAGCCGGCAGGTCGTCGGGAAGCTCCTCTTGATCCCGTGACGATCATCGGCCGGGCCGGGCGCCGCTGGTCTTCACGTCCAGTCGGCTGTGCTTGAAGTCCACCGGCCGCGCAGACGAGTGGTCGAGCTGGGCGCCGAGACGGCCGTTTTCCATCCGCGTCGCCGCCTGTGCACCACGGGCACACACATTGCTCTGTCCCCTTCTGCTCAAACAGGGAGGTCCAGACCGGTGACCGCCGCAACAAAACTTCGCAGGGACCAGCGCGGCGTGGGCACGGTCCAGACGCTCGTCCTCACCGTCGGGCTGGCGCTCGCGTCCATTGCCGGGGTCAAGGCTCTGTCCGGCAGGGTCGGGAGCCGCGCGGAGTGCGCGGGCGACCAGATCAAGACCCTCGAGGCGGTCGCGCGGTGCAACGACGACGGGGCGCCGGCGGTCGCCGCCTCGGTGACCGAGACCATCCTGGCGCCGCCTGCGCAGGGCGCGCCGAATGAGGTCGCGCCGCAGCCGGACACCGGCGCCGATTCGGCGAGCGATGAGGGCGGTGGCGGCGACCAGGGCGAGCCGCCGGAGGTCGATCCGAAGCAGGAGCTCCTCGACATCCTGGCCGACCTCGTCGGGATCACCGACGCGGTCAAGTGCGTCACCGAGGGCGACATCCTGGCCTGCGCGCTCACCGCGCTCAACTTCACGCCCGGGAAAGTCTTCGGCCTCGGCTTCAAGCTCATCAGCAAGGCCACCAAGATCCGCAAGGCGGTGTCGCGGTTCATCGCCGCCGGGCGGCGGGCGAAGAAGGCGGAGGACGAGGCTCGTCGGCTCGAGGAGGCGGCGCAGGCAGCGCGCCGCCTCGAGGAAGCCGCCAAGCGCTGCAAGGGTGGCAAGTGCGACAAGCCGAACGCCTGCTTCGCCGCCGGCACCGCGGTCCTGGCCAGGGTCGGACTGGTCCCGATCGACCAGCTCGCGGTCGGCGACGAGGTCTGGTCGCGCGACGACGAGACCGGCGAGGAGGGCTACCGCCCCGTCGTGCGCCGGTTCGTCACGCCGGGCCAGCCGCTCCTCGAGCTGGACCTCGAGGACGCGAGCGGCGCGATCGAGACCCTCGAGGTCACGGCGCCGCATCCGTTCTTCGTGAGCGGGGCCGGCTGGGTCTCCGCCGGCGAGCTACGGCCGGGCGACGAGGTCGACGGCGCGGACGGCGCCGTGCTGCGGATCGCCGACAGCCGCGAGACCGGGGCGGTCACCACCGTCTACAACCTCGAGGTCGACGAGTTCCACACCTACTTCGTCGGCGAGAGCGGCGCCTGGGTCCACAACGACTGCCCGGAGGACGTCGCCAGCGGCACCGCCGGGGGCGAGCGGGCCGGCAAGCCCTTCACGCCGGCCGGCAAGCGCAAGGTCATCGACGCCAACAAGGCCAGGAACGAGGGCAAGACCAAGTGCGAGCGATGCGGCGTCGAGACGGTGCCGGCCAAGAAGAGCCAGCGCGGCGAGGTCCCGCCCAGGAACGAGACCCAGGTGGACCACAAGTTCCCGCAGTCGAAGGGCGGTGATGGCGCCCCATCCAACGGTCAGGTACTTTGCCGCGGGTGCAACCGGGACAAGAGCAACAAGCTGGAATGAACCGCTCGCGCAGCAAGAAGGTCGTCTTTCGCCTGGAGCAGGACGCAGACGGGTACCCGCCGGCCACCACCGAGTCGGTCTGGGCCAACGAGGTCGGCGAAGGGCGCTACCAGCTGGACAACATCCCGTTCTTCACCCGCGAGGCGACCCTGGGCGACGTCGTCCACGCCCGCGCCGAAGACGGAGAGCTGGTCTTCGCCGGCATCGCGCGCCGCTCGTCGAACAGCCTCATCCGCGTCGTCTACTTCGATCCGACCGATCCGCAGGACGTCCGCGACGAGCTCGAGAAGCTCGGCTGCGCGACCGAGTGGATGGAGGACTTCGACCTCATCGCGGTCAACGTCCCCGACAGCGTCCCCCTGGCCGACGTGCAGAAGGCCCTCGAGGCCGGCTCCACCGCCGGCCGGTGGGACTACGAGGAAGCGATCCTCCGGGGATAGGGTTCGCCCAGCCGCTCCAGCTCCAGCAGCGAGTAGTCCGCGGGCGACACGCGCGACATCTCGCCGTCGATGAGGATCATGTCGGTGGCGCCGTCCTCGGCCAGCGAGACGCCGAGATCGTACGACACGTCGCCGTCGCGCACGCGCAGGGTGCGGATGCCGCCGGCTGGCCGCCTCCGGGCCGCCTCGCTCAGCCAGGCGTCGCCCAGCTCGCCCTTGCACTTGCGGTGGCCGGTGTGCCCCACGACCTGATGCAGCCCTGGCGGCAGCGACCGCGGATCGAAGCGACGCGGCCGGTCCGGGGCGTGCTCCCACGCCGCATCGGCGTCCGGCCGATCCGAGCGCGCCGGGCGGTGATAGAGGAGACCTCCGCCCTCGACGCCGGTCCGCCCGGCGACGTGGAGCGGCTCGAGCGAGAGCGGCGTGTGGTCGCCGCGCGCCCAGTCCGCCCGCCTCGCCTCGCACGCGCGCCGCAGCGTTTCCTGTAGCCCGGCGGCGATCCGGTGCGGATCCGCGGCATCGATGCCGAGCAGCGCGACCTCGCGCGTCGTCACGCCGGCATGGGTGAGCAGCACGTCGCGGCCGTCCGGCAGGCGACCGACCAGCGCCAGATCGAAGCGCCCGGCCAGGAGCAGCTCCATGACCAGATCGCGCTGCTCCTCGCTGTACGACGCGTAGTCGCGGCCGGCCAGCCCTGCGGTCGGAATGTCCGGGAAGCGCCGCTCGAAATCCGCCTCGCTCTCCTGGCCTGCCCGCATCGCCCGCGCCAGCGCCCGGGCCTCGGCGAAGCGCTGGTCGTCCACACCGATCAACTCCATGACCCGCGCGGTGTCGTGGTTGCCGAGCAGCAGCTTGACCTGGGCCGGATCGTGGCCGGTCAGCCAGCGCAGCACGGCGACACCCTCGCGCCCGGCCGCGACCGGATCGTTCAGGTCGTGGTCGAAGTGATCGCCGATCGAGACCAGCACGACGTCCGGCGCGATCCGCCCGTCGGCCCCGAGCGCATGGTTCGCGTCCAGGACCTCGAGCACCCGGGCGAAGGGCGCCTGCGGATCGCCCATCACCAGCGTTCGCGCCGGCGCGTCGGCCGCGCAGCCCAACCTACGCTCTCCACTTGCTGAGCTCGTCGACCTTGCGAGCGAAGTCCTCGATCGTGAGGACGTCGGGGAAGCTCACGTAGTACATCTCCTCGAAGCGGGCCCGCCGCTCCTCCTCCGGATCCATCCGGCCCTCGCTGCTCGTGTCGGCCATGGTTTCGAGCACCGCCAGGTCGAACGGCTCCTTGCCGCGCGCCTCGGCGTCGGCCCTGGCAAGGGCCAGCTCCTCGGCGCGCTGCTTCGCGTTGCGGGCCATGAGCTCGCCGTGAAATGCCCAGGCTTCCTTTCCCGTGAGCGTCATTGCCTGGCTTCCCCCGGCGGTGGGCGTCCGGTCACCCCGTCGATAGCGTCGCGCGTGATCCGCTTCGTGGCAAGCAGCTCGCCATGCTTGCCCGGGTCAACAGCTGGCCGGCTGGCACACCTTGCCATAAGGGCCCCAGACGCAGCATTGCAGGTTGCCGTTGCTGCACCAGTGGCACTCGCCGTTTTCGGGAGGCGGCCGGAGCTGTTCGGCCTCGTCGTCGACGGGGCTCGCCTCCAGCTCCTCGGGTGAGTCAGCGCTGCCGCCAGGAGCGGCCAGCTCCTGCGCGCTGGTGTCGAGGACGTCGAGATCCTCGGTCGACTGGATCGTCGCGGCGAGGTCGCCCTCCTCCTGGGCGACCTCCTGGTCGAGAGCGCAGCCGCTCATCGCGACCCAGAGGAACATCATCGTGATCATGAACTGGCGAAGGTGGAGCATCGAAGGGTCTCCTTTTTCGGTCGAGCCACCGCCTCGCTCCTCGGCGATGCGATGGGGCCCGGTCCATCCGGCACCGCGACCTCACTTTGCAGCTTCGAGGCCCAGCCCAACCTTCCGGAACAACACGCCGGTGATCCGTGAAGAGCAGATTGCGCGACCAGTTCGAACGCGCGTCTCGCGCCACCCGTCTCGAGGCCGGCCGTCAGCCGTGGCCGGCGCGTCCGGTTGCGATCAGTCCAGGGCGGCCAGCAGGGCGACCACCGCGCGGCTCAGCGGCGTTGCGATGCCGTGGCGCTCGCCGGTGCGGACCACGACGGCGTTCCGCGCGTCGTACTCGAGCGGGCGGCCCGCCCTCCTGTCCTGGAGCATGGATGTGGTGGCATCGGGCCCTGCCGATCGCCAGGCGTCCAGCAAGGTGTCGACGAAGTCCGGGGGAAATCGCGCTCCCTCGGCCCGACCCACCGCCATGCACTCCTCGACGAGAGCGCGCGCGAGCTGCGCGACGTCGGGCCGCTGGGTGACGTTGACCGGCTTGCCGGTCAGGGCCGTGATGGCGCCGGCTGCCGCGTTCGAGCAGAGCTTGCGCCACGCGGCGCTGACGAAGTCCCCGGCGACCGTCACCGTGATCGCGGTGCCGGCGAGCAGCGCCCGGAACGCTCCGCCGGCGGACGAGGGCGGGACGACCAGCTCGGCGGGTCCGCGCTGGACCACCCGACCGGGGGCGACGGCGACCGCCGGGCACTTCACGATGACCGGCAAGAGCTGCGACCGATCGACGAAGGGCGCCAGGCGGTCGGCGTGCTCGACGCCGTTCTGCAGGATCGCGACCGTCGTCCCCGCACGGACCAGCCCCGCCAGCCAGGGCGCCGCGCCGACCGTCTGGTGCGACTTGACCGCGAAGAGCACCCAGTCGACCGGCGACGCCTGGCGAGGATCGAGCAACGGGCGCAGCGCGGCCGACACGCGGCCATCCGGCGCGTCGACCTCGACCGAGTCGAACACGCGCCGCCCGCACAGCGTGACGTCGTGCGCCGTGCTCGCTGCCAGGCGCGCGCCGACCACGCACCCGATGGCGCCGGGGCCGACAACCGCGATGGTCTGGCTCGAAGACGACATGTCAGGGAGCGGTCCGGTCGTGACCACGTAAGAGAACATGCCACGGCCTCGGCTCCGCGGGCGCGTGCTATCACGACGTGTCCACCGGACCAGCACCATGCGCATCGCCTTCTCCGGTACCCATCGAGCCGGCAAGTCGACGCTCGTCGAGCGCGTCGCGGAGCGCCTGCCCGGATACGCGACGGTCGACGAGCCCTATCACCTCCTCGCGGAGGACGGGTACGAGGTGGCGGAGCATCCGTCCATCGAGGACTTCGAGGCGCAGCTCGAGCGAGCGATCGCATCGCTCGACGGCGACCGCTCGCCGGATCTGCTCTTCGATCGGTGCCCGGTGGACCTCCTGGCGTACCTGCTCACCCACGACGCCGGTGGATTCGACCCGGAGGGCTGGCTCGATGCCGCGCGCGACGCGATGCAGACGCTCGATCTGGTGGTGCTGGTGCCGGTCGAGACACGCGATCGCATCGCGCTGCCCGCGCACGAGGATCGCGCGTGGCGGCTCGCGGTACATCTCGAGATCGAGGAGCTCCTCGCCGACGATCCCTTCGGGTTCGACAGCGAGGTGCTGCGGGTCCACGGCGACGTCGAGTCCCGTGTGCGGCAGGTGATGGCGCGGGTCAGGTCCGGGTAGCGATGCGCGCGAAATCGACTACCATGGTAGTCGATGAGGTCGATGAGGTCGATGAGATCCGAAGCGACTCGATCCGGCGCCGGGCTCCGCGCGCTCGCTGTCGCGCTGCTTGGCTCGGTCGCGGCGTGCAGCGCGGGCGCCGGGGCCGCGCCCGCGACGTCGACGACCGCCGCGGCGCCTGGCGAGGGCCGGCCGGCATGCCAGGACTTCTTCCGCCATGTGAACCGGGACTGGCTCGCGCGGGCGGTGATCCCGGCCGACGCCGCGCGCTGGGGAGTCCGCGACGCGATGCGCGATCAGACTCGCTCCGTCCTCCACCAGATCCTGGAGTCGATCCGCACGACCACGGCCCGGGGCACGACCGAGGCGGTGGTCGCGACCTTCTACCGGACCTGCCTGGCGGCCGAGCGCGACGATGGAGGAGTGGCGGTCCTCCGCGGCGAGCTCGCCCGCATCGACGCGGTCGGCTCTCGCGCCGCGCTCACGCGCGCGGTCGCGCGGCTCCACCGCCAGGGGGTCCCGGTCCTCTTCTCCCTGGCGGCCGCCCAGGACGCGACCCAGGCAACCCGGGTGATCGCCGACGTCACGCCGGTCGGGGCGCTCGGCCTCCCCGACCGCGATGACTACCTCGGCAACGACGCCACCACGCGGACGGCGTACCGGGACCTCGTCGCGCGGATGCTCGAGCTGAGCGGTCTCCCGGCCGGCGCGGCCCGGAGCGGGGCCGGTCGCGTCCTCGCGCTCGAGACCTCGCTCGCGCGCGCGTCGCTGACGATCGCGGAGAGGCAGGATCCCGCCGCGCTCGATCACCCGATGGACCTCGCGCGGCTGGCCGCGCTCACCCCGCGATGGCCCTGGCCCGCGTACCTCCGCGCCATGGGCCAGCCCGACCTGACCGTGGTGAACATCCAGGAGCCGCGCTACCTCGCCGCCGTCGACGACCTGATGGACTCCGTCCCGCTCGACGACTGGAAGATCTACCTCCGCTGGCGCCTCGCCGCGGCGCTCGCGGCCCACCTCGGCCCCGCCTTTGCCGCCGAGGACTTCCGGTTCGCGGCGCTGCTGGGCGGGGCGCCGTCGCCGCCCGCCCGCTGGAAGGTGTGCGTGGGCGTCACCGACGAGACCCTCGGCGAGGCGCTCGGGCGCCTCTACGTCGAGCGAGAGTTCCCTCCGCGCGCCCGGGCCGACATGCTCGCGCTGGTGCGAAACGTGGTGGCCGCCTTCCGCGACGATCTCGCCACCCTGCCCTGGATGGGCGCGGAGACGCGCCGGCAGGCCCGCGCCAAGCTCGACGCCTTTGCCATCAAGATCGGCCACCCCGAGGTGTGGCGCGACGACAGCGCGCTCGCGGTGAGCGACGGCCCGTTCGCCGCCAACCTGATCCGGGCCCGCGAGCACGAGACGATCCGCCAGCTCGCCAAGATCGGCCGGCCAGTCGACCGCGACGAGTGGCTGCAGACCCCGCCGACCGTCGACGCCTACTTCGACTACCGGCTGAACAAGGCGTCGTTCCCGGCTGGCCTGCTCCAGCCGCCCTACTTCGATCCCGACGGCGATCCGGCCGCCAACTACGGCGCGATCGCGACGGTCATCGGGCACGAGCTGACCCACGGCTTCGACGACACCGGGCGGCGGTTCGACGCCGCGGGCAACCTGCGCGACTGGTGGACGCCGGCCGACGCGGCGGCGTACGCCGCACGCGCGGCGCGGCTGGTGGACCAGTACCAGGCCTACAGCGTCGGCGGTGGTCTCCACATCGACGGCCGGCAGACCCTGAGCGAGAACATCGCCGACCTCGGCGGGGTCAGGCTGGCCTACGCGGCGATGGAGCGGGCGCTCCGCGACGAGCCGCGCACCGGCGGGCCGAGCCCGGCGCGGCGCTTCTTCCTGGCCTACGCGCGATCGTGGGCCGGTCTGTTCCGCCCCGAGGCCCTCCGCGCCTTTGTGCGGACCAACACTCACTCCCCCTTTCCGTGGCGCGTGAACGGTCCGCTCGCCAACATGCCCGAGTTCGCGCGCGCGTTCGGCTGCCGGCCCGGCGATCCGATGGTCCGCCCCGCGGCGGTGCGCGCGCGGATCTGGTGATGACGCGATGGCCCCCGACTAGCCCGCCGGTGGTCACGCGCAGTCAATGATTTGCTCGGACCACGCTGGACCGGAGCCGTCCGGGTCCTCGCACGCGCAGCAGCGGCCCTCGTAGCAGAACTCGTAGCACTCCGCCGGCTGCGGGTACGGCTGCTGCGCGCAGTAGGCGGCGCCGGGCTCGGCGTCGCAATCCAGGGCGCAGGACCCGGGCAGCTCCCCGCAGGCGGATGGCGCCCCGGCGTCGCCCACGCCGCCCGCGTCGGCACGGCCCGCATCGACCGCATCGTCCTCGAGGTCGTCGTCGTCCGATCCACACGCACACGACAGCAGTACGAACGCAAAGGCGATCCTGGCCGTGATCATGCCGGCCCCGGACGCAGGGCCCGTGCCACGCCCATGCACGCGGGCCGGCGCACATCGACGAGCCCGCGCCGCGACCCGGATGTCGCGCGGGTGTCCGCTCGTCGCGCACCTCGCGAGCCACGTCACTCTTCGGGGCACAGGCCCGCCGAGCAAGAGTCATTCCCGGGGACACCCCGGGACGGGCGCCCAGGGCTCACCTCGCCGCGGTGCGAAACAGCCTCTTCGCGGCCTCGACGCGATGCGCCACAAACACATTTGGCCACCGCGAGTTGCGACCGCCCCGAGGGCTCGTGATGATGGCCTTCGCATGAACGACCACGTCTCGAGTCTGATGTCGGAGCTGCGGGCGAAGAACCCGGCCGAGCCCGAGTTCCACCAGGCGGTCCAGGAGGTGGTGGAGTCGCTCGCCATCGTCCTGGCGCGCCATCCCGAGTACCGCCACGTCCGGATCCTCGAGCGGCTCGTCGAGCCGGAGCGCGTGATCATGTTCCGGGTGCCGTGGGTCGACGACCGCGGCCAGGTCCAGATCAACCGCGGCTTCCGCGTCGAGATGAACAGCGCGATCGGCCCCTACAAGGGCGGCCTGCGCTTCCACCCGTCGGTCAACCTGGGGATCTTGAAGTTCCTCGCCTTCGAGCAGGTGTTCAAGAACTCGCTCACCACCCTGCCCATGGGCGGCGGCAAGGGCGGCTCCGACTTCGACCCCAAGGGCAAGAGCGACAACGAGGTGATGCGGTTCTGCCAGAGCTTCATGTCGGAGCTCTATCGCCACATCGGACCCAACACCGACGTGCCGGCAGGCGACATCGGCGTCGGCGGGCGCGAGATCGGCTTCCTGTTCGGGCAGTACAAGCGGCTGAAGAACGAGTTCACCGGCGTCCTGACCGGCAAGGGCCTCGGCTGGGGCGGCTCGCTCATCCGCCCCGAGGCCACCGGTTACGGCTGCGTCTACTTCGCCGCCGAGATGCTCGCCAGCCGCGGCCAGACGCTCGAGGGCAAGACCTGTCTGGTGTCCGGGAGCGGCAACGTCGCGCAGTACACCATCGAGAAGCTGCTCGACCTCGGCGCCCGACCGATGACGCTGTCGGACTCGACCGGGTACATCTACGACGAGGCCGGGATCGATCGCGACAAGCTCCGGTTCGTCATCGAGCTCAAGAACGTGCGGCGCGGCCGGATCGAGGAGTACGCGGCGGCGCACTCCTCCGCCACGTACGTGCCCGTCGACCCCAAGCTCGACCACAACCCGCTCTGGAACCACAAGGCGCACTGCGCGTTCCCGTCGGCCACCCAGAACGAGATCGGCGCCCGCGACGCCGGCAACCTCCTGCGCAACGGCGCCTACGTCGTGGCCGAGGGCGCGAACATGCCGACGAACCTCGACGGCGTTCTGCAGTTCGTCGACGCCGGGATCCTCTACGGACCGGGCAAGGCGGCCAACGCGGGCGGCGTCGCGGTGTCGGGCCTCGAGATGGCGCAGAACAGCATGCGCTTCAACTGGACGCGCGAAGAGGTCGACGAGCGGCTGCGCGTGATCATGAAAGGCATCCACCGCGCCTGCGTCGATACGTCGGCGCGGTTCGGCTCGCCCGGCAACTACGTCGTCGGCGCGAACATCGCCGGGTTCCTGAAGGTCGCCGACTCGATGATCGACCAGGGCATCGTCTGAGCGGCGCGCCAGGCGGAAGTCGCCCGATCCCATACCATCTCGGCGAGCACGTCGCCGGCCAGCAGCCTCGGGCGGGCCGTCGGCCCTTCCTCGCCTGGTAGGCTGGGCGCATGTCGACGGTGCGCAGCGGCCTGCAGGATTTCCACCAGCTGATGCGGTACCGCATCATGGACATCCTCCTGGTCGCGAGCCCGTACGACTCGTTCGTGCTCGAGGAGGCCGGACAGATCGGCGAGCGCGTCGTCGGCGAGTTCCGGAACCTCGACCTCCACTACGGACCGGGGCTCACGACCGTGTCGACCGGCGCCGAGGCGCTCGAGGTGATCGCGCGCTCGACCCGGTTCAACCTGATCATCACCGGCCTCCAGCTCGGCGACATGAACGGCGCCGAGCTCGCCCGCCGGGTCAGGGAGCGCGGGCTCGCGATCCCGGTCGTGCTGCTCGCCTTCGACGCGCGGCAGGTGAAGAACTTCGCGCTCCATCACGATCTCTCTGCGGTGGAGCGCACCTTCCTGTGGCAGGGCGACGCGCGCATCCTGCTCGCCATCGTGAAGTACGTCGAGGACCGGCAGAACGTCGTCCACGACACCCAGACGATGGGCGTGCAGGTGATCATCCTCATCGAGGACAACATCCGCTCCTACTCGTCGTTCCTGCCGGCGATCTACGAGGAGCTCCTGCACCACTCGCGCCGGCTGGTCTCCGAGGGCGTGAACGTGTCGGACAAGATCATGCGGATGCGGGCCAGGCCGAAGATCCTCCTGTGCAGCACCTACGAGGAGGCGTGGAAGGACTTCACCACGTTCCAGGAGGACATCCTGGGCGTCATCTCGGACATCGAGTTCCCCGTCGACGGGGAGCTGTCTCCCGAGGCCGGGCTCGAGTTCGCGCGCAGGGTCCGGACTCACTGGTCGGACGTGCCGGTGCTCCTCCAGTCGTCGAACCCGCAGCACGCGGCCGAGGCGTCCGACGTCGGGGCCACGTTCCTGCTCAAGGGCTCACCGACGCTGCTCGCCGATCTGCGCCGCTTCATGATCGAGTACCTCGGGTTCGGCGCCTTTGTGTTCCGCGACGACAAGGGCGAGACGATCGAGCGCGCGCACGACCTGAAGTCGCTCGAGGACAAGCTCGCCACCGTGCCGGCCACCAGCGTCGCCTACCACGCCGAGCGCAACCACTTCTCGAGCTGGCTCAAGGCGCGCACCGAGTTCGCGCTCGCGGACGAGATTCGACCGCGCCGCCTCTCGGACTTCGCGGACGCCGAGCTGATGAGGACCTGGCTCATCGAGACGATCGCGAAGTACCGCCGCGATCGCAGCCTGGTCGCGGTCGCGGACTTCGATCGCAACACGTTCGACCCCCACCACGGGTTTCACCGCATCGGCGGCGGCTCGATCGGCGGCAAGGCGCGCGGCCTGGCCTTCATGCGCCTCCTGCTCGGCCGTCAGCCCATCACCGACGAGTTCTCGGGCCTCGTCATCGCCGTCCCGTCCGCGGTCGTGCTCGGGACGGGCGTGTTCGACCGCTTCCTCGAGGAGAACGACCTCCGCGGCTTCGCCCTCAGCACCGACGACCCCGCGGCGATCGAGCGCCGGTTCCTGGCCGCGCGCTTCCCGCAGGAAGCGGCGGCCGACCTCGCCGCGCTGCTGCCACGGATGGACTATCCGCTGGCGGTCCGCTCGTCGAGCCTGCTCGAGGACTCCCAGTACCAGTCGTTCGCCGGCATCTACGAGACCTTCATGATCGCCAACCGCCACCCCGCGCCGGAGCGCCGGCTGCAGGAGCTGATCCAGGCGATCGTGCGCGTCTACGCGTCGACGTTCTCGCGCCAGGCCAAGAACTACCTGCGCGCGACGCCGTACCGGCTCGAGGAGGAGAAGATGGCGGTCCTGGTGCAGCGCGTCGTCGGCGCCGCGCACGGCGACCGCTTCTATCCCGACTTCTCGGGCGTCGCGCGGTCCCACAACTTCTATCCGGCGGCTCCCCTGACCGCCGACGACGGCATCGCGGCCGTGGCCCTCGGGCTGGGCCGCAGCGTGGTCAACGAGGGCAACTGCCTGCGGTTCAGTCCGCGCTGGCCGCAGCACCTGGTGCAGTTCTCGTCGGTGCAGGACGTGCTGGCGAACTCCCAGCGCCAGTTCTGGGCCCTCGACCTCGCGCGCGACAACGACATGCGTGAGTCCCGCTACGGCCTCGACGTCGCCGAGGCCGACGGCACCCTCGGCGCGCTGGCCTCGACCTACTCGCCCGAGAACGACGCCATCCACGAGGGCATCTCGCGCCCGGGCGTCCGCGTGGTCAGCTTCGCGTCGATCCTGAAGCACGAGGACTTCCCGCTGGCCAGGGTGCTGGACCGCCTGCTCGCGATCGGCCGCTGGGGCATCGGCTCCCCCGTCGAGATCGAGTTCGCCGTCGATCTCGCTCGCCGCGAGCTCGCCTTTCTCCAGCTCCGCCCGCTCGCCCTCGCCGCCGAGTCCGAGGACCTCGTCATCGGCGACGTCGACCCGGCCACCCTGGTCTGCCGCACCACCAGCATCCTCGGCAACGGCCGGATCGACGACGTCCGCGACGCGATCATCATCGACCGCGCCCGCTTCGAGCGCGGCGCCAGCCAGCGCACCGCCAACGAGATCGCCCAGTTCAACGCCGAGCTCGCCGGCCGCCCGTACCTGCTCGTCGGCGTCGGGCGCTGGGGGTCGGCCGACCCCTGGCTGGGCATCCCGGTGACCTGGGAGCAGATCTCCGGCGCGCGCGTGATCGTCGAGGCCGGCTTCGAGGACTTCAAGGTCACCCCCTCCCAGGGCACCCACTTCTTCCAGAACCTGACCTCCTTCAACGTCGGCTACTTCACGGTCAACCCCGACGCCGGCGAGGGCTTCCTCGACTGGGCCTGGCTCGCCGGCCAGCCCGCCGTGCGCGAGACCTCGTGCGTGCGCCACCTCCGGTTCGAGCAGCCGCTGGTGGTGAAGATGAACGGCCGGCTGAGCGAGGGGGTCATCTACAAGCCCACCTCCGCCGGGTAGGCCGCGCCGACCTCGGCGCGACGATCAGCCCGCCGGTGGAATGGCGAACAGGACGGTCACCTCGCCCAGCACCTCGCCCGGCTCGACCGGGATCGGGATGAGCTGACCGGTGGTGACGTCGGCGTAACCGCCGAGGAGGTCGCCCGGGCTGGGCGCCGCGAGCGTGGGGACCAGGAGGTCGAAGTTCTCGTCGACATCCACGATCCCGCGGACGACGTAGGTGGCCGGGGAGACCAGGCCGAACGCGAACGGCCCGGTCCGGACTCCGTTGCCGCCCTCGGCGAGATCGGACTCCGGCACCACCGTGACGTCGACGGTGGTCGGCTCGGCCAGCGGGGTACCGCCGGCGTCCACGACCATGGCGAGGAAGAGCACCACCGGGTGTGGCTCGGCCAGCGGGATGACGATGACGGCGTCGCCGGCGACCACGCTGGTCTCGCCCGGCGCCAGCCCGCGATCGATGTCGGTGTCGTCGTCGCACCCGGCGGCCAGAGCCAGGCCGAGCGCGAGAGCCGGAGCGACGGCGAGGGCCAAGGGCTGCTTCTTCACGGCGATCACCAGATCTTGTAGGTCAGCGTCGCGTACACGCTGAGCGGGATGGGCTGGCCGAGCGGATGCTCGCGATGCGCTCCTCTGGGGGTCGTGACCTCGCTGGTGTCGCCGGGGTCGGCCTTGACCGCCTCCTGCATCGGGGCGAGGAGATTCTGTCCGGCGACCGCGAGCTCCAGCCGGCTGTCGGGGATGAGGTACGAGAGGCGCGCGCCGGCCCAGACATAGGCGGGGAGATCCACGTCGGTGTCCATGGTCTGGCCGGCCTCATCGAAGCTGCGCAGCGCCCAGGTCTGGGCCGACACGAAGTGAGCATCGCCCGACAGGCTGAGGCCGCCGCTGCGGAGCTGCGCCCCGGCCGACAGCTTCAGCGGCGAGGTGCTCTCGATGCTCTTGCCGCCCCGGTCGATGGTCTCGTAGGAGCCGCTCGCGTAGAGGTCGAGGCCGTCGCTGGGGAACACCTTGCCGCCCAGCTCCACCCCGATCGCGTCGTAGTCTTGGTCGACGTTGACGTAGGTGGTGTCCCCGGCATACCAGATGCCGGCCGCCGGATCGTAGGTCGACTGGCCATCCGGCCACGGGCGCAGATCGGAGAGCTCGATCAGCGACGAGACCCGGTTGAAGTAGGTGGTCCCCTCGAGCTGGTAGCGGCTGGAGGCCGGCTCGCTCCGCCAGCCCAGCTCGGCGCCGAGGATGCGCTCGGGCAGGAGATCCAGGTTCCCCACGTTCCGCACCACCACCGCGTCGGTCGTGGTCGGGACCGGGGTCGAGATGTAGCTCTCCAGGAAGGTCGGCGTCCGGAACGCGGTGCCGACCGTGGCGTGCACGGATTGGCCGGGCGCGAACCGCCAGACCAGCGCGCCGCGCGGCGAGAAGCCGTAGCGGTCGGTGAACGCGGCGTCGCCGATGTCGACCAGGAGCGGGTGACGGTCGAGGCGGAGCGAGGCGATGGCGTGGAGGTCGTCGGTCAGGAGCGCCTCGTCCTGGAAGAAGATCGACGCGTGGTGCTCCTCGGGCTCGCTGCCCAGCCAGTTCCAGCGGGCGGCCTTGAACCGGTAGCCGGCGCCGATGTTGAACCGCTGCGTGACGCCGAGATCGACCTCGCGGAAGGAGCTGACCTCGGTGTCGATCACGTCGGTGGTCGGGTGGTTCGCGAGGCTGATCCCGCCGAGCGGACGGGCCCATTGATCGACGTCGAGGCTGGAGTGGTTCCAGAACGTCCGCACCGAGAAGCCGGCCGGCAGGAGGAGGTCGCCGCGCAGGTAGCTCTGGTAGCCGTCGAGGTAGAAGTCGCGCAGCGCGCCGATCGCGACGAACTCGTTCTGGCCGGCGGCGAGGCCGCCCGAGGCCGACACCGAGGTGTGGCGGCCGAGCCGGTGATCGATCCGGAGGTCGACACGGCCGACCCGGACCGCGTCGTCGGGGTGCGGGGCGACCAGCTCGTAGTCGAGGCGCGCGGGATCCACCTCGCGGTACCAGCGGCGCTTCTGCTCGACCGAGAACGAGGCCCGGTAGGCGGTCGGCCCCAGGCGGTCGGAGAAGCGGAGCGACGCGCCGCCCTGATCGGGGAACCCGGCCCACACCTCGGCCACCGGCTCGTCGCTGGCCTGCCCGGGGCTGCGCGTGATGATGTTGATGACACCGGAGAAGGCGCTGGCGCCGTAGAGCGCGGCGCCGGGGCCGCGGACGATCTCGATGCGCTCGACGTCGGCCGGGGAGATCGAGGCCAGCGGCCAGATGGTCGCGCCGACGCTGTCGAGGTAGATCGAGCGGCCGTCGATGAGCACGAGGACCTTGTTTGCCAGGCGGTCGTTGAAGCCGCGGATGCCGACGTTGTAGTCGCCCGGGCTGTTCGACATCACGTCGACGCCGGGGACCCGCCGCAGGAAGTCCGGGATCGACGCGGCGCCCGAGGCGCGCAGCTCGTCGCCGGTGAGGATGGTGACCGCGTTGGGCGCGTCGAGCGGGCTCTGTCCGTAGCGCGCCGAGGTGACGACGATCGGCGCGTAGGGATCGTCGCGCGAGGCGGTGTCCGCGCCCGGCGCGTCGGCTGCGGTGATCTCGGCGACGGGCGGTCCGGACGGTCCAGGCACGATCGGGTAGGTCCGATCGCGAACCGTGCGGCCGGACGTCGCCGCGCCACCGCCCGCCCCCTGCAAGGCGTCGACCCGCTGCAGCATCTTCTCGAGGTCCTGACGCAGGAGGGTCAGCTCCTGGTCCTGGTCCACGTCACCGGCGCGAGCGGGAGCGCGGGGCTCGACCGGCTCGACCGGCCCGGACGTCCCGGGAGATCGAGGCGGCGCGATCGGCTGATCGTGACCTCGGTCGCGGGCGCGGAGTCGCTCGCGGGCGATCTCGATCAGTCGCGCGGCCTCCGCCTTGTCGGGCGGATCGGTGGCCACGTATCGCTCGAGCTGCGCGATCGCGCGCTCGTTGTCCCCCGCGTCGAAGAACGCGCGGCCGATGTTGAAGAGCACGGTCGGGTGAGGAAGGATGCGATACGCCTCGAACAGCTCGCTGGTGCCCTCCTCGTACTTGCCCTCCCGGATGAGGCTCATCCCGTCCTGGAAGTGACGCCGCGCCTCGGCGCGAGCGTCCCCGAGCGCCGGCGCGGCCGGCAACAGCAGGACAGCCACCAGCAGAAGCGCGCACCGGCGCGCGCCGTGGCGTTCGATCATGGACACCCCTCCCTCGAAGTCGATGTACCGGGTCCAGGGATCAGTACGGAGAGTCCTTGTACCCCTCCGGGATCGGATCCCGTGACTTCGGCTTCCTGGGCGCCGCGTCGTCACGCGCGCCCTTCGCGCGCGCGGCTGCCCTCGCGCCGGCTCTCGCCGCCTTGCCCGACCGCGCCCTCTCCGATCGCCGCGTGACCCGACGGCCGGTGTCGGCGGTCTCGGCCGCGCCGACGCCCGGAGGCTCGCTGGCGCCCGGGGCCACGACCACGGGCGCCGGAGGCGCCGCGGGCGCCGGGATCACCAGCGGTGCGACGGTCGGCGCCGGCGCCGCCGCGATCGGCGCGGGCGCGCGCTCGACCGGTGCGATCGCCGGCTCGACGGTGCCACGGCGCTGGGTCATGCGAACCACCGTGGCAGCGGCGAACCCGATCGAGAGCAGCGCGACCCCGGCGACGAGAGACCTCAGCACCCGGGACGCGGTCGACCGGCGCGGCGCCGCCGCCGGCGCGATCGCAGCTGCCGCGATGGCGGCGGAGCTGGGTCCGGTGAACGGATCCTCCAGCGGAGGCTCGTCGGCCGGGTCCTCCATCGATACCTGCACCTCGTATCCGGCGTCCGGGTCGGACAGGCAGAGCTGCAGCGCGTGCAGGACGTCGTCGATCGAGGAGGGGCGGTGGTCGGGATCCTTCTCCAGACAGGCGAGGATCAGATCCTCGAGCGCGCGGGGCACTCCCAGCCCCGGATCGATCGCCGGCGCCGGATCGTGGAGCGCCATGAGGATGGTCTGGGTGGCCGTCTTGCCCTTGAAGGGGAGCCGCCCGGACACGGCCACGTAGAGCATCACGCCGACCGAGTAGATGTCCGAGCGGCCATCGATCTTGCCGTCGAAGTACTCCGGCGCCATGTACTCGGGCGTGCCGATGTAGCTGCGGCTGGAGGTGAGCTCGAGGTCCGACTCCTCCGGCTCGCGGATGATCTGCCGCGCGATTCCGAAGTCCAGCACCTTGACCTGATCGTGGTCGCCGTTGAGCAGCATGATGTTGCTCGGCTTGATGTCGCGGTGAACGATGCCGCGAGCGTGCGCCTCCCGCAGAGACAGGCACACCTGCGACGCGATGCTGACCACGCGGCCGATCGGCATCCGTCCACCGCGCTTGATCAGCCGGCCGAGGGTGATCCCCTCGACGTACTCCATGACGATGTAATAGATGTCGTCGTCGGTCTGCCCGTACTCGAAGATCGTGATCGTGTTCGGGCTGGTGAGACGGCTGGCCATGGCCGCCTCGAGCGCGAAGCGCTCGCGGAAGAGCGGATCGTGAATCTCGCGAGCCGGGTTGACCGCGAGCACCTTGATCGCCACGGCTCGACCGAGCCCGGTCTGCTCCGCCTTGTAGACCCGACCCATCCCGCCGATCGCCACCAGCGAGTCAATGCGGTACCGCCCGTCGATGATCCTCCCGATCATCAGATCCGGCGCTTCGCGCGCTTCACCCTTCACGGGCGCGGACGGGTCCCCCATTGTTGCACCCCCTACCGAAAAAACCGGCCGAGGCGAACGCTAGCACCGGTGCGCGGAATCCGTCAATTCACGTTCAAGTACGCCCCGACATACATATCCCTACGTCGACCAGGGGTCCGCTCCTTCAAGACCGCCCTCGATCCCGCTCCCCCGCGTGCGCTGACAGCCCCCGGGTGCACCCCGCGCAGACCGACCCGCAACCGCGGTTGTGTATCGTGGCGCGGTGACCAGCACGATCGCCGCGCGCCGGCCCCCGCAGATCCCCTTCATCATCGCGAACGAGGGCTGCGAGCGCTTCAGCTTCTACGGGATGAGGAACATCCTCACGACGTTCCTCTCCACGATGCTGCTGGCGGCCTTCCTGCCGGAGGCGGAGGCCAAGGAGTCGGCCAAGGAGGTCTTTCACTCCTTCGTCATCGGCGTCTACCTGTTCCCGCTCCTCGGCGGCTGGGTGGCCGATCGCTTCCTCGGCAAGTACCGGACGGTCCTCTGGTTCAGCCTGGTCTACTGCGCCGGCCACGGTTGCCTGGCCCTGTTCGACGACGACCGCACCGGCTTCTACACCGGGCTGTTCCTCATCGCGTTCGGGTCGGGCGGCATCAAGCCGCTGGTCGCCTCGTTCATGGGCGACCAGTTCGACCAGACCAACAAGCACCTCGCCAAGGGCGCGTTCGACGCCTTCTACTGGATCATCAACTTCGGCTCGCTGTTCGCGTCGCTGCTCATGCCGATCTTCCTGCGCGACCTCGGCCCGAGCATCGCGTTCGGCATCCCGGGCGCGCTGATGCTGGCGGCGACGATCGTCTTCTGGGCCGGCCGCGGGCGCTACGTGATGGTGCCGCCGGCGCCTCCCGATCCGGACTCGTTCCTGCGCGTGGTGCGGACCGCGCTCCTGGCCCGCGAGCCGGGCCGCGGCCGCCCCGGCCTGGTCCTGGCCTGGCTCGGCGTGGTCCTGGCCGGCGCCTCGTTCCTGCTCCTGCCGTCGGTCGGCTTCATCGCGGCCTTCTGCCTCGGCCTGACCTTCCTCCTCGGGTTCGTCGGCGTCGGCGCGTCGATCCAGCTCGAGCGCGCCCGCGGCGTCCACCCGCCCGAGGCGATCGAGGGGGTGCGGGCGGTGCTGCGCGTGCTCATCGTGTTCGCGCTGGTCACCCCGTTCTGGTCGCTGTTCGATCAGAAGGCGTCCACCTGGGTGCTCCAGGCCGACGACATGGTGAAGCCGAGCTGGTTCCAGTCGTCGCAGATGCAGGCGCTGAACCCGGCCCTGGTCATGCTGCTCATCCCGCTCAACAACTTCGTCTTTTTCCCATGGCTGCGCCGCCGCGGCTACGAGCCGACCGCCCTCCGCCGCATGACCACCGGGATGGCGCTGGCCGGGCTGGCCTGGATCGCGGCGGGCGCCCTCCAGCTGGTCATGGACGGCGGCAACCCGGTCCACATCGGGTGGCAGATCCTCCCCTACGCGCTCCTCACCCTCGGCGAGGTGCTGGTCTCGGCGACCGGCCTCGAGTTCGCGTACAGCCAGGCGCCGCCCTCGATGAAGGGCGTCATCATGAGCTTCTGGTACCTGGCGAACACGGTCGGGAACCTGTGGGTCCTCCTGGCCAACGCCACGGTGCGCAACGACGCCGTCATCGCCCGCATCCAGGACACCGGCATCACCGTGACCGGCTTCCTCATGTTCTTCTTCGCCGGGTTCGCGTTCCTGGCCGCGATCGGGTTCGGCTTCTACGCCCGCCGCTACCGGATGGTCGACCACTACCGGGGCGCGACCGCGTAGCCCGCCGAAATCGACCGACCGCGTGAGGGGCGGGAAGATCGGGCCGCAGCGGCGTCTCCAGGGTGATGAGACACCCAGCATCCCGGGCCGTCGCCCTGGCCGCCGCCGCCCTCGGGCTCGCGGCCGACGCGAGCGCCAGCACCTTCGTCCCTCCCTGCGAGCACAACGGCTGCACCGCCCCGGAGGTCGACGCCGAGGTCGGTGACCTCGAGTACGCCAACGGGGTCGGCTTCCCGCTGTCCAACTTCGACGCCGGCGGCCCCAACGGAGCCCTCCGCCTCCACCTGCAGGGCGAGAAGCTCTACGTCGGGATGCGGTTGCCGCCGCCGACCGACGTCCACCGCGGCGAGGTGACGCTCTACCTCGACGCCGACCGGCCGGGCACCTCCTGCTCGCCGACCGCGGAGAAGCCGGGCCCCGAGGACCGCCGGCTGAGCCTCACCTACGACCTCGCGGCCGGCACCGCGAGCCTGAGCCAGCAGGTCGGCAACGGCACCACCTGGCAGGCGGCGAGCGGGCCGAACTGGTGGCTCAAGCTCTGGCCCACCAGCATGGAGCTCACCGAGGCGGGCGGGATGCTGGTCGCCGAGGTGGCCATCACGCTCCGCCCGGCCGGCGCGTCGACCAGCGACGTGCTCGAGGACGAGAAGGTCGGCTTCGCCATGCGGCACGATGTGGCGGGCAGCGACGAGCACGTCCCCGGCGGCGTGAGCAACCCGCCCGGCGCCCTCACCCCCTGCTCGTGGGAGACGCTCGCCTTCACCCGGCCGAACGGGGTCCCGCTGGCCTTCTCGGTGTGGGAGCTCGGTTTCTCGGAGGACGAGCAGGAGATCGAGGACCTGGCCGACATGATCTGGGACAGGGACGTTCTCTGCCTGCTCGACGCGCCGGTCGATCTCTGGGGCCTGGTGAAGATCATCAACGAGCGCCGCGGCCTCAATCTGATGTCCACCATCCAGGCGATCGGGGCCGAGGACACCTGGCTGCTGACCAGCCGCCCGGTCGTCGACAGCCGGATCGCCTTTTCCGATGCGAATCCATACATCACCTACACCGGATCGTGGGCGCGCCTGGTCACCGACGCGGGGATCCCGCCCCTGGATCGCGGCCCCTACGGCGCGGGCGAGTTCATCGACGTGTACTGCATGGCTGAGATCGTGAGCTGGGATTCGAGGGAGCTCATCGACACCACCCGCGCCCCCGATCGACCGGCCATCGTGCTCGGTCCTCGCGACGACGACGACTACTACTATGACCTCGACTCCGGCGAGGCGTTCGACGAGGCCAATGGCTGGCTGAGCGACGTCCACGACGTCGCCGACATCGCCGATCCTACCCACCCGGGTCTGGACGACATCACCGCGTACCTGCTCCCCGCCCTGGTCGAGTGGCCCACCTTCGGCATCGAGCAGGAGCCGGTGGCGACCACCACGCTCCACGAGTACACGCCCGACGGCGACGACTTCTCCACCAACCCCGAGGTGTCGACGACGATCAAGCTGGTCCGGACCGACCAGCCCGGCCACTGGAACCCGATGAAGGAGCACCGGATCACCTACGCGATCACCAAGCTCCACGACCACGCCGCCGGCGGCTGCTGCGCCGACTGGTTCACCGACTACATTGGATTTCCGGGGCACGTGGACGAGAGCTACGACGACGATCACACCCCCGACGGTGACGTCGTCGCCCCGGGCTGGAACGTGTCGATGATCCTCGCGGCCGGCTCGGTCACCGCCACCGCCATGGTCCAGGAGTACGACACGACCGGCGACGATCACTACGACGTGGTGCCCGAGGGCGGCATCGACTTCGACCCGATCTTCCGGATCACCCACGCCTCGGGCCTGGTCGAGCGGCTCGACTTCTTCGGCGCCGTCAGGGATGTGCTCGGCACCTTCGAGCAGCACCCGGGCGGGATGGGCGTGTCCACGGTGGGCACGAACGGCGAGGTCGCCACCGCCACCCACTTCATCACCGCCGAGGAGATCGACTGATGCGCGCGGTCATGCCCGCGATCGCCGGGCTCGTGGTCGGCCTCCACGCCGCCAGCGCCGGCGCCGCCACCCACCTGCCTCCCTGTCAGGGCGCCTGCACCAACCCGGTGGTGGACGGGGTGGTCAGCGACGCCGAGTACGCCGACGGGGTCGGCTACCCGCTGTCCAACTTCGACGCCGGCGGCCCCAACGGCTCCGCCCGCCTCTACCTCGAGGACGACCGCCTCTACATCGGCCTCCGCCTGCCCGCGCCGGGCTCGGGCCGCGGCCGGCGCGGCGACCTCCAGATCTACCTCGACGCCGACCGACCCGATACCTCGTGCGCGCCGATCCCCGAGCCGCTCGGCGAGGAGGACCGGCTCCTCCTGGTCAGCTACGACCTGGACGCCGACAGCTGGTCCCTCGCCCAGAAGGTCGGCGGCCTCTCCGGCTGGCAGGTGCCCGGCCCGCCCAACCCCTGGCTCAAGCTGTGGCAGGCCACGGTGTCGGTGTCGGCGCCGGCCGACGACCCCGGCATGGTGCACGCCGAGATCGCCGTGCGGCTCCGGCCCGCGGGCGCGAGCTCGAGCGACGTCCTCGCCGACGGCAGCCTCGGGCTCGCCCTCATCCACACCGCCGCCGACAGCCTCGAGCACCTGCCCGGCGCGGCCGGCCACGAGCCCGGCCCCGCCCTGCCGTGCAGCTGGGAGACCCTCGACTTCACCCGGCCGGTCGGCGTCCCGCTCTCGATGGCGGTCTGGGACTTCCGGGTCAGCATGGCCGACGCGGAAGCCGTGGCCGAGCAGGTCTGGGACCGAGAGATCGTCTGCCTCACCAAGCTCTCCGAGTACAGCCCGCTGCATGTCGAGATCATCGAGGAGGTGAACGCGATCCGCGCCGACCGCGGCCTCGACCCGATGGTGCCGGTCGCCTTTGGCACCGATCCCTCCAACCAGAGCCTGGAGATGATCCTGTCGAGCCGCCCGGTCATCGCCACCGACGTGCTGTACGACGACGACGCCTGGCCCTACATGACGTGGGCCCGGGTGCTGACCGCGCCGTCGGTGCCCGGCGACGAGCGGAGCGCCTACAGGGCCGGCGAGTTCGTGGATGTCTACTGCGGCCACGTGCAGACACCGGCCGAGCTGGTCGGCTCGGAGAGCTTCATCGACAGCACGCGAGCCACCGACCGCCCCGCCTTCGTGATGGCGATGTGCAACGAGGACCGAGATCTGTTCGCGGCGCTCGGCCTGGACCAGCTGACCCCGTTCGAGCAGGCCAACGGCTGGCTGAGCGACCTGCACGACCTGGGCTCGATCGCCTCGCCGGCGCATCCGATCCTGGCCGATCTGCGCATGCTCGTCGTGCCGCCGGCCGATCCCTGGCCGGTGTACGGGATCGCCCAGGAGCCGGCGGTCAGCACCGAGGTCCCGCTCGGCTCCGGCGGCGCCGAGATCGGGAACGGCCCGATCGTGAGCGCCGACCTCGAGCTGGTCCGCACCGATCAGCCCGGCCACTGGAACCCGAAGAAGGAGCACGCGGTGACCTACCGGGTGACCCAGCTCATCGACCACGCCTCGGGCGGCTGCTGCGCCGACTGGTTCACCAACGGCATCGGCTTCCTGGGCGGGCCGCTGGTGGCGTTCAGCGACGACCAGACCCCGGACGGCACCAACGTCGCGCCGGGCTGGAAGGCGTCGCGCGACCTGGTATCCGGCCAGATCACCGCGACGGCGCAGGTCTGGGACTGGGACACGGTCGGCGATGACCACTACGACGTCATCCCGGAGTCCGGTCTGTTCGCCATGGATCCCTACTTCCGCATCACCCACACCAGCGGACTGGTCGAGCGGGTCGACCTCCTCGGCCAGGTCTTCGACGTTCTCGGCACCTTCGAGCAGAGCCCGGGCGGCCTCGCCGTCCAGACCAAAGGCAACTCCGGCGAGATCGGCACCGCCTTCCACGTCATCACCGCCGAGGAGATCGACTGAGATGCCGTCGGCCGACTACTTCGCGCCCGGCCTCGGGCGCAGCGAGTGGCAGATCGCCTCCGCGACGTCGAGCTTCTCGGTCCCGCCGTCGTCGTACTGGCACTGGTAGTGCTCGGCGCCGATGTGGCGGTAGCGCAGGTACACCCGCGCGGGCGGCGCGCCCTCGTTCTTCCAGCCGTACTCGACCGCCCAGCCCCCGTCGGTGACGCGGCCCTCGATCCGGCTGGCTGCAGGGAGGGCGGCCAGCGTCGCCTTCATGTCGTCGACCGACAGCGCGGACGGCAGCTTCTGCACCTCGACGTGGAAGTCGCCCGTCCCCGGGTGGATGAGGACGATGCCGGGGGTGACGCCCTGCGCGCCGGGGATGTTGAGGGGCGAGCTGGTGGCGGTGCTGGCCGAGCTGGTGCCCTTCGGCACGTCGACCACGACCCCGTAGAAGTCGACCGTTTCGGTGGTCGTCTCGACCTGGCGGCCACCGCAGGCGAGCAGGAGGGCGGCGACGGACGCGGCGCGGAGCATTGGCGTCATCCTAGCCGTCTCCAGGGACACGGCA
>DATHKR010000073.1:0-7139 GCA_035489015.1 Kofleriaceae bacterium | reverse complement strand
TCAATGGCAGCCAGCTGACCGGCACCCGCAACGGCCAGCCGGTGAGCGGCGCCGCCGTGGTCGGCGTGACCATGAACGGCCTCCTCTCGACCGGCGCGACGCTTCCGATGCGCATCGACCTGGCCACCCTGCTTCCCGCTCCGAACAACGACGTGTGGGCGTACGGGGTCAGCTACCAGTCCGGCGCGAGCTGGCTCCCGCTGTGCGGGTCCAGCGGCGGCAAGCCGATCCTGGCCGTCCCGCTGCAGGGGACCTGGAACTACGGCAGCGGCGTGACCGGTGGCGGCGCGTGGACCACCAGCGCCACCGCCTTCACCCTCGGCTGCCGCGGCGCCGCGCTCGCGAAGTGCGTCGAGCTCGGCTACAAGCCGTGGAAGACGGTCGGCGGTGTGCTCCTGCGCGACCACCACCAGGCGTGCACGCGCGCCATCCGGGCCGACTACTGCGGCAACGGCAAGTCGTACACGGCCGACGGCACGCTCATCAACATCTACGACAACAAGGGCGTCCAGGCGGACGCGGCGCCGTGGCCGGTCGACGCCGAGTGGCTGACCACTGGCTCGCGCTGCATCCACGCCACCCGCGCGTGGAAAGCGGGTCAGGGAGTGCCCACCTGCTGGGCCTCGAAGCTGCTGCCCGTGTGCGGTCTGTTCGCCGGCGGAACTCTCATCATCGACGAGTACAAGTAACAAGTGAGGTCAACGACAATGCGTCTCGGTTCAGTCGAAGTAGCTCTCCTCTCGTGCCTGGTGCTGCCGGGCTGTCTCATCGACGACATGGATGTCATCGATGGCGACAGCGACGGCGATCTTGGTGAGGAGGTGGGAGATGCATCGCTGGCGGTGATCTCCCCGAACGGCATGTCGCTGAACGGCATGTCGCTCAACGGCATGTCGCTCAACGGCATGTCGCTCAACGGCATGTCGCTCAACGGCATGAGCCTCAACGGCATGTCGCTCAACGGCATGAGCCTCAACGGCATGTCGCTCAACGGGACCCTGCTGGGCGGGACGAAGTCCACGGGGGGAACGATCTCCGGCGCAGGCCTGGTCGGCACGAAGATGAACGGCACCCTGTCGAGCGGCGGGACCCTCGTCCTCCGCATCGACTCGGCCACGACGCTCGCGGCGCCCAACACCGACGTGTGGGCCTACGGCGTGAGCTACGCCCTGTCCGGTGGGGCCTGGGCTCCTCTGTGCGGTAGCAGCAGCGTGCTCGCGGTGCCGGTCAGCGGCACCTTCAACTACGGCTCGGGCGTGGTCGGCGGCGGCTCGTGGACCGCCAGCGCGACCGCGTTCACCTTCGGCTGCCGCGGCACGGCGATCGCCAAGTGCGTCGAGTTCGGCTACAAGCCCTGGAAGACGGTCGCCGGGGTTCTGCTGCGCAACCATCACGTCGCCTGCACTCGCATGATCCGCGCCGACTACTGCGGCGATGGCAAGTCGTGGACGGTCGACGGGACGCTCATCAACCTCTACGACGCGCTCGGCATCCAGCTGGACGCGGCGGCCTACAAGGTCGACGCCGAGTGGCTGCCCACCGGCGCGCGCTGCATCGACAAGCTGCGCGACTTCCAGGTCGGAAAGCCGACCTGCGAGGCGACCAAGAAGAGCCTGCCGACCTGCGGTACCTTTGCCAACGGCGCGCTCCTGGTCGACGAGTACAAGCTGCACTAGTCCCGGCGCAGCCATGAGGGGCGGCCGGTGCGGCGGCGCGCCGGCCCCCCGGTCATGGTCGAGGGACCATGACCGCGATCCGCAGGGGACAGGAGAGCGTCGCGCTCGACCAGGAGACCTTCCGCCGCCGCTTCCTGGCCCGCTTCGTCGACCCGGTCTTCGACCAGGCGCGCGGCGAGGTCGATCACCTGGCCGACCTGGCCTGGGACGCGTACCACCAGCACCGCAAGGCCCCGCACACGCGGCCGGCGGGGGCCGGGTTCGCCGACCCGACCAGGGAGCTCTCGGTCGACTGGATCGAGGCCCGCGACGCCATTCGCGACGCTGCCCGCGCTCACGCCGACCCCGGTTCGCCATCGCGCGTACTGGTCGTCGCCGGGGGCGCGCGCAGCGAGCACACCTGCCCGGGCGAGATGTCCAAGACCTCTCGCCTGGTCGAGCTGGCCCGCGAGATCGTGGCGGCCAGGCACGGCTTCGAGGTCGACCTGCTCGATCTCAGCCAGCTCACCTCCGAGTACGGTCGAGTCATCTACCCGTGCAAGGGGTGCGTGTCGACCGCGATGCCGCTCTGCCACTGGCCGTGCTCCTGTTACCCCAACCACGGGCTCGGCGGCAACCCGGATCCGACCACCACCGGCGGCAAGGACGCCGCGCGGGCCAAGGCGGTCGAGCTGGCCGGCTGGTCGTACCCGCGCCACCTGGCCGGGCGCGCGTTCGGCGTGGTGGTGCACGGCGACGCCGACGGGGTGGAGACGCTGCGCCGCTCGCTCGCCGACTGGCTGCGCGACATGGAGCTGGTCCCTGCCGGCGCGGCCGCGGCCATGGGGCGCTACATCGGCTACTACGAGCCGTACGCGACCAGCCACGACGCGCTCGATCGCGACGAGGCGGTCCAGGAAGAGGTGCGCAACGCGGCCCGCGCGCTGGTGGCCGCGGTCGAGGCGCTCCGCCGCGGCGAGACCCTCGACGCCGGCGCGGCCGCGCAGCTTCGAAACCCGCGGCCCAAGTAGCCCGCCGAGGTGGCGGAACCGGGGCACAATCGGCCTGGCCTGGCCTGTCGCCAGCAAGGAGACCGTCCATGACGACCGCGAGCCCGCCCCCCGCGTTCCTGTTCCTGACCCGGACCGTCGCCCGGGTCCTCTTCGCGCTGCCGTTCATCGCGTCCGGCCTCTTCCACTTCATCAAGGCCAGCGAGATGGCGCCGGCGGTGCCCATCCCGGGCGGCGTGGTCTGGGTCTACGTGACCGGGGCCGGGCTCCTGGCCGGCGGGCTCGGCGTCCTGTTCCGGTGGCTGGGCATGTGGGGCGCGCTCGGCCTCGCGCTGCTCCTCATCCTCTTCATCCTGACCGTCCACTTGCCCGCGCTGGGCAACCCGGCCATGCGCCAGATGGCGATGGCCGGCGTGCTGAAGGACACCGGCCTGCTCGGCGGCGCGCTCACCTGGGCCGGAATTCTGGCCAGCAACGAGCAGTGAGCGGCCGGGCCGAGCGCTCTACTCCTCGAATTCGGGGCCCTGGTCGCCGGCGCCCGGGGCCTGGTCGGGGCCGGGCCGGAAGCCGCCGCGCCCGTGCTTGCCGTGCTTGCCGAACATCCGCGCGGCGCCCAGCTCCTGGGCGGTGACGCGGCCGTCGCGGTCCTGATCGACCGCGTCGAAGTGGCGGGCCAGGCGCGAGCACGGCACCGCCGCCTCCTGCCGCGAGATGCTGCCGTCGCGGTTCACGTCGAGGCGCCCGAACCTCTCCGCGACTCGCTCGCGGCGCGCCTTGACCCACTCGACCTCCGACAGCTGACCATCGCGGTCGGCGTCGAAGCGCGCCATCATCTGCTGGCGCCGGGCCTGGTGCAGCTTCTGCCGCTCGGCGCGGTCGAGCTGGCCGTCGCGGTTGACGTCGTAGGTGGGCAGGAACTTCGCCTCGCGTGCGGCGCGGCACTCGGCCCGCTGCCCGTGCATGTCACCACCGGCCACGGCCACACCCGACAGGGTGCCCAGCGCGGTGGCGATGAGAGCGACTCGATAGACTCGATTCATGAAACTCCTCCTCGATTGCGTGAGCGAGGGGAAGAGCAACCGGCGTGCCGCCGCAAGGCGCCGATCTCGTGGCGGCGGCGGAGCCGGCCTCTGCGGCCTCCGCAGAGCCGCCCTGCGGATCTGGCGGCTGGCCGTCAGTCGATCCCGTAGCGCTTGAGCTTGTCGTAGAGCGTGCGCTCACCGATGCCGAGGATCTCGGCGGCGCGGCGGCGGTTGCCGCCGACCGAGCGCAGCGAGCGCTCGATCGCCTCGCGCTCGAGGTCGACCAGCGGGCGGAGCTCGTTCACCGACGGCGCGGTCGGCGCGGCCTCCAGGCGCAGGTCGTCGGCGCTGATCGACTCGCCGTCGGCCATGATGGCGGCGCGCTCGAGCGCGTTGGCCAGCTCGCGGACGTTGCCCGGCCAGCGCCAGGCGGCCAGCTTGCGCTCGGCCGCGTCGGACAGGCGCAGGCGGCGGCGTTTCAGATCGGAAGCGACCCGGCCCAGCACCACGCGCGCGATCGGGATGATGTCGTCGGGCCGCTCGCGCAGGGCCGGCATGTGGATCGGGAACACCGCCAGGCGGTGGTAGAGGTCCTCGCGGAAGCTGCCGTCGCCCATCATGGTGGGAAGATCGCGGTTGGTCGCCGCGATCCAGCGCACGTCGACCTCGATGGTGCGGACCCCGCCGACTCGCTCGAAGCGGCGCTCCTGCAGGACGCGGAGCAGCTTGGCCTGCATCTCGGGGCGAAGCTCGGCCACCTCGTCGAGGAAGAAGGTGCCGCCGTGGGCCAGCTCGATGCGTCCGCGCCGGCGCTCGGTCGCGCCGGTGAAGGCGCCCTTCTCGTGGCCGAACAGCTCGCTCTCCAGCAGGGTCTCGGCCAGCGCGGCGCAGTTGACCGCCATGAACGGGCGCGCGCGCCGGTCGCTCATGTCGTGGATCGCGCGGGCGGCGACCTCCTTGCCCGTCCCGCTCTCGCCCAGCAGCAGCACGGTCGCGGCGGTGCGGGCCACCTTCTCGATCGACGCGACCACCGGCAGCATGGCCGGGTCGCCGTAGCTGAGCCGCGGCTGGCCGCTGTCGGTCCGCGCGACCCGGGCCTCGACGTCGAGCAGGCGGCGGCGCTCGAGCGCGCGGCTGGCGACCAGCGACAGCTCGTCCGGCCCGCCGATGGGCTTCTGGAGGTAGTCGAACGCGCCCAGCCGCATCGCCTCGACCGCGCTGCCGACGGTGCCGTGCGCGGTCAGCACCACCACCTGCACCTCCGGCTGCTCGGCGCGCACCTTGCGGACCAGGGACATGCCGTCCAGGCCGGGCATGCGCAGGTCGGTGAACAGGAGGTCGAAGCTGCGCTCGTCGAGCGCGCGCGCGGCCGCGTCGCCGTCGGGCGCGACCGCCACCTCGTGTCCGTCCAGGGCCAGCGCGTCCGAGATGAACTCGCGGATGCCGGCCTCGTCGTCTGCTACCAGGATGCGGGCCACGTCGTCTCAGCCCCTCGGCAGCGCGACCGAGAACTCGGCCCCGCCGCCCGGCAGGTTGCGCGCCTGGATCGTGCCGCCGTGCAGCTCGACCAGTCGCTTGGAAACCGCGAGGCCCAGGCCAGTGCCCTGGGCCCGGCGGCTGAAGAACGGCTCGAACAGGCGCGGCAGATCCTCGTCGGAGATGCCGGGCCCGCGATCGCGGACCACGTAGAGCAGCTGGCTGCCGTCGCGCGCCACGCGCACGTCGACCGGCGAGCCGGACTGCACCGCGTTGTCGATGAGGTTGGTCAGCACCTGGCGCATGCGCGGGCGATCGAGCAGCCACGCCTCCGGCGCGCCGGAGGCGTCGATGGCGACCTGGTGCTCGCCGACCGCGGCCACCGCCTCGCGCAGCAGCGCGGCCGGGTCGATCGCCTCGCGCTGGATCGCGCCGGTGCGGGCGAACTCGAGGAGGTCGTTGGTCAGGGTCTCGAGGCGGATCGCCTCGCCCACCACCCGGTCGGCCTTGCTGCGCGACTTCTCCCCCTCGGGCAGGGCGCGGGCGAGCAGCTGGGCGTTGCCCTTCAGCGAGGCGAGCGGGTTGCGGATCTCGTGGGCCAGCACCGCCGACATCTGGCCCAGGCTGGCCAGGCGGCGCTCGTGCTCGAGGCGGCGCTCGAGCGCCTCGCGGTGGAGGATCCAGCGGAACAGGACCATCGCGACCAGGAGCAGCCCGCCGGCGGCGAGCGCGCCGACCGCCAGGGTCTGGCTGGCCGCGTTGCGCAGGTCGGCCGCGATGCGCGGCTCGAACTCCATGATCATCGGGCCCGGCCGGTGAGAGCCGGCCAGCCCCGCCGCGGCCGCGCGGCGCCAGCCTCGGCGGCGAAACGGGCCGCGCAGGACGACCCGCCGGCGGTCACCGATCGCGGTCGGCCCGCCGGTGCGGCGGTCGGCCAGGAGCGCCTTCAGCGCCGCCGGGTCGCCGACCGACTGGCCGGCCGAGGCCTGGATCGCGCCCTGGCGGTCGAACAGCGCGACGAAGGTCAGGCCCTCGGGCTCGAGGTCGTCGAGGATCTCCGCGAGGTCGTCCGGCCCGGGCGGCGCGCCGAGCCCGGTCAGGCGAGCGCGGATCCCCTCGGTCAGGACGCCGGCCTGACCCCGCTCGAGCGTCTCCGATGCGTCGAGCACGCCGCGGTGCGTGGTCCACACCGTCGCGAGGAGCGCGGCGCCCATCAGCAGCGCGGCGGCGATGAGCGCCCACGGCGAGACGCGCGCGAAGGTGATGGAGGTGCCCACGGCGAATCTCAGGCCCCCTCGACCTGCGACCGGGCACCGTGGCGAGCGCGGCGCATCTCGATCGAGAGCAGCAAGCCGCACGCCACACGCGGCTTCAGGATTCTCGCGGATTGCACCCCGTGTTCATGCAGGTTTCGCAGACGACCTGCAAGTACCGCAGGAAAACGCCACGCGGCCGCCGCCGCGATCGCGGCCAGGGACGCGTCAGCGGCCGCCGTGCGGGCGGTCCGACGGCGGATCGAGGAAGGTGGTGCGAGCAGCGTTCAGACCGCGGCCGATGAGCGCCAGCAGGCGGTAGACCGGGCTCTTGCGGTCGACGAGGTCCGGCTCGATCACCGCGCCGGCGAGCGGCATCTCGATCGTGATCGTGGTGCCGTCGGGGCGCTCGATCGCGTCGGGCGCGATGCTGTGGAGGAGCCCGCGCATCGCGTCGTTGGTGGCCAG
This sequence comes from Kofleriaceae bacterium, assembly GCA_035489015.1. GTDB lineage: Bacteria > Myxococcota_A > Polyangia > Haliangiales > Haliangiaceae > DATFRY01. The sequence goes on along the minus strand of DATHKR010000073.1, from coordinate 255 downwards.
CACGTCGCAGGTGAAGCGCTCGATGCCGCGCTCGGCCGCCGCCGCGATCAGGCGCTGGAGGAGCAGGCGCCCCAGCCCGAGTCGCTGGGCGTCGTCGACCACCGTGATCGCCGCGTCGGCCACCTCGGGTCGGTCGACCAGCCGGATGAACCGGGCCACCCCGAGCGCCACGGTCCGGCCATCGCGCTCGCACGACGCGCCGATGGCGAGGTGGCTCACGTGGTCCAGCTCGGTCAGGTAGCGCAGCTCGTCCGG
>DATHKR010000072.1:0-14972 GCA_035489015.1 Kofleriaceae bacterium | reverse complement strand
GTCGAGGTGCCGAGGTTGTCGCTCGACGTGATGCCCTTGGTGAGGAGGTTCCGGACCCGCTTCGCGCCGCCCAGGTGCATCGCGCCGAGGGCACCCGAGACGGTGGTCTGGACCCGGATCTCCTTGCGGGTGACGGTGACCCACGGATGGACCACGGCGACATTCTCCCAGGTCCGGTGCGCCTCCTGGCCCCTGGCGAACCACGGCGTGTCCATGAACAGGTTGCGACTCGGCGAGCCTGCTCCGGCGCGCGCGACCGTGGCCTCGGGGTAGGCCGCGAGGAGCTCGGCCCAGGACGCCACCTTGAGGAAAGCGAACAGCTCTCCGGCCTGCTTGTTGTTGTACGGGGTGAAGAGCTCATCCTGGAGCTCGGTGTCGGCGAGAAATGTCTTCCAGTCGTCCTTCTGATCGGCGACGAGGTCGTACCCGGGGCGGATCCGGGCGATGTCGTCCTTCAGGCCGAAGAGTGTCGCCTCCATGAACTGATACCTGCCCAGGGCCCACTCGTAGTCGCCCTTCCGGCGGGCGGGGAGGGGGACATCGGGCGTCGCGCGCCCACGCCGGTTCACCGCGTCGTACGAGCCGGACTCGGTCGAGGTGATCGAGTCCCGGTAGGCCGTGCTGGCGACGTCGACCAGGTCGCCCGACGGCACGGTCGACCGGGTGTACGCCACGTAGCGAGCGACCGGGATCCCGTACCGGATCTGGAGATCGGTCCATTCCACCGACAGGCGGGTGCGCTCGGCGGCGTCCTTCACCCCGGCGATGCCGCCCGCGCCGAGCAGCGCCGGGTGGTCGTCGTAGAGGAGCTCGTCGGTGATCCAGTCGGCCGGCGTCTTCGAGTCGGGGACCGGACCGGCCCGCAGCCGGGGGACCGCGTCCTGGAAGCGCTGGTCGCGGCCGGCGAGATCGAACGCCGGCGCCGTGGACCCGCCGGTCGGCGCCGGGGTCGTGGCGGTCGGCGCTGGAGTCCTGGCGGTCGGCGCGCTCGGCTCCGGCGCGGCGCGGCCCAGGTTCGAGGCCGCGGTCCACACGCCCTCGTCCTCGCCGATGTGAAACGGCTCCGACGGCGGCGTCATGACCTGGACGTACGCGCCCCCGGAGCGGAGCGTCCAGACGTGGGTGCCGCGCGGGATGGCGCCGCCGGTCCGCTGGAAGTGCGAATCGCGCAGGAGCGCGTTCTCGTCGATCACCTCGAGCGCCTCGGTCGGCGCCGGCGCGTCAGGGATCGCCGCCGCGGCAGGGACCTGGTCGAGGAGCTCCTGGAAGACGAGCTCGGTCGGATGGCCCTCCAGCTGGGCGGCCTCGCGGAAGCGCGCCACCGCCCGGTAGTCGACCCCGCCGCCCAGGAGCGCTTGTCCCTGGTCGAACGCGGCGCGCTCGTCGCGGTCCCACCACTGGAGAACCTGGTCGAGATCGACCACGGCGGCGTGGAAGCGCGGCCCGGCCTCGGGCCCGTCGAGCAGCGCCGACATCGCGAGGTCGCGCGCATCGGGGACGGCGGCCTCGGGTGGCTTCGCCGCGGCGGCCTCGGGCGCGGCGGCCTCGGGCTCCTTCCCCGCGGCTTCCCCGCGAACGGGCCGGCTGGACTCGGTCTTCCGGAACGACTGGACCTCGTAGAACTTCTTCGCGCTGACCGTCCCGACCAGGATGCCGTCGGCGTCCTTGCGGAACTGGTACTCGTTGCCGTCGGCCGGATCGGCGAAGGAGTAGAAGACGCCCTCGGCGTCCTCGCCGCGCGCGTGGGCCACCACCCAGTGGTCTGCGTAGCCCTCGTTGATGGATTTCGCGTTGTAGGAGACGCCCACCATCACCGGCGTCGGCAGGGTGGCGTCGAGATAGGCGATCGCGGCGGTGGTCGCCGCGGCGATCTTCTCCACCAGCGCCTTGTCGGTTCGGTCGACGTGGCCTTGGGCCGCGTCCCTCTGGTGGAAGAGGTTCGCCTGGGTCTCCTTGAGCGGGGTCGCCCCGACGGTGCCCATCATCCCCTTGACCGCCTCGAAGCAGGCGAACTTCGCGGGGAGGAACATGACCGGCGGGAGATCCTTCGCTGCGGCAGGGAGCGCGACCGTCACCTTCAGCGTGTGCTTGCCCTTGCCATCCTTGATCCAGGCCTCGAGGGTCTCGTGGCGACCGCCGGCGGGCAGGCGGGCCGCGTCGTTGAGGAGGTTCCACCACGTGCTGTAGTCGTAGTCGGCCCCGCTCCGAAATCCATACACCGGATCTCCCGCGGCGGGCAGGCCCGCCTCATGGCGGACGCGATGGGCCTCGGCCGTGGCGTCCTCGTAAACATCCTCGAGCGCGTCGACCCAGCTGGCCGCCACCCAGTGTGCGGTCGGATCCTTGTAGCTGCACAGGAGCTTCCCCGAGCCGTCGTACCAGTTGTATTGATTGAAGCGCTGGAACGCTTTCGCGTCGAGCGGCTCGGCGGCCGTGGCTCCGTCGGTGACCTCCGGACGCCCGTCCTTCCCGGATGGCTCCGCCGCGGATGGCTCCGCCGCGGCCGGCTCCGCCTCGGAGCGATCGCCGAAGAGAAACCCGGAGAGGGCGCCGACCAGCCCCCTCCCCGCTCGCGCGGCCTCCTCCACCAGCCCGGCGCCGGGGAGGAGCGACATCGGGTCGGCCCCGGCGAGGAGCGCGCGGACGGCGGCCTCCGCCAGCGGGGGCGTGACCCCGTCGATCACCACGCCGCCCTGGCCGAGCGAGGCCTGCTCGAAGCCGACCGCCAGCGGGCCGAGCGCGACCGCGCCGCCGCGCAGCACGACCGCCAGCTCTGGACCGACCTGGACCGAGCCTACCGAGATCTCGAACGCGCCGCCCGGCGCGCCGAGCCGGGTCGGACCGGCGCGGCCGACCAGGCCCTCGGCCGGGTCGTAGGCGAGCACGAGGTCGGCGAGCTCGCCTTCGAGGCCGAGGTGGTGGAGCGCCGCCGCGCGCGCGGTGAAGCGGAGCGAGTGCTGGACCGGCCCGCCCGGCTCGCCGCCCTCCGCCGCCACGCTGCCGCCGGCCAGGTCGAGCCCGTCGATCGTCACCAGCCCGCCGAGCAGCGTCACCGAGACCGGACCGCCGGCGAAGCGGAGCTGGTCGAACAGATCGCCGTGGCCGGGGCCGAGGTCGACCTGGTCGATCCGCAGGCAGGGCGGCCCGTTCTCGCCCCAGTCGACGAGCGGCGACAGGCCGAGGTCGGGCACCTCCAGCTCGAGCCACTCGAGCGACAGGTGCGACGGCGTGAGGTAGCCGGGTCCGGTGGCCAGGAGCCCGGCCCGGGTCTCGGGCAAGGTCGCGTAGACGTCGGTCGACAGCCACGGGAAGTGGAAGCTCACCTGGCGGGCGCGGCGCTGGACCGGCCGCTCGCGCAGAACCGGCATGCGCTCGGGGCCGCGCTCCTCCTTCACGTTCACCGCGCCGAGGTTCCCCTCGCCGGCCAGGAGGTCGCGGGCGTCGTCCAGGTCGGCCTCGGCGACGGTGATCGCGAGGTCGGCGGCCTGGTCCGGGCTGGCGTTGCGGACGACCACGCCGGCGGCGATGCGCGCGCCGCGAAGGAGCCGGTCGGCGAGGCGATGGGCCGCCTCGGGCGAGTTCACCCCGCCGAGCACGATCGTGGCGCTGGCCGGCTTCGGCTCGGCGGCGGCGGCCGGGCGCTCTCCCTCGGCGCGCGACAGCGGGTCGCCGATCCGGATCGGCACGCCCAGGAGGCGGGTCTCCAGCGAGCCGGACAGCGCGATCCCACGCATGCCGACCTCGGCCACGAGCTCGAGGTCGAGGCCGTCGAGGTCGACCGGCACGTCGAGCGGGAAGATCGGCGTCGCGCGCAGGAGCTCGCCGCCCACGCCGAGCAGCGCGCGCACCAGGCGCACGACCACGTCGCCGGCGTTGACCGCGGCGGCGCCCCGCTCCTCGCGGCGCCGGGTCCGATCGGCCGCCATCTCGTGCCGGATATCGCGCTCGGTCCCGCGCAGGCGGCGCAGCTCGGCTCGCTCGAGCCGACGCATCGCCCGGAAGGCGTCCGGATCCGCGGCGCGGCGGGCGCGGCGCTCCTGCCGCACGGCGCGCCGCTGGTCGCGCTCGCCGCGGCGCTCCTCGCGACCGGCGCGGCGGTCCGCGCGCCGCTCCTCGCGGCCGGTCCGGGCGGCCGTCCGCGCCGCCTCCGCCTCCTCCTCGCCGTCGATGTCCGGCTCGCCCCCGATCGCCCAGCGCAGCATCGCGTCCACCACCCACTTGCTCGGCCCGCGATCGGCGACCGCGTCGCTGACGCCGTCGGCGACCTGGCGCTTGATCGCCTCGAGCGTCTCCATCGCGGACAGGTCCGCCAGCGAGAAGGCGGCCGCCTGCCCGGCGGCCAGGCCGAGGACCGGGCGCTCGAGCCGCCCCCCGCCGGCGAAGTGGTGGGCCAGGGCAGCCGCCTCGACCTCGGCGGCGTCGATCGTCCCGTCGGTGGGCCGCGCCATCGGGGCCGGATTTCTGGCCTGCGCCACGTGGACCAGCTCGTGGGCGAGGAGCTCGAGGCTGCGCGGCGAGCGCGCGTCGTACACCGCCGGGTCGAGGTGGACCACGCGCCCCTCGGCCAGGCCCGGCGCGCCGTGCGACCGGGTGCGCGCGGCCGCCTCGTCGTCGACTCGCACCTCGACCTCGCCGGCGCGGAGGCCCAGGTCCTCGGCGAGCGGCCGCAGGAGCGCCGCGGTGCGCAGCGCTCGCGCGCGGTCGGGGTCGCAGATCCCGCGGGCCGCCCCGACCAGCTGCTCCATCGCCCGGTTGCCGACGGCGCGCTGCAGCGCCTCCATCTCGGCGGCGCGGCCCGCGCGATCCGCCGACCGCGCGCCGGGGCCGCCCGAGGTCTCGGCGGTCCTCGACCCGGGCGTCCTCGATGCCGGCGCCCTCGACGCGGGCGTCCTCGACCCGGACGAGCGGCTCTGTCCCTTGCCGGCCATGACTCAGCGCGGGCCGCGCCTCACGGGACGGTGAGGAGCGCCTGGATCGCCGAGACGCTGTAGAGGACGCGCCGGCCGTGATACGTGATCGCGCCGTCGGCGAGCGGAGCGCCCTTCGCGGGCAGCGCGACCCGCGCCAGGACCACCCACGGATCGTCGGGGCATACCGGGCAGGCCGGGGCCGGAGCCGGCGTCGCGGGATCCTCGGCCGACTGGTTCTGCCACTGGCGGAACGCCTTGACCCAGACCTTGTCGGCGCGGACGGCGGCCGCATGCGACGCCGGCAGCTCCCACAGCATGCCCAGCTCGAAGGCGTCCCGGATCCGAGAGTGCTCGCAGGCGGTCTCGTCGCAGCCGCAGCCGGCCGGGAGCACGCGCTCGGGTCGCGACGGGCACTCCGCGTACCGGATCGCGACGTAGACCTGGATGACCTGGCCCGGCTTGCCGCCGGGCATGGCCCCGGTCGGCGGACACGGCCAGGCGCCGGCGCATGGATCGACAGCGGTCTGCGCGCCGGTGGCGAGGTCGAGCGTGGCCAGCTCGGCCAGCTGGATCTCGCAGCCCTGCGGCGTCACCACGTGGCCGGGACAGACGCGCACCCGCCACGGGCTGCTCTCGGTCGCGCTGGCCACGACCTCCATGCCGCAGACCACGCCCCAGCCGTGCAGGTTGCGCACGTGGTTGCGGTCCTTCTGGAGGACGTACTGCTGCTCGGCGCTCATGTCGTCGGCGGTGAGGAGCTGGCGCGGGTAGTAGCGCACTCGCTCGAGGGTGCTCGCGGTGCAGCCGCAGCTGGTGCAGCCGCCGGTGGTCGACGTGGTGGTGGTCATCGGCGCGCTCCTCGGCGGGGGCGGGTCCCGGGAACGGATGGTCCGTCCCGACCGGGAAGGGGTCCATCGGGTGGATCGGGTGGATCCGGCGGATCCGGGTCATCGGGCGGGTCGGGCGGATCCGGATCATCGGGCGGATCCGGATCATCGGGCGGATCCGGCTCATCGGGATCCGGGCCGGGGCGCCGCCCGCAGCACTCGTCCATGTGCTCGGCCAGGCACAGGATGAGGTCGAGCAGGACCTCGTTGCTGTACAGGCGTCGTCGCACCGCGCACGGATCGACCCGCACGATCCGCCCGCCCTGGTCGACCCGGATCGCGGCCAGCGGCACGCAGCATCCGACCGGCGGCGGACACGGCCCCGACGTGCACTCGCACAGCGCGCGGCGGCGATCGAACGGCCCGGGCTGGTCGCGGATGACCCGGCCGTCCACGACGGTGACCGACTGGCCCTCGAGGTTGGTCACGAACGCCCGGACTCGACCCGGGACGATCGCCACCGACCAGGGGACCACGCCGGTCGGCAGCCGGGTCAGCTCCACCAGCCCGGCGGCGTCGTAGACCACCAGCTCGTCGCGGCGCTCGGCCATGAGGCTGCGCGCGCTGGCCAGGTAGAGGAGCGCGCCGTCGCTGGTGAAGGCGATGGCCCGGGAATCGACCGCCTCGAGGGTGAGCTCGCGGGCGCCGGCGGCCTGGACCATGCGCAGCTCGGCGCGGCGCGCGACGAACGGCTCCCAGCCGGTCCCCTGCCGGCGCAGGGCGAGCGCGCCCGGCATCTGGTCGACCGCCTGGAAGCCGCCGAGGTCGATCGAGCGGGCCAGGTCGGCCACCGGGAAGCGGAGGATCCGATCGTGCTGGCCGCAGGTGACGTGGAGCCAGCGCCCGTCGCCGGAGACCGCCAGGTCGCGCGCGGCGCGCTTTGCGTCGAGCGTGCCCGCCACCTTCTTCCCGGCGACGTCGATGCAGTCCACCTGGCCGCTCTGGAGATCGATCGCGAACAGGAGCGCGCCGCCGCGCGCGGCCGCGCACCGGCCGTACCGCTTGTCGGGCAGGAGCGCGGCGACCAGCTGCGGCCGGGCGCCGGAGACGTCCACCACCGCCACGCCGGTGGCGCTCGTGACCAGCGCTGGCCCTCCGTCGGGCGCGAAGCTGACCCCGCCGACCGTACTGGCGACGTCGCGGGGCGACAGAGTCTCGTACGCCAGGGTCTCCACGTTCACCACGTGGATCGCCGGCTGCTCGCGCTCGTTGAGGACGACCACCACCCGACCGTCGGGGCTGGCCGCAACGGCGGTGGGAGAGCCGTCCAGGAGGATCGTGCCGACCACCTCGAGCTCCACGCCGGTGACGGAGCCCGGTCCATCCACCGGCCCCTTCGGGAACAACCTGGCGCCGCACCTCGCGCACAGGCCGGGCGCGCTCCGCTCCGGCAACCCCTCCTCGACCGCGAAGCGGAACGTCTCGACCACGGTGCCGGCCGCGCACGGCTCGCTGGTCTGGCAGTCGGTGACCAGGACCGGAACGTGATCGGTGAGGCACTCGCGGTAGCAGACGGAGAGCGTCAGCGTCCGCCCGCCGTCGCCTGCGTCGCTACCGCTGCCCGGGATGCCCGGCGTCTCGCCGCACGGATCCTCGAGCGCCGCCAGATCGATGGCGGTCGCCACCGGGACCAGGATCTCTCGCCCGAGCGGATCGATCGCCGCGCCGGGGCCGACCCAGAGCGCGCCGTCCTTCACCGCCACGTCGAGGCCGCAGAGGACGCCCGAGCCGACCGTGAGGCGGTTGCCGAGCCACCGCATCTCCTGGCCGTAGCGCTGCTCCATCTCGAAATGGAGCACGTCCATCATCTTGGCGTAGTAGTAGTTGTTCCGGCGCGGCGCGGTCAGCGCGGGCTGGAGCGTGCGGGTCCTGTCCTTCATCTGGGTCATGTCTCTCTTCCATCCCGGCCCACGCGCGGAGCGTCAGGCCAGCACCGTGTCGCGCCCGATCCTCGCGCTGGCTCCCACGCGCCCGCCCGGGTCGCCCTCGGCGGCGTCGCCGAGCACCGAGTCGATCCCGAGGCGCACGCCCTCCAGCCGCATCGGCGGCGGCGCGCCCGCCACCAGGCTGTCCACCCCGATGCGAGCCTGGAAGCCGACGCGCATCCGCACCCCCACCTGGCACAGGTGGTAGTCGGTGTGGGCCGGCTTCTCGGCGTCGAGCACCTCGCGCAGGCGCGCCCAGGTCTGGTCGTCCACGCACACTCCTGGCGCGAGGACGACGGTGAACAGGTGCGCGGTCTCGTCGATGAGCGGCGTCACCCGGTCGCTCGCCTCGAGCGGCCCGGCCTCGCCGACCACGTAGGAGCCGACCACCACGCCCTCCCCCGGGTCCGGAACGACGACGCCGGTCGGGGACAGCGCGGGGAGCGCGGTGTCGGCGCCGAGCCGGGAGGTGACGCCGAGCTGCCAGATCCGCCGCTCGCGGTGCGCCTCGCGGATCTGCACGTCGAGGCCGGTCTCGCGGCGGACCGCCTCGCGCAACCCCGCCGCGGTGCCGCGCCGGGTGTGGATCTCGTGCGCCGCCTCGATGAGGGCGCGATCGGCCTCCTCGTCGGCGGGGTCGGGCAGGACCATCGCGACCCAGCTCGACAACCAGTCGAGCCAGCTCGCCGGCGCCATCCGCGAATCGAAGCGGCGCGCCATCTCGTCGAGCAACCGCTCCTCGTCGCCGAGCTGGGCGCGGAACAGGGCCAGCCAGCGGCGGAGGAAGCCCGCGCCTTCGGCCGCGTCACGCCGCGCGTAGACCGCGGGCAGATCCTCCAGGTAGCTGGTCGCGGTGGTGCTGGCCTCGACCTGCTCGAGCAGCGGCCCGCGGCGGCCGTCGGCGCTAGTCAAGACAACCCGCACGAACAGGTGGCGGGCAGAGGGACCCTCGGCCGATCCGTCGGCGGGCGGCAGCGGCACCAGCGTGTCGAGCGACGCCGCGGTCTGCCAGCTGGCCGCGACCGGCGCCGGCGCGGGACCCGCCTGCAGGTGGACGGACAGCTCGATGCCGGTCGGGTCGCGACCGCTGACGTGGACCCGCTCCCAGGTCTGCGCCGCGCCGGCGTCGAGCGGACCGGCGACCAGCACACCGCGCCGGGCGCACCCGCCGTCCCACGAGAGCGACGCCACCCCGGCTCGCGCGTCGGTCTTCACCAGCAGCGCGGCCGGCGCGGCGGCCAGCGCGGTCACCGGGCCGCGAAAGCCGGGCACCGGGCCGAGGTCCAGCCCCGACCCGAGATCCCACGCGCGCAGCTCGCCCGAGCCCGCGTCGGCGACCACGAGCCGATCGCCGCGCGCGATCAGCGCCGCCGGGCGCGCCGCGGCGAGGCCGTCGAGCACCGCGACCAGATCGCCGCGCGCATCGAGGCCGACCACGGCGCGCGCGTCCTCGTCGGACAGCCACACCCGGCCGGCGTCGTCGACCGCGACGAAGCGCGGCGCGGTGATCGGCGCGTGTCCGGCCGCGGCCGCGTTCCAGACCAGGTCGGGCGCGCCGCGCGGCGACAGGCGCAGGATCCGGCCCAGGCCCGCGTCCGCCACGTAGATGCGCCCCTCGGCGTCCGCCGCGAGATCGCCAGGAGCCGCGAGGCCGCCCTGCCAGACGTCGTCGATCCGCAGCGAGGGCAGCCGGAACACCTGGATCCTGGCATTCCCGCTGTCGGCCACGAACAGGCGCGCGCCCGAGATGACGAGCCCGCGCGGCCGGTCGAAGCCGAGCCCGGACAGCGCGATGCGCGCGCCGCACGCGCCATCGAGCACGAGGACGCGATCGCCGTCGGTGTCGGCCGCGAAGGTGCGGCCACGCCCGTCCACCGCGAGCCCGGACGGGGCGACCGCCCACGGCCCGGGCAGGTCCACCTCGTCGCCTTCCGGCGCTCCGGGCATGCGGGCCAGGCCGAGCGCGCCGCCCGGCTCCGGCGCCAGTCGCTCCGTGCGCGCGCCCTCCCAGCGCGGACCGTCGCGGAGCACGGCGTGCTTCGGCGTCACCGCCTACTCCACGTACAGGTTGTAGCGGATGTTGCCACCCGACTGGTTGTCGACCTCGAGCTCGAGCGTGTGCTCGCCCTCGACCAGGGCCTGGCCGACCCGCAGGAGATCGATGGCGCCGGTGCCCTTCTTGATGAGCGCGTGCGCGCCGGTGCCGTCGCCGAGCGTGTCCCAGCCCGCCGCCGGGCCGCCCAGCTGGGCGAGGACCTGGGCGGTGATCTCGTTGCCGTCGAGGAAGACCTTGAGCTCGTCGACGAAGGTGAGCTCGCTGCCCGTGCGCGGCCCCCCGCTGCCGGCCTCGCTGACCCCGACCGGCTCGGTGGTCTGCCCGGTGATGGCGTGCGAGTGGCCGCCGGCGCCGCCGGCGGGCGAGGAGCGGATCGTCCCGAGCAACAGCGCGTGAGCGTGCTCGCTGCCCTCGGCCTTTGCGTTCGCGCCCATGAACGCGGTGAGCTCGGCCCCGTCGAAGTCGGGCGACAGGCGCAGGGACTTGTCCTCGTCCTGGTTCTTCTCGTACCTGGCATGGATGTCGTGCCCGTGGGCTCCATCCAGCTCGGTGGACGGGTTCCCGAGCTCGACGTCGTGCGCGTGGTCGGCCGCGTCTCCCTTCTCGTCGGTGGTGAGGTCCACCGCGTGCACGTGCTCGGGCAGCTCGGTGTAGAACAGCGTCGACAGCCGCGCGCCGCGCAGGTAGAGCAGCACCGACGAGGGCGGCCCGCCCCTGACGTGGAAGGTCAGCACCTTGCCGTTCGACAGGTCGATGTTCTTCTCCCCCTCGAGCGCGAACGAGCGCACCGCGGAGTCGGCCGCGTCGACGTACTTGCGCACGCCGTTGTGGATGTGGGTGACCTCGCAGCCCGCGCCGAGCTCGACCTGACCCAGGAGGACCTTCCCCGCGGCCTCGTCCGGCCACCCGCTCTGGAAGGCGAGCGCCGGCGTGGCGCGGATCCGGGTCGGCCCGCCCCAGGCCAGGTCGCACTTCTCGGTCCTGACCGAGCAGCCGTCCTGGACCGCGGCGACCGTCTCCTCGGCGTACTCGATGGTGAGGTAGTTGCCGAACACCCAGTCTTCTTCGGTGCTGGGGACCCCGACCACCTCGACCTCGGTGTCCTCGACGAGGATCACCTCGCGGCCGAGCGCGTCGATCGCCACGCCGGCGCTGACCACCACCCGGCGCGGGCTGATCGGCGAGACCTGCACCTCGAGCCCGCCGGCGATCCCGGGGGTGTAGAGGGTGCGGTTGAGCCAGCGCCGGACCCGGATGTGATAGTCCTGCTCGACGCGGAGGTCGGCGGCCACCAGCCGCTGCCCGTTGAAGTAGTTGAGCCGATCGAGCGGCTCCTCGACGCTGGCGCTCATGAGCGGTCCCTCCTGGTCACCACGGCGATGTGGTGCTCTCCCGACGCCGCCATCTGGTCGGGGCAGATCTCGACGTTTCCGCAGCTCCGCGCGCCGCCCTCGCCGCGCATCGCGAAGCCGTCGATCCAGGCGACGCCGCCGACCGCGCTCAGCGCGGCGAGGACCTCCGAGCGATACGCGTCGCGCCCGACCGGCCAGCCGGCCCCCTCGGGGCCGCCGTGGAGCGGATGGAAGAAGTCGTCCAGCGCCGCCAGCGCCGCGGCCCGGATCGCGACCGGGTCACACCCGCGGTCCGCGTGGATCGTCGCCTCCACCGCCACCGCGCGGTAGCGCGGGCCGACCACATGGAGCTCGTCGGTGAGCGTCCGCCGCGGCTCGAGCCAGCACCGCACCGCCGCCAGGAACGCCGCGCTCGCCTCGGGTCGATCCGCGGGACAGCGCGGAACCGCGACCACGGTCACGCAGCCCGACGCCTTCACGCACGGGAGATCGGGGTGGTGATCGCCCAGCGCCCAGGCGCGGGCGACCGGGACGCCGGGGGTGGCCAGCGCGAGCACCTGGTAGTCGTCGAGCGTGACCGCGCGGCGCCGCTCGGCCAGCCAGGCGATCGCCCGCCCCTTCGCGTCGGTCAGGAGCTCGGCGGGCGCGCCGCCCAGCGCGGCGAAGGGCTGGCCGACCGACACGCCGGCGCCGGGGGCCTCGACCAGCGTCCCGGCCGCGACGTTGCCGGCGCTGCCGCCGCCGACCCGGTAGCGGCACGCGATCCGCGCGCCGGCCGGCGGGACCCGGCCGGTGCGACCGTCGCCGAAGGTGAGCCGCCCGCGCTCCGGCTCGAGCAGCGCGACCCGGTCGTGGGGACCGACGCGGTCGGCGTGGGGGACATCTCGCCACGGCTCGTCGACCTCGCCGTCGACGACAACCCGGAGGTCGACGCTGCTCGCGACGACCGGGCTGGCCGCGGTCGCGAAGGCCTGCCCGGCCCGCCCGTCGGAGACGCCGAGCGCCTCCCAGCCGCCGACCAGCGCCGCGTGTCGCGCCCACCCGGCATGCGCGACCACCCGGGCGAGCATCGGCCGGCACTCGTATCGTCCCGACACGATCCGGCAGCGAACCACCCATCGCCCGGTCCACGCCACCGGACCAGCGCCGCCCGGCGCGTGATCGACCGGGACGTCGAAGCGCACGAAGCCGGTCAGCGACAGCGCCCGGGTCTCGTCCTCGACCGAGGGGAGCGCGGCCCATCCGCGCGCGCTCCAGTACTCCCAGGCGGTGCGAACCCCGTAGTGAAGGCGCCAGTCCGCCCCGCCCTCGCCCACCAGGCGCCGCCGGGTCTCGGCGTCGGCCGCGTCGTCGCCGGTCCACACGTGGAGGCTCACCCGCTCGCCGCCGGCGCCGAGCGGCGCGTCGAAGCCGAGGTGGAGCGCGTCCCCGGCCGCCGGCGCCGGTCCGAATGCCGCAAAGGCCGCGCGCCCGCGCTCCAGCCAGCGATCGCCGGCCGCGCTCGCGACCCCGACCAGCCGCGCGTCCGCGACGTACACCGGCGCGGCCAGCTCGAAGGCGATCGCCCCGCCCGCGCCGGTCACGGGCTGGCCAGCGGCCACCACCGCCGGGCCGGATCCCGCGCTTCGGCCCAGCTCGACGACCGCGGCGGCCACCGCCGGCGGAGCGGGCTCGATGCCGACCAGGCGCAGATACGCGCGCGTGCTCTCGGCCGGCGTGCGGTCGAGCCGGTAGATGTCCTCCTCGACGAGCGAGGAGATGAGCTCGAGCAGCGTGACGCCAGGGTCGTGGACGTTGTGATCGGTCCACCCGGGCGCCCGGCGCGGGATCACCGCCAGGCCCTCGCGCACCAGCATCGCGAACGTGCGGTCGTCGAGCTGCGGCAACGGGAGCGCCATCACTCGCCTCCCAGCGACATCGTGATCTCGTGGTCTCCGGCGCAGACCAGCGCGTCGGGGTCCACCGCCACGGTCTCCTCGACCATCGCGCCTCGCACCGCCAGTCGCAGGTGGGCGCAGTGGTCGACCCCCTCGGTCTCCGCCTCGACCACCCGCGCGAGCTGTGACAGATGGACCGGCGCGCCGAAGCTCCAGCCGGCGCCGTCGGTGCCACCGGTCACCGGGTGCAGGAACGCGTCGAGGTTGGCCCGGACCCGCGCCTGCACGATCGCCACCTGGTCCGGATCGAGCGGCACCACCTCGGCCATGACGGTGACCGGCACGTAGCTCGGCCCGGTCACCCGGATGCGCGAGGCGACCGCCGCCGGACAGCGCGCGGCCAGGTGGTCGCGCACCTGGCGCAGGAGCGCCACGGTCGGCGACGGCTCGCGCTCGGCGCCGTCGGGCACGACGACCAGCGTCACCCAGCCGCGCCGGGCGAAGCCATCCGGGCCGACCAGCGCCCGACATCGAGCCGCGTGCACCGCGGGCGACGCCTCGCGCGCGAGCCACTCGAAGTCCTCCGGCGTCACCGCGCGGTCGCGATGGCGGAGGCGCTGGGGGCCGCGCGCGTCGACGCGGCTCATCGACTCGGCCTCGGCGCCCCCCTCCGCCGCCACCGGGTTGGTCACCGACCGGAGGAACGCCACGCCCGCGCGGAGCTCGGTGATCGTCCCGGCCGCCACGTTGCCGGCCAGACCGCCGCCGCTGTCGTAGGTGGCGACGACCTGCCAGCCGGCCGCGGGGATCCGGCCGCGAATGCCGTCGCCGAAGCGGAGGATGGCGCCGGTCCGCTCGAGGGTGCAGTGGCGATCGTCGGGGCCGGAGTCGAACAGGTGATCCACGGCGCGCCACCTGACCCAGACCGCGATCACCTGGCCGGTGACCGGATCGCTCTCCAGGCGGAGGTCGTCGACCGCGACGCCCTCGGCGGCGGTCGCCCAGTCCGCCCCGTCGCCGCGCCACTCGCGCACCTCGATGATCTCGCCCTCGAGCACCGCCCCGACCGCCCGCACCAGGTCGAAGCTCTGGCCCGGGTTGCCGTCGCTCTGCCCGAGCACCTCGGCCGAGACCAGCGCGCGATGAGTGGCCCACGCCGCGTTGAGCCAGAGGCCCTCGACCCGGGTCGGCGTCGCCGCCGCCCCGCGCGCCAGGCGCGCGCGGATCCGGTAGAGCGAGCCGCCCAGGCCGTCGGTCGCGACCATGTCACCCGGTCCAACCAGCTGGATGAGCCCGCTCCGCTGGAAGCCCTCGGTCTCGTCGAGCACGCCGAGCTCGGTCCAGCCGCGCTCGCCCAGGTACTCCCAGTCGTACGGCGACACCGCCCTGCCCTCGTCGCCGATGACCGCCTCGGCGGCCGCGCGCAGGTAGAGGCTGACCAGGCCGGCGGGGAGCGCGCGGTCGAAGCCGAAGTGGACGGAGGGGAGGAGCTCGTCCACCGGCACCAGCGGCTCGAACGGCGAGCGAGGCCAGCGGGACGCCTCGCCGTGATCGGCGAAGACAAACGCGTTGTAGCCCAGGCAGTGATCGAGGAGCTCCGGCTCGGTCTGGTAGCGATAGGCCAGCGCGACCGACGCCACCACCGGCGGGTCGAAGGTCGCCTCGATCAGGCTCACCGCGCCGTCCGCGTCGACGGCGAGCTTCATCTCCTGGCCGTAGTCACCGGCGCCGAGGCGGACGCGCAGCCAGAGGCCGTTCTTGCCGTTCACCGGGGTCGGGCTCCAGTCGTCGGGAGAGGTGAACGCGACGGCGCCGCTCGCGGCGGTGAGATCCGCGGTCTCGTCGGTGAAGCCCGGCGTCGCCTCGAGGCTGAGCCACCCGGTGGCGGCGTGATACTCCCAGGCGAGCCGGGGCGCGCCGGCGGCGGAGATCGCCTCGACCAGGCGGAACGTGATCGTGACCCTC
>DATHKR010000071.1:0-11498 GCA_035489015.1 Kofleriaceae bacterium | reverse complement strand
CGTCCAGGCGGACATCGATCGCGTCGGAACCGGAATGTGGCCCATGGACAGGCGCTACGTCGACGAGGCTCTCAGGCAGTCGCTCGGCTTTGCGTCCTCATGAGCCGTACCCGGCCGCGCGCAAGCCGGGCGGGGCGATGACGGCATCGGGCGGCTCTGACCTGGTCCCGGCGTGCACCGGGAACCCGAACCCCGCGTGACGCGAAGCAAGATCGTGAAAATCCCTCGGCCGCGGGGTGGTCGAGGGTGGGCTTCGCCCGGTGAGGGCGATCGAGCGCGGCGCCCGCCGCCCCGTCCCCGGTCGGCCCGTCGCCAGTCGGTCCATCGCCCGCCGGCCCGCCCGCCCGCCGGCCGTCCGGCGCGACTTTGCCACCGCCTGTAGCGGCGGTCGCGTGGTCGGCGCGCGTGGAGGCGCTATTCTTGCTCCGCCCATGCGCTCGAACGTCCTTCCGCTCGCTCTCCTGGCGGCGCTCTCGGTGCCGGCCTCGGCCTGTCACTATTACTTCGCGGAGGACGACGAGCCGCCCCCTGCCGACGACGACGGCTCCGACGATGTGTCGGACGAGGGGGGCGGTGGCGACGACGTCATCGACGGTGGGGTGGTCGAGCCGGACGCGACGCCGGTGTGCGATCCGTCTGCGATCTTGCCGGACGGCTACGCTCCGGTCGCGGAGGTTTCGACCGGCACCGTGGTCAACACGCCGGACGAGGAGCGGCCGCAGACGTTCACCACCGTGGTCGACGCGAGCGCGGGCGGCTCGGCCGGGCAGGCCACGCAGCCCTTCCTCTATCTCGATCTCGAGGCCGAGGGTGGCGCGGCGGCGGTGGCGATCGACGACGTGGCCGCGTTCCAGTCCAGCGACTGGGACATCGCGCTCAAGCGGTTCGTCATTCGCGCCAACAGCGGCGATTCCGGTCCCGGCGACGAGGAGGTGGCCACGGTCATGTCGGAGGAGCTGACCGCCGACGACGATGTGCCGTCCGAGCTCTTCGCCGACGAGGACTGGACCGGGGCCGAGTGCTCGCTGGTCCAGGACAACACCGGCGGTCCGCGCACGCGGTTCAGCAACTGGTACCAGGTCCAGGCCGGGCGGTTCGAGCCGCGCCCGGTCGTGCACCTGGTCCGCCTGGGCGGCGGGCGCTACGCCGAGATCGACGTCGTCACCTACTACGGCGACGAGTCCGCCCCGGACCGGAGCGGGGTGTACGTCCTGCACTGGCGCCGGTTCCCGTGAGCCGGGCCGGCGGGCGGCGCGGCGGGCTGGTCGCCGACGATCTCTTCCGTCGGCTCTGCCGCGCCCGCGACTTCCTGCACGAGTACCACGCCGAGCCGCTCGGCCTCGACGAGCTGGCCGGCCAGGCCGGGCTGTCGCGCTATCACTTCCTGCGCCGGTTCCGCGACGCGTTCGGCGCGACCCCGCACGAGTACCTGACCCGGGTGCGGCTCGGCCGGGCCAAGTCGCTGCTCGCCGCCGAGGGCCACTCCGTCACCGACGTGTGCCTGGACGTCGGCTTCTCCAGCCTGGGCTCGTTCAGCACCCTCTTCGCCGAGCGGTTCGGCTGCCCGCCGAGCGCCTGGCGCCGCCACTTCTGGCAGGTGGCGCGCGGCCCGGACGGCATCGCGCCGCTCCACGTGCCCTGGTGCTTCGCGTCGCTGTACGGCGCGCCGGTCTGAGTCGCAATCCTCGAGAAGCGCGCCCCGCGCGGGCGTGGGAAGGTGCTCGTCCGCTCGGCCATCTCGAGCGATGAAGGAGGACCGGCATGATCCAGCGCATCTCTCACTCCAGCGTGTACGTCATCGACCACGAGCGCGCCCACGCGTTCTACACCGAGAAGCTCGGCTTCGAGGTGCGCACCGACGCGACCATGGGCGACTTCCGCTGGCTGACCGTCTCGCCCAGGGGCCAGTCCGACTTCGAGCTGGCGCTCATGCACCTGCGTCCGTCGCCGATGATGGACGAGGCGACCTGCGCGACGCTGCGCGCGCTGGTCGAGAAGGGCGCGTTCGGCGGCGGCGTGCTCGAGACGGCCGATTGCCAGAAGACCTACGAGGAGCTGGTCGCGCGCGGGGTCGAATTCGCGCAGCCGCCCACCGAGCGGCCATACGGAATCGAGGCGCTCCTGAAGGACGACTCGGGCAACTGGTTCAGCATGACCCAGCGGCGCTGACGATTTCGGCGCGCGGCCGTGCAACCGGGGCGGGAAGCCTGCATCCCGCTCATGGAGCCGGTCTCCCGGCTCGATCCCCGTCCCCCGTGTCCGCAGGAGCTCCATGTCCTCGATTCGCCTGATCGCGATCCCCTCGCTGGGCCGCCTCTCGGCCCTGGCTCTCGTCACCCTCGTCGCCTGTGGCGGCGATTCCAGCTCGAACAGCGACGGAGGAACCGGCAGCGGCGCCGACGCCGGACCGACCGGCTCGGACGCCGCGCCGCCCGCGGACGCCGCGCCGTCGTCGGCCGACGCCGGGCCGGGCGAGGCGGAGTGCGAGTTCCTGGGCTGCCAGGACGACCACGGTCGCACCTGCGACGACGACCCGCTGGTGGTCGACTGCAGCGAGTTCGGCGCCACCTGCGGCGACTTCACCGACACCGAGAGCGGCGCGCCGTTCCAGTGGTGCGACTGCGGCCAGCTCGAGGAGTCCGAGGGCTTCTGCCTCGACGGCCGGCTCGGCATCACCTGCCTGGGCGGGCTGGGCGGCCTGTCCGACTGCGGGCCCGGCATGCAGTGCGTCGAGCGGCCCGAGGGGCCGTTCGGCATCGGCTGCGAGTGCAACGACTTCGCCGACGGCATCTGCCCGGGCGTGTCGTGCGGCGGCGACCCGGACTGCAAGACCTGCACGCCGGAGTGCGACGCGCGCGAGTGCGGTGACAACGGCTGCGGCGGCAGCTGCGGCGCCTGCGAGACTGGCTCGACCTGCAACCCGGACGGCACCTGCGAGGACATCTGCATCCCGGACTGCGCCGGCAAGGAGTGCGGCGACGACGGCTGCGGCGGCACCTGCGGCACCTGCGACGGCGAGTGCGGCAGCGACGGTCAGTGCGAGGGGACCTGCGTGCCCGACTGCAGCGGCGCGGAGTGCGGCGGCGATGGCTGCGGCGGCAGCTGCGGCACCTGCACCGGCGATCTCAGCTGCAACCTGGACGGGCGGTGCGACTGCAGCTTCTTCGACACCGTCACCTACCAGTTCACGCTGGCGCCGACGGCGGACTGGTCGGAGATCTTCGGCGTGGAGGTGACCGCTCGCCACATCAACGTGGACGGCAGCGAGGCGCAGGCGGACTCGACACTCCTTTGCGACCGCGACAGCTGCCCGGGCGGCGAGCGGACCACGACCTGGAGCAAGATCTTCCTCGGCTGTCGCGAGCGGGTACGGGTCACGCTCACCTATCACGTCCTGTTCGCCGGCAGCTGCGAGGTGGAGGAGATCGTCGAGGGAACCCCGCAGATCGTCATCCCGGCGCCGACCCTCGACGGCGAGGGCGGCTGCACCGCCGGGCCGATCGCCGGGCTCGGCGCTCGCGCTCAGGGAAGACCGGGGCCGAGCTCGATCTCGAGGAAGCTGGTTCCGGCCACCCGGCCGTCCAGGTAGGCCGGGATCTCGCGGAACCCGAGCGCGCGGTAGAGCGCGCGGGCCTCGGTCATGGTCGGTAGCGTGTCCAGGCGCAGGGCGCGGTGGCCGGCCGCGCGCGCGGCCCGGATGGCGGCGCGGGTCAGGCGGTCGCCCAGGCCCCGCCGTCGGAACCGGTCGCGCACGTAGAGCCGCTTCATCTCGGCCACGCCGCCGTCGAGCGGGCGCACGGCGACGCACGCGGCCGGCTCGCCGCGCACCGTGATCGCGAACAGCGCGCCGCGAGGCCCGGCGTACGAGCCGGGCAGGCCGGCGAGATCCGCGTCGATGGCGGCGGCCTCGTCGTCCTCGGCGAGCGACGCGCCGTACTCGGCCACCAGGCCGCGCACCGCGGCCAGCTCGTCCGCCGTGGCCGGCTGGATCAGGCGGACGCCGTCGCGGCGCGACTGGTCGGCGGCGGCGAGCAGCGCGACTGCCGGCGGCGGCGTCTCTCCGACCAGCGCGCGCCGCTCCGGCTGGAACAGCGTCCCGGTGAAGAAGCGCGGACCGGCCAGCTCGAAGCCGCGGGCATCGCCGTCGCCGTCGCGCGCGGTCACCGTCACGCCGGCCGCGGCCAGCCGCGCCTCCCACGCCGGATGGAGGCCGTAGCGGCAGTGGTAGCCCTCGACCGCGCGCTCGGCCCGGTACGCGCGCGCCAGCAGCGAGCCGGGCGCGAGGATGACCTCGCCGCGCTCCTCGACCAGCGAGCAGGTGAGCGGCGCGACGACCGGGTCGACGGCGTCCGGGTCGAGCTCGGCGTGCGCGGCCGGCACCGCCAGCACCGAGCGCGCGATCTCGAGCAGCGCGTGCTGGAACCCGCCGCAGCTGCCGAAGAACGGGATGTCGCCGGTCCGGGCGGCGCGGATGGCGGCCAGCGCCCCGTCGGTGTGGCGGTAGGGGCTGGCCGGGGCGCACCAGATGGCGTCGAAGCCGGACAGCGCCGCGCGCGCCGCCGCCGGATCGGCCGGCAGCTGCTCGGTCGCCAGCCAGATCGGCTCGGCGGTCACGCCCAGCTCGGCGGCGGCCAGCCGGATCGCCTCCGGGATGGCGCGGTGGGCGAGGACGGCCGGGTCGCGGTCCCCGACCAGCCCGATCGCGAGGGCGTCGCTCATCGGCGCCAGTGTCTCACCGCGGCCGCGCGCGCGACCGTGACACCGGCCCGGGTCGGCGACCGATCAGCCCGGCTCGGCCTTGTAGCCGACGCCGTCCATGCCGCCCTTGAGCCGGACCAGGACCTTGGTCTTCTGGCAGCAGGTGCGCGACGCGTCGATCGTTCGCACCACGTCGACCCACGGCAGGGTGGACGGCAGCTCGACCTCGACCTGCTCGATCTCGAACGCCCTCACCTGCTCGCGGACCAGCTCGCGCAGGTACGCGCGCTCGATGTACTGCTTGGTCGACGACTGCACGCACTTGGCCTCGATCGCGCCAGGCGGCTGCACGCACGCCTTGCCGTCGACCAGCGCCAGCACCTGGAGCGCCGGTCCACCCGGCCACTCGTCCTCGAGCCGCATGGAGCGCAGGTGATGGGCCTGGCCGACCAGGACGACCGGCTGCGCCCCGGCCGCCGCGACCTTGCCGACCAGCGCGCGCACCTGGGTCCAGCTCGCCTTGCGCCCGATCGCGAGCCGCACGATCTTGGCCCCGGCCGGCACCACCGCGGCGTCGATCGTCTTCTCGTCGACCGCGAGGGTGGCCCCGTCCGGCGCGTCCTCCACGCCGTCGGCCTGGGCCAGAAGGATGCCGTCGACGGTCGCGTCGCCCTTGGCCGCGCAGCCGGCCAGCCCGGCCGCCAGCGCCATCGCCGCGGCCGCCGCCGTCATCGCTCGCGTCGCCTGGCCTCTTGCCGCCAGGCCTGTGGTCCGGTGCATCAGGCCTCCCCGGCGCGGACGCGGCTCTCCGCCACGTTCGACGCGCGAGCGTTGTGGGCCAGCTCCGCCTCGGCCGCGCCGACCGCGTCGGCGATCATCCGGTCCTGCTCGGCCGGGTCGCTCCAGCGCGCCTGCGACTCCGCCGGCAGCGTGTCGATCGGATCGAAGTAGAGGAACAGCCCCTTCTTGACCGACGGCGCGGTGTAGACCGCGATGCCGGTGTCGCGGTCGTAGTGCTCGTAGGAGTGGACGTTGCGCTTGCCGCCCCCGCCCGGCGCGTCGCACACGAAGGTCGGCGTGTTGAAGCCGGCCGTGTCGCCGCGCACGTGCTTCTCGATGTCGAGCCCGGTCTGGAGCGTGGTGCGCAGGTCCTCGACCCCCTTCACCAGGTCGTGCATGTAGACGTAGTACGGGTGCACGTTGCAGAAGCTGAGCCGGCGGACCAGCTCGCGCATCGCCGGCACCGTGTCGTTCACCCCGCGCTGGAGGACGCTCTGGTTGCGGACCGTGATGCCGCGCTCGAACAGGAGGTCCATCGCGCGCTTGGTGATCTCGGTGATCTCGTTCGCGTGGTTGAAGTGGGTGTGGAGCACCACCTCCTTGTGGAGGGCGCGGCCGCGCTCCACCACCCAGGTCAGCTCGCCCAGCCACTCGTCGTCGGTGAGGATCTTCTGCGGCATCACCGCCGGCCCCTTGGTGGCGAACCGGATGCGCAGGATGTTGGGCATCGCCAGCAGGGTCTCGCCGATCTGCCGCACCTGCGAGGCTCGCAGGTTGTACGAGTCGCCGCCGGAGACGACGATGTCCTCCAGCTCCGGGCGCGAGCGGATGTACTCGAAGACCTGGCCCCAGCGCTCGCTGGTGGTCTTGAGTGACACCTTCTGCACGTTCTCGGTGTCGAGCCCGACCGCGTAGCTGCGGGTGCAGAAGCGGCAGTAGACCGGGCAGGTGTCGAGGGTGAGGAAGAGCGCCTTGTCGCGGTAGCGATGGGTCAGGCCCGGCACCGGCGCGTCGGCCTGCTCGTTCAGCGAGTCGAACGTGAGCTTGGGGTGGTCGGGCAGGAGCCGCGACGCGACCGGGATGAACTGGCGGCGCAGCGGATCCTCGTACGGCTTCTGCCAGTCGATGAGGCTGAGCAGATAGGGCGAGACCCGCACGCTCATCGGCGAGCGGCGGAAGCCGGCCTCGACGTCGGCGAAGAACTCGGGTGACACCAGGTCCTGCACCGTGGCCAGGAGCTTGTCCGGCCGGGTGATGGTGTTCTTCATCTGGAAGCGGTGATCGAGGAACTCGGCCTCGGTCACGCTGCGATAGGCCGGGATCGCCTGCCAGAACGGACCGCCCAGAAGCTGCCGGTGGGTCAGCTCGGCCGGGTCGACCGCCGGTCGAAGCGGCCGGATGCCGGGGTCGGCGCTGGCGGTGTCGCCGCTGTCGGGGCGCGTCTGCTCCGGCGCGCCCCCGTCGGCTCTGGTGGGCTTGCCGGTCTTGATGGTCACGGGCTCCATCCTGCTCTCCTTGTCTCCTGACGTCTCACTCGGGGCGTGCACTCATGGCACGCGTGGTTCACGCGACCGGAGCCGCGGAGACGTCGGGGAAGTGGAGAACGTTCCCGAAGAACCACATCGACTTCACACGTTATCGGGTGAAGCAGGCGATGTCAAAGCCCCTTCATCCATCCAGGAGGACGCGCGCTCAGCGAGGGTGACACACGCCTTCCGGATCGGCGGTCAGCTGCTCGCGCAGGGAGCGGGCGTGGTCGAGCAGGCGGCCGCGCACCTCCGGGTCGACCTTGTGGGCGTCGAGCGTCTCCCCGAGGAGGACCAGGCGGCGGTCGAAGTGACCGACGGTGATCGGCACCCGGGCGTGTGCCTTGCTCATCGGCCGGCCGGTATAGGCGACCGCGCCGCCGAGCACGCCGGCGGCCATCTCCCACTCCTTCTGGATGAGGCGCTCCTTGTTCTTGCCGGTGAACAGGAAGCCGATCATGGTGTCGGCGAAGACGCGGTCGTAGAAGTCCTCGAGAACCCGGCGGAGCGCCTCGCCGCCGATCCGGTCGAAGAGCGAGCTCACGCCGGCTCCGCGAGGGCGACGGGCGCGGTGGCCGCCCCGGCGACGCGCGCGACCGCCACCGGCACGCCGCTGAAGCTGATCGTGCCCGACAGCTGGTCGATGTGCTCGTCGTCGGTCAGGTCGTTCACGCTCGCGCCCGGGTGGGCGGCGGCCACCCGCAGGCCGATGCCGGGCCGGTCGTGGCCCCAGCCGTGCGGCAGGCTGACCACGCCCGGCATGATCTCGTCCGACACCTCGACCGGCACCACCGCGGCGCCCACCCGCGAGCGCACCTCGGCGCGGCCTCCGTCGTCCAGGCCCAGGTGCGCGGCGTCGGCCGGGTGGACCAGCAGCGTGCAGCGCGGCTTGCCCTTCACCAGGCGCTGGCTGTTGTGGAGCCACGAGTTGTTGCTGCGCAGCTGGCGCCGGCCGATGAGCAGGAACGGCCGGTCGGCCGGTGACGCCGCGGCTCCGTCGAGCCAGCGCCGGCGCAGCCGGTCGAGGTCGGCCTGGTACTCGGCGGGGGCCAGCTGGATGCGGCGGTCGTCGGTGTAGAGCGCATCCGGCAGGCGCGGCTCCAGCGGTCCGAGGTCGACCCCGTGCGGAGCCTGCTCGATGGCGGCCAGGGTCAGCCGGCGGCGCCGGTACGGCCCGAGGCGGAGGCCGAGCGCGGCGATCCCGCGCGGTCCGAGCCGGCGACCGGCCCGGCGCAGGAGAGAGCCGCCGGCGCGGCCGAGCGCGCGGTCACCCAGCTCCATCCGGGTCATGAGCTCGAGACAGATCTCCCAGTCGTGACGCTGGTCGGCCGCGCGCGGGTACAGCGCCCGCCACGCCTTGGCTCCATTCCTGACCGAGACCAGGAACGCGGCCAGCTCGAACTGATCGCGCTCGAGCGCGAACGTGGGAGGCAAGATCACGTCGGCATGACGGGTGGTCTCGTTGACGTAGAAGTCGATCGAGACCATGAAGTCGAGCTCGCCGAGCGCGCGCTCCAGCCGCGAGCCGTTCGGCACCGACAGGACCGGGTTGCCGGCCGAGGTCAGCAGCGCGCGGATCCGGCCCGGGCCGGGCGCCTCGATCTCCTCGGCCAGCGCGGCCACCGGCAGCTCCCCGCCGAACTCGGGCAGACCCCGCACCCGGCTGCGGAAGCGGGCGAACCCGCCCCGGTGCCCCACCCGTGCGGCGGCGCCGAGCAGGTCGAGCGGCGGCGTCGAGAACATCGCCCCGCCGGCGCGATCGAGGTTGCCGGTGATGAAGTTGACCAGGTTGATGAGCCAGCTGGTCAGCCCGCCGAACTCCTGCGTGCAAGACCCAACCCGGCCGTACACCGCGGCGCTACTGGCGCCGGCCAGCTCGCGCGCGATGCGGCGAACCTCGTCGGCCGACACCCCGGTCGCCCCGGCAACCCGCTCCGGCGAGAAGTCGGCGACCAGCCGTCGGACGTCGTCCTCGCCGCTGGCCAGCGCGGCCAGCCGCCCAGGCCGCTCGAGCCGCTCGGCGAAGATCGTGTGCAGCACGCCGAGCAGCAGCAGCGCGTCGGTGCCGGGCCGGATGAAGACGTGGCGATCGGCCAGCCGCGACGTCTCGGTGCGGCGAGGATCGACCACGACGACCTGGCCGCCCCGCGCCCGAAGCTCGGCGAAACGGCGCTTGATGTCCGGCGCGGTCATGAGGCTCCCGTTCGAGACCGCCGGGTTGGCCCCGAGCACGAGCAGGTACTGCGTGCGATCCAGGTCGGGTACCGGCAGCAGCAGCTGGTGCCCGAACATGAGCAGCGACGACAGCATGTGCGGCAGCTGATCGGCCGAGGTCGCCGAGTAAAGGTTCTTGGTCCCCAGCCGGCGAAGAAAGATCTGGCCGAAGGTCAGCAGCCCGAAGTTATGAGCCGTCGGGTTCCCCTGGTAGACCGCAAGCGAGTCCAGCCCGTGCTCGCGCCGAATGGCGAGCAGCCGAGAAGCCACCAGGTCGAACGCCTCGTCCCAGCCGATCGGCTCGAGCGGGCCCCCCCGGGTCCGCCGCGCCAGCGGCGTCCGCAGCCGATCCGGATCGCGATGCACATCGACCAGCCCCATCACCTTGGGGCACACAAAGCCGCGGCTGAACGGGTCCGCCTCGTCCCCACGAACATCGGCAATGGCGCCATCGCGGTCGACCGTGATGCGGATGCCGCAAGAAGCCTCGCAAAGGTGACAGCTCTGGTGATGCACGCGGCTGGCGTCGGGGTCGCGCCCGGCGTCGGAGACGCTGGACCGGGACCGGCGGAAGGGCATACGCATCACCGGAATTTACCCCACGCGGAGGGCTGGCCCGGCTGGAGGGGCGACGCGGAGGCCGCGGCGAGGCCGCGCGGAGGCCGCGGCGAGGATCCATCCCGGCAGCCGCGCGTTTTCTCTGTCACGGCCGGGCCCGGCCCGGTCACGATCGAGCACCCCGATGAAGGTGACGAAGCCAGCCCCGAGCGAGGCCGCCAGGGCCGCGAGAGCCGCGAGAGCCGGATGAGCGTGAGCGAGAGAGCCGAATGACCCGGGCAACGACCGACCGCCCGCTCATCGAGGCCACCCTGGCCGGCGACACCCGCGCATTCGGCGCCCTGGTATCGCGATATCAAGACGTTGCGTTCGCGGTGGCCTTCGCCGCGACCCGCGACGCCGCCGCGGCCGAGGACGCCGCGCAGGAGGCGCTCGTGGTCGCCTGGCGTCGCCTCGGCGCGCTGGCCGACCGCGACCGCTTCGCCCCCTGGCTGTGCGGGATCGTGCGCAACGTCGCGCGAGAGGCCCGGCGCCACGAGCGCCGGCACGCGCCGCGAGCCAGCGAGCCGAGCGCCCGCCTGACCGATCTGCCGTCGCCAGAGCCGTCCCCCTTCGACCAGGCGGCGGCAAGCCAGGCACTCGCGGCCAGCCTCGCGGCCCTGGGCGGCCTGTCGCCGCGCTACCGCGAGCCGCTCATCCTGTTCGTGCGACTCGATCGCTCGCACGCGAGAGTCGCGGCGACCCTGGGCCTGTCCGAGGAGGCCGTGCGCCAGCGCCTGTCGCGAGCCCGCCGCATGCTGCGCGACCAGCTCGCTGCGGTCGAGCGCGTAGTGGAGGCCGCCCCGCGGCGGCCGCTAGCGGCGGCGGTGTGCGCCCTGATCCTCGCGCGAGCCGGAACGGCGAGCGCCGCGCCGGCCGCGACCCTCTGGACCAAGCTGGCCATCGCCATGACCACGGCGAGCACGGCCGTGGTGGCCGCGCTGTCAGTGGCAGCATGGCGAGGCCCGACGCCGCAGCCTCCGACAGCCCGCGAGCACGCCGCCCGACGCGACCGCCACGCGGCTGATGCGCTCGGCCCTGCCAGCAATTCCGCCGCGCCAACCATCCAGCCGTCGCCACCGCATTCGACGATCGGAGCGCGAGCGCGGACGCGGCCGGCAGAGACGGCGGCGGTCGAGATCGGCGCCGCCGAGGTCAGCCGGCCTCCGCGGCCGACCCACCCCCGCGGCCGCGTCCGCCACGGCCCGGCCCAGGTCCGCCGAGGTCGTCCGTCGGTGAGCCTGGCCGATCTGCCGTCGCTGCATCCCTGACCGTCACGGATGGGGCCGTCCCGGTCACGGATGGACATGCCCACGACGACACGCCGTTGCCCCATCAACCTCCGAAGCCTCCCCGGCCTCCGCGGCCTCATCGCCCTCCTTGCCCTGGCCGCGCTCGCCGCCCCTGCCGCCGCCCAGCCCGCTCGGCGGAGAATCGCGCCGCGCTCCGCGGCCAGCCTCCGTCATCACCCGCCCCCAGCGCCGCGCAAGCCGCCGGTCAAGAACTACGACTTCCTCGGCGACACCCTCGACGGCGCCCGCATCGCGCCCGACGGAAGCACGCTGTTCGGCCTCCGAGGCGCCCGCCACACCAACCTCATCCACCTGCGCGAGCACTTCCTCCCCGAGATCACCCGCACCGCCGAGCGCCTCCCCTGAACCGAGCCGCCTCTTCGGCATGCCG
>DATHKR010000070.1:0-5674 GCA_035489015.1 Kofleriaceae bacterium | reverse complement strand
CTGCGGCCGACCAGCCAGCCGATCCCGGCCGCGCCGGGCAGCGGGTCGTCGACCTGCGACGCGGCGACCGCCTCGGGCGAGAGGACCTCGGGCGCCCGCCGCACGCCCAGCTCGAAGCGGGTGAAGCGGACCATGTCGTCGGCGGTCGAGCTCATGCCGCCGGCCGGGGTGAGGGCGCCCAGTACCTCGCCGCAGAGGAGATGACTGGTTCCGATCGACGAGGCGCCCCGATGGCAAGGCGCGAGGAGGGGAGCTGGGTGGCCCCCCAATGACCGACGAGCAACGCCGCCAGCGGGGATGGATCGGCGTTCCGAACCGTCACCTCCTCTGCGGCGAGGTACTGGCTCCGCGTCGCCGCGCGCCGACGTGGCGGTCATGCCGAGCGGGGCGAGGACCTGGCGCTCGAGGAGGTCGGCGAACGGGGCGCGCGCGGCGCGCGACGCGACCAGCCCGGCCAGCGCCACGCCGGTCGACGAGTACAGATGGCGCTCGCCGGCCGGCGAGCGCGGCGCCGCCGCCACCGCGGCGAGGAGCTGGCGCTCGTCCATGGCGACGATCTCGCCGCGGCGATCGACCGCGCCGTCCACCAGATCGGGAAGGCCGGCGGTGTGGGTGACCAGGTGTCGGACGGTCACCGGAGCGGCCCCGGGCGGCGACAGCGCGGCGGCCAGCTCGGGGACGTGGCGGGCGACCGGGTCGTCGAGCCGGAGGGCGCCGCGCTCGACCAGCTGGAGGATGACCACGCCGGTGAAGAGCTTGGTCAGCGACGCGATCGGAAACCGGGTCGACGCGGTGACCGGCTCCGATCGATCGATCGCGGTCGCGCCGAAGCCGCGCGTCCACGCCGCGTCGCCGCGGACGACCGCGACCGCGGCGCCGGGCACCGCGCCGGCGCGCAGCTCCTCGGCCACGTAGCGCTCGATCTGGCGCCAGCGGGTCGCCAGCGGATCCCGGGGCGCGACGCGGGTCGGGGGAGAGAGCGGGGGGCTCGGGCCGCGCGCCGCGCCACACGCGGCCAGCGAGGAAGACAGGGCGAGGGCGAGGAGGCGGAGCGCCCCTCGCCGGCAGGGTCGACTCGAGACAATCGGCACGGGAGCCTCCTTGGCCGCCGAAAATGCGCGAGGGCCGCCCGGGCACCCGGGCGACCCTCTTGCCGGATCTACTGCTGGTCCAGGATCTTCTCGCTCGACAGGCCGATCACGCCGCAGCGGATCGCGCAGCCGCTCTCCTGGGCGTCCTCGAGCGCCTCGGCCGCCATGAGCCCGAGCGCGAAGCCGGCCAGAAGCACCGGCAGGAAGTTGGCCTCGCCGCCGCGCGTGACCTCGACCTGGGCGCCGCTGGCGGCGTAGTCGCTGATCTTGGCCGGCGCCGAGGACGGCGATCCGGCGAGCGAGGTCCCGGCCAGGGCGCCGGCGAACGTGGTGATGGTCAGGATACCGGCGAGCTTCTTCTTCAGGTTCATCATGGGTGCACTCTCCTCGTGTCGTGTCGTCTGGGTTCTCGCGAAGGCCCACGCCGCCACCGCGGCGGCGCGGGAGATGGTCAGGACATGGCGGCCCCGGGATCGGGGGCCTCGGCCGCGCCTCGACGGCGGGGCAGGCGCCGCTCCACCCGCTGCCAGGCGCCGCGGGCCAGCCGGCCAAGGCCGCGGTACTCGTCGTCGCCGATGAGGGTGAGGTCGGCCGCGATGAGGAACAGGGCGAAGGTGACCAGCCCCATGACCGAGCCGATGGCCAGGTGGAAGCTGATGCCGACCAGGACCGCCAGCGTCCGGGTGTGGCGGTGGGCGAACACCAGGAACGGGAACGCCACCTGGAAGGCCACCGTGGAATAGGCCAGGAGGGTGAGGAGGACCCCGTTCTCGTAAAGGAGCGGGCTCACCCCCGGCAGCCGGTAGTCGGGCGAGCGGAGCGCGTAGTAGAGCGCGGTCCCGTTCTGCCACACATCGCCGCGCACCTTGGTCAGCCCGGCCACCCCGTAGACCAGGCAGACCTGGAACGCGATGGCCAGGAGCGCGGCGTTGTGCGCGATCGCCCAGGCGCCGGACGGCTCGTTCGGCTGTCCGTTCGCCGCGCGGCGAGACGCGTCGAAGGAGAAGTGCGCCCCGACCTCGGCGAACAGCGCGTAGATGAGGACCAGCTGCATGAGGTTGTCGCCGCCGTCCCACAGCTGCGGGAACCGGTTGTGGAGCGACATCCACAGGAGGTAGTTGACCGGCGACAGCAGGCGGGTGCGCCAGCCCAGCGCCCACGCCATCGCGACCGCGATGCTCGCGTGGTAGAGCAGCTCGAACCAGATCCGCGACGTGCTCAGGTGGTAGAGCGAGAACGATCCGACCGCGCGCTGCAGCGCGGTGAAGTCGTCGAACGACAGCACGCCGTCGGGCCCGAACAGGAAGCCGCGCTGGCCGTAGTTGATGAGGAGCTGGTAGAGGATCACGCAGCCGGCCATGACGCGCAGGATGCTCGCCCCGTACAGGCAGCGCGGGCGCAGGCTGGTGGCGAGGAGCCGGTTCCACAGGGTCTTCATGGCGTCTCCATTCGGCGAGTGGGCGTCCGGGCGGGCTACAGGCTGGCCACGTGGGGCTGGTATGGTTGCCAGTCGAGGTCGACGACCTTCACCTCGCCGGCGCGGTCGTCCTCGGTCCTGCGCGAGTACGGCGGCGACTCGCGCAGGACGATGCGCCCGCGCACCGCGATGGTGCGGCCCTCGCCGTGGCGGCGGTCGCAGTCGGCCGAGGCCAGCCGGGCCACCACGCGCTCACCCACCTGCCGGCGTGAGCCCTCGACCTCGTCGATCCGGGCCAGGTCCTCCTGGAAGTCGCCCGGCCGGGTCCGCATCTTGTCGACCAGCGGCCGCTTGGCCGGAAAGATCATCCCGGTGGCGGCCTGCACCGCGCGCTGGAGCCGGTCGGCGGGCGTGATGCGGTAGCGGTACTTGGCCTCGAGCAGCGCGCTGGACAGGTCGTGCCACGGCGGGTCGACCTCGTCCTCGCGGGTGCGGCAGGCGACCAGGAGGAAGCGACTGGGGCCCACCGGCGACGGCGCGAACAGCTCCCAGCGCTGCTCGAACCAGGGCAGCATGTAGCTCTCGACCGGGCCGGCCACGGCCATGCGGATCGGGTTGGTCGGCGTGAGGTAGAGGAGCGTCATGCCGAAGTGGAAGGTCAGGGCGGCCAGGGCGAGGCCGAGGGTGATGCGGTGAGCGCGGCGGATGGCGGGCGCGGAGTTCGGGGCGGACGTGGACATGGCAACCTCGCTGGAGTGAGGAGCGTCGGGACCGGAAGAGGTGGTGGAGCGCGCGCCGCTCAGCGCTGCGGCGACGGGACGTCGAGGACGATCGACTGCTGGGTGGGCGCCGCCGCGATGGTCAGGGGCTGGCACCCCATGCCGCGCAGATCGTCGGGGCCGAGCACCCGGTCGGCCGCGGCGGCGGGGATGACGCAGGCGCGGTACGAGCCGGGCTGCACCCGCTCGAGGCGGACCGGCCGCTCCTCGCCGATGACCGCGCCGGCGTCGCTGCCGCCACCCATGCGCTGGGCGCCGAGCACGAGCTGTCCCTCGCGGACCGCGCGACCGTCGATGCGCGGCTCGATCAACAGCGTGACGCCGCCCGCCGGGATCGGCAGCTCGACCCGGGCGGTGGCGCCCGGCTCGACGGTGACCGGGCGGGTCACCGAGGCCGCGCCGGCGCCGTCGTGCGGGAGGGCCGCGGCCGCCCGGTAGTTGCCGGGCGAGACCGAGCGGAGCGAGAACTCGCCGTCGCTGTCGGTGACCGCCGTGATGGTGTTGCCGCTGTCCGGCACCGTGTCGAGGAAGACCGACACCCCGGCGACGCCGCGCTCGCCTTCCACCACGCGGCCATCGACCCGACCGACCGGCTCGAGCGCGACGGTGAGAGGCCCGGCGGCGCCGGCCGGCACTCGCATGGGCCGGCTGCGGCCGAGCTCCGGGTGCTCGGCGACCAGCACGCCGGGTCCGTCGCCGACGCCGGCCAGCGCGAAGCTGCCGTCGGCCGACGTGGTGGCCTGGCGCCCGCCGAGGTCGTCGCGGCCCTCCATGCGGGCGGCGCTGGTGGCGTCGCCGACCAGCCGCGCTCCGAACGTCACCCGGGCGCCTTCCACCGGCGCGCCGCTCGCGCTGGTGACGACGCCGGTCAGACGCCGGCCGGCGCTGAGGTCGACCGTGCCGAGATCGACGTCACCGTCGGCCGGGACGTCGACCAGGAGCACGCGGCGCTGGAACTCGGGCCCGTCGATGCGCAGGCGGTGCTCGCCCGGGGCGATCCCGCGCAGGCTGAACTCGCCGGAGCCGGCCCCGAACGGGACCGGCGCCCCGGAGCCGAGCGCGACGGTGAACAGGGACGGCGCGCCGCCGCCGGGCAGCACCGCGCGGCCGCGGATCGCGCGCGGCACGGCCAGCTCGAGGCCGACGTCGCGGCTGCCGGCCCGCACGGTGGCGAGCGCGCGCTGGCGGTAGGCCGCGCCGGCGATCGCCTGGCCGGGACCCGCGGCGTAGAGGAGGTAGCTCTTGCCGGGGGCGAGGCCGCGCACCACGAACCCGCCGTCGCCGTCGGTGACGGTGGACAGGTCGCCGCGCAGACGCTGGCCGGGCACGACCTCGGCGGGGCGGGCCACCACCATCGCCTCGGCCACGGGCTGGCCGGTCCCGGTGGCGCGCAGGGTCCCGGCGATGGTCTCGTCCTGGTCGAGCACGAAGGTCACCTCGGCGGGCGCGCCGGGCTCGAGCGAGGCGCGGGCCGGCGGCGCCGCGGCGCCCGCGGCCTGGGCGACGACGTCGACCTCGCCGGCCGGCAGGCCGTCGAGCTGGAAGCGTCCCTGCTCGTCGGTGACGGCGCTGCGGGCCGGCGCATCGACCGCGCCGGTCCCGCGCGCGGACGCGGCCACCCGTGCCCCGGCGATCGGCTCGCCGCCGCGACCGCGCACCGCGCCGCGCAGGCGGCATCCGTCGGGCAGGCGGAGGTCGATCCCGACGACCGGATGGTCACCGACGGTGAGCGGCTGGCCGATCTCGATCGGGTGGGAGCCGTGCGCGACCGCGAGCCGGTAGGTGCCGGCGGCCAGCGCCGGCAGGCTCCAGGCGCCGTCCTTGCCGCTGGCGGCGCCGTCGCGGGCGAGGTCGACCGCGGCCCCGGCGGCGCCGGCGTCGACCGCGACCACACGCGCGCCCGCGACCGGGCGACCGGCGGAGTCGGTGACGGTGCCGCTGACCGCGACCCCGGAGGCGAGCGGGATCACCACGCGCTCGACGGTGCCGGGGTGGCCGTGGAGGAAGCGAGTCGCGCGCACCGGCGAGCGCCCCGGCGCGTCGATCGCGACCAGGTAGTTCCCGGCGACCACCGCGGCGAAGGAGGCCACGCCGGCCACGTCGCTGGTCCGCGACGACGCATCGATCCCGCGCAGCTCGACCGTCGCGCCGGTCACCGGCGCCCCGGTCCCCGCCTCGATCACCGCGACCTCGACGGTGCCGGCGCCCTGCAGGCGCAGGGTCACCGGCGCGGTGTCGTCGTCGACGTCGACCGCGACCGGTCCGGCCGCGTCGGTCGCGCCGCGGGCCAGCAGGCTGTAGCGACGGGGCAACAGATCCGGGAACGCGAAGGAGCCGTCCTCCTCGGTCACCGCGATCCGCGGCGGCCGACTGTCGATCACCACCTC
>DATHKR010000069.1:0-58398 GCA_035489015.1 Kofleriaceae bacterium | reverse complement strand
AACGAGGCGGTGTGGATCGCCGTCGAGCGCAAGGCGCGACGACGACGGGCTACTCGCCGTAGCTCGAGGAGTTGCAACGCAGCGATCGGCGGTGAGGCGCACCGGATCGTTGATGTCATATCGGCGGCGGTGCACTAGCTCTCGACTGGCTCGGCCTCCTGGCACGACCGGATCCCCGGCCCGAAAATGGCGATGCCCGCCGGGGGGCGGGCATCGCGTACTTCATTCGAGACCTGGCCTCGGTTGGCCCTTCGGCCGCCCTCAGCTAGAAGTCGTCCATCCCGCCCATGCCGCCGCCGTGGCCGTGGCCCGCGTGGCCGCCGCCGCCCTTCTCGTCCTTCTTGGGCTTCTCGGCGATGAGCGCCTCGGTGGTGAGCAGGAGGCCGGCCACCGACGCCGCGTTCTGCAGCGCGGTGCGGACCACCTTGGTCGGGTCGATGACGCCGGCCTCGAGCAGGTCCTCGTACTCGCCGGTCTGGGCGTTGTAGCCGAACGCGCCCTTCCCGTTCTTCACCTTCTCGACGATGATCGAGCCGTCCCAGCCGCCATTCTGCGCGATCTGGCGGAGCGGCTCCTCGCAGGCGCGGCGCACGATCTTCACGCCGAACTGCTGCTCCTCGTCGAGCTTCAGGTCCTCGAGCGCCTTGAGCGAGCGGATGAGCGCCACGCCGCCGCCGGGGACGATCCCCTCCTCGACCGCGGCGCGGGTCGCGTGCATCGCGTCCTCGACCCGGGCCTTCTTCTCCTTCATCTCGACCTCGGTGGCCGCCCCGACCCGGATGACCGCCACGCCGCCGACCAGCTTGGCCAGCCGCTCCTGCAGCTTCTCGCGGTCGTAGTCGCTGGTGGTGTCCTCGACCTGCACGCGGATCTGCTTCACCCGCGCCTCGATGTCGGCCTTCTTGCCGGCGCCATCGACGATCGTGGTGTTGTCCTTGTCGACCTTGATGCGCTTGGCCTTGCCCAGATCGCTCAGGGTGAGGCTCTCCAGCTTGAGGCCGAGATCCTCGGTGACGGCCTGGCCGCCGGTGAGGGTGGCGATGTCCTTCAGCATCTCCTTGCGGCGATCGCCGAAGCCGGGCGCCTTGACCGCGCAGACCTTGAGGGTGCCGCGCAGCTTGTTGACCACCAGGGTGGCCAGCGCCTCGCCGTCCACGTCCTCGGCGATGATGAGGAGCGGCTTGCCGCTCTTGGCCACCTGCTCGAGGAGCGGCAGGAGATCCTTCATCGACGAGATCTTCTTCTCGTGGATGAGGACGAGCACGTCCTCGAGGACGGCCTCCATGCGCTCGGCGTCGGTCACGAAGTAGGGCGAGAGGTAGCCGCGGTCGAACTGCATGCCCTCGACCACGTCGAGCTCGCTGTCCATGGTCTTGGACTCTTCGACCGTGATGACGCCTTCCTTGCCGACCTTCTCCATGGCGTCGGCGATCATCGAGCCGATCGCCTCGTCGCCATTGGCCGAGATCGTGCCGACCTGGGTGATCTCCTTGTGGCCCTTGGTCGGCTTGGTCATCTTCTGCAGCGACTCGACGATGCGGGCGACCGCCGCCTCGATGCCGCGCTTGATCTCCATCGGGTTGTGCCCGGCGGCGACCAGCTTCGAGCCCTCGCGGAAGATCGCCTGGGCCAGCACCGTGGCGGTGGTGGTGCCGTCGCCGGCCGCGTCGGAGGTCTTGGACGCGACCTCCTTCACCATCTGCGCGCCCATGTTCTCGAACTTGTTTTCGAGCTCGATCTCCTTGGCGACGGTGACGCCGTCCTTGGTGACCGTCGGGGCGCCCCACGACTTCTCGATGACGACGTTGCGTCCGCGCGGGCCGAGGGTGACCTTGACCGCATTGGCCAGAGTGTTCACGCCGTTGGCGATCTGCGAGCGCGCAGACTCCTGAAAGATAATTTCCTTGGCAGCCATTTCTCGAGTCCTTTCTATCCCTCGCGAACTACTTCTCGATCACGCCCAAGACCTCTTCCTCGCGAAGGATGAGGTGCTCGACGCCGTCCACCTTGATCTCGGTGCCGGAGTACTTGCCGAACAGGATCCGGTCGCCCTTCTTGACGTCGAGCGGCACCAGCGTCCCGTCCTCGAGGCGCTTGCCGTTCCCGATCGAGATCACTTCACCCTCGAGCGGCCTCTCCTTGGCGCTGTCGGGGATGATGATCCCGCCCTTGGTCTTTTCCTGCTCCTCGACCCGGCGGATGAGCAGGCGATCCTGGAGTGGACGTACTTTCATCTGAGCCCTCGCTTGTGCTTGGTTCGACCCGGAATCCGGGAAGTTAGGTGAACTTTGTTAGCACTCATCGACAATGAGTGCTGGTAGCGGCGCAATGGTAAGGATGAGAGTGCGACGCGCAACCCCAAGGCGCTGGATTTTGACCCGGCGACCGGCGTCAGCTGTGTAGGTCTATACACGACACAGATCGACACCACCCGACACGATGAGCCGAGCGCGATTGGCCGCGGGATAAGGGGCTGGAACTAAAAGCGATTGAAATTGGCGGGAGTGGAACGAAGATCGATCCATGAGCGTCACCACTCACGCGTCGGTCGAGGACTTCTTCCTGGAGGTGCTGACCGACGCCCTGGACCGTCAGGGCGTCGCGGCGTCCCCGCCAACCGAGTTCTATCTGGTGGGACTGCTTGGCGAATACACCAAGGCGCGCATCTCGGACGAGCCGCTGTCGCTGAAGCTGGTCGGCACCGCAGGCGCCGACGCCGGAGAGCGGTTCCGGGCGCTCAAGGAGGTGGGCGACACCTCGCTGTATCTGGCCGGATTTTTTGCTGAATCGCTGCATCGAAAGCTGGTCGGAGTCGAGTACTACATGGACCTGGGCAAGGCCGCGTACGGCGAGCTGGCCCAGCGCCTGAGCACCTCGTCGGTGCGCGAGGTCTACGAGGAGCTGTCCGGCAAGTTCCCCCGCTTCGTGGACGTGCTGGCCGAGATCCGCAGCCA
The DNA here is from genome assembly GCA_035489015.1 of Kofleriaceae bacterium. Lineage (GTDB taxonomy): Bacteria > Myxococcota_A > Polyangia > Haliangiales > Haliangiaceae > DATFRY01. Next base: position 55,444 of record DATHKR010000069.1, on the reverse strand, counting down.
CACCACCTTCCTGGGCCAGGACGTGGTCGCGCTGTACGAGGAATGGATGCGGACCCGGTCCGACTGGGTCGAGCAGCGTCTGCGCGCGCTCGGCGTCCTGGTCTCGGGCCCGACCGAGCCCGAGGGGGGCGGCCTGCTCCAGTGAGCGGCCCTCCCGTGCTTCAGAAGCTGCAGCGGGGGCTCGAGGAGCTGTATCGGATCGACACCGACGCGTGCGTGTCGGACTTCCTCATCGACGCCGACGCGCGCGACGCGCTCGGCGTGGCCCGCGCCCCGCGCGAGCAGCTGCTGGTGGCCGAGGACCACGCCGGTGTCTCGGTCGGCCTGTTCGTGGACGACGCCGCGCTGTCGAACCTGGCGGTCCACGACCCGCGCCGCCGGCTCGACGAGCGCAACCTGGGCGACTTCCTGCTCGCCATCGAGGGCGTGAGCCACTTCGTCTACCTCATGTGGCGGGCGCGGAACGACGCGCGGGTCAGCGCGCTCGAGCTGGAGGTCCAGGCCGAGGTGGACAAGTACGTCACCTGCCTCCTGTGCGGCGACCTCGGGCGCGACCGCTCGGCGGCCCTCCGCCGCCGGCTGTTCGACGACGTGACGTTCGACGAGGACCTGGACGGCGACGAGCGCGATCGCTACCGGGTGGCCAACGCCAACGCGTACCACTACAGCGAGTCGCTCGAGCGGCGCTACGTGCGCAGCGGGCGCATCGCCGCGATGCTCGAGGAGCTGCGCCGCTTCTACCGCCTGCCGCTGGGCGGCAAGCTCGAGCTCAGCCGCGCGGCCTGACGCAGAAAGACCCGCCCGATCGCTCGGGCGGGCCCACACGTAGCAGCGTGGTCGGGGTCGGCTAGTGCTCGCCGGGCACCAGCCGGACGCCCGGGTCGAAGAACATCATGTGCGGGCCGGCCGGGCCGGTCGTGGTCTTCTTCTGCACGTTGGTGAAGCTCACCCACGAGGTGCCGTTCGGGGTGATCGAGGTCAGCGCGCCGGTGTGGGTGTCCACGTTGAACAGCCAGAGACCGTAGTCGTTGTTGCGCGGCGGCCCGAAGTCGGGATCGTTGTCCCACGGCGTCAGCAGCGCGTTGGTCACGTAGAGGCGCTTGTTGTCGCGGCTGAGGCGCAGCATGTTGGCGTGGGGCACGTCGACTTCGGCCTTGATGATCGGGTTGAACGGATCGGTGATGTCGTAGACCTGCACCGTGTTGCCGAACCAGTTGGTGAGGAACATGAACTTGTTGTCGTAGGACAGCACCATGTCGGCCGGGATGAGGATGCCGTCCTCCGGGCCGAGCACCTGCTGGAAGTCGAACAGGCCGTTGCGGTCGTCGTCGTCGGCCAGCCAGACCGCGCTGGTCCCGGCCGCGTTGATGAGGGCGCGGCGGACGCCCGGCTTCTCGATGAAGCGGACCTCGAGGGCGCCGCTGTTGGTGCCGAGGTCGGCCACCTGGACCACCTTTCGCTGCGAGGTGCTCCACACCGCCACCTCGTTGCCGAGGCAGGTCGGGTCGAGGCCGACGCCGCACAGGGCGGGTGGCCCGAACGTGGTCGTGATCATCCGGTCGGCGTCACCCTTGCTGTCCACGTCGTACATGAACTTGGGCCCGAGGGTGCCGGGCGTCCGGTTGGTCGGCGGCGGGCCGAAGTAGGCGCTGAACGCGCCGGTGCGATCGTTGAGCTGGACGATGCCGCCGGGCGCGCTGTCGGCGGTGGCAGCGCCGATCATGGTCGAGACGAACTGGCCGCCGGGCATCATCGTCAGCGAGTGGGGCACCGCGTAGCCGCTCGACGTGACGAGGTTCTCGTTGACGGTCTTCAGCCTCGGCTTCTCGGGGTGGTCCTCGACGTCGAAGATGTGGACGCGGCCCGAGAAGAGCCCGGGGACCACCAGCCGGTCCTGATCGAGCGAGTAGCCGAAGTGATGCAGCTCGTCGCCGACGTTCGGCATGTCGATGCGGTTGATGATCCTCCCGAAATCCGACCTGCCGGGGTCGACGCCGACCACCGCGACGAAGTCCGGGTCGGTGGGGCTCTGCGCGATCGTGGCGATGTAGAGGTAGCGCTCCTTGTCGCCGTGCGACTCCACCTCGTCCAGATCGCCGTCACCCTCCATGTCGGCGCCGGCGCATCCGGCGATGGCCGCGAACCCAAAGCTCATGGCAATCAGTCGGCCGGTACCGCGTGTCATCTGCATGTGCCCACCTCCAAGGTTCTCGTCCGCAGTGGCTGCCTCAACCTCACCTCCGTCTCTAACGTGGACGGCGCTCGGGCGAAAGCGAAAGCGGGCTCTCGGGGTGGCAAAAGAGCTATATTATCAACACCATGGGTTAGGGCGGTGGGCCCCGGCACGGAAGTTTCTGTACACGTCTATGTGAGGTTTCGTACACCCTATGCGGCCATGTCGCGAAGCAGTCCACGCGCAACGACCTCACCCGCAGGACGTTCAGGAGGGGAGGGCGACGGCGCCGACCAGGCTCCGTCGCCCTCCGGGCTTCGTCGGTGGCCCGAAGCTCGTAGACCTCGGCGAGATCGTCGTCAGCTAAAGAATAGCCTCCGTCGCCCTCCGGGCTCTGTCGGTGGCCCGAAGCTCGTAGACCTCGGCGAGATCGTCGTCAGCTGAAGAATAGCCTCCGTCGCCCTCCGGGCTCTGTCGGTGGCCCGAAGCTCGTAGACCTCGGCGAGATCGTCGTCAGCTAAAGAATAGCCTCCGTCGCCCTCCGGGCTCCGTCGGCTAGTGCTCGCCCGGCGTCAGCTGAATGCTCGGGTCGAAGAACATCATGTGCGGGCCCGCAGGACCGGTCGTGGTCTTCTTCTGCACGCTGGTGAAGCTCGTGATCGGGCCGCCGCTCGGCGTGCGCGACGTCATGCCGCCGTGGGCGTGGTCGACGTCGAACAGCCACAGGCCGTAGTCGTTGTTGCGCGGCGGGCCGAAGTCGGGATCGTTGTCCCACGTCGTGATGAGCGAGTTCGTCACGAACAGCCGCTTGTTGTCGCGGCTGAGGCGCAGCATGTTCGGGTGCGGCACGTCGACGGTGTCGACCAGCACCGGGTTGAACGGGTCGGTGATGTCGAACTGCTGCACCGTGTTCCCGAACCAGTTGCTGAGGTACATGTACTTGTTGTCGTAGGACAGCAGCATGTCGGCCGGGATCAGGAGCCCGTCCTCCGGCCCGAGCACCTGCTGGAAGTCGTACACGCCGTTGCCGTCGTCGTCGTCGGCCAGCCACACGCCGCTGGTCCCGGCCGTGTTGAGGAGCGCGCGCCGGGTGCCGAACTTCTCGATGAAGCGGACCTCGAGCGCGCCGCTGTTGGTGCCGAGGTCGGCGATCTGCACGACCTTGCGGGTGAGGATGTTCCACACCGCGACTTCGTTGCCGAGGCAGGTCGGGTCGAGGCCGCCGCCGCACAGGCCCGGCGGGCCGAACGTGGTGCTGATGAGGCGGTTGGCCTCGATGCGCCCGTCGATGTCGTACATGTACTTCGGGCCGATGGTGCCGGCCGGCCGGTTGGTCGGGGGCGGGCCGTAGTAGGCAGAGAAGTTTCCGGTGTGATCGTTGATCAACACCACGCCGCCCGGCGTCGAGTCGGCGGTGTTGCCGCCGATCATCGTGACGCCCATGAGCCCACCCGGCAGGCCGACCACGGTGTGCGGGACGATGTAGCCGCTGCTGGAGACCAGGTTGTTGTTGACGGTCACCAGCGTCGGGTTGGCCGGGTTGTTCTCCACGTTGAAGACGTGGATGCGCCCGGAGAACAGGCCGGGGACGATCAGGCGGTCCTGGTCGAGCGAGTAGCCGAAGTGGTGCAGCTCGTCGCCGATGTTCGGCATGTCGACGCGCTTGATGATCTTGCCGAAGTCCGACTTGGTCGGATTGACACCGACCACCGCAACGAAGTCGGGATCGGTGCTGCTCTGCGAGATGGTGGCGATGTACATGTACCGCTCTTGCGTGCCACCAAAGGACTCCGTCTCATCGAGGTCCGAATCGTCGGTCTGTTCCCCTCCTTCCACTCCAGCGCAGGCCGGTATTGCCAGTCCGACCGAGAGCGCGACAAGTAGGTGCCGAGTCGCAAGTGTGCTCCGCATGGATCTGCCTCCCATGTAAATCAGGGCGCAGCGGTGCTGTGCCCCTCCCCTGATCTTCTGTTACGGGAAGCCCGCTCGGTTTTCCAGCGAAAGCTACGGCGAGGACGAAGAAAAGCCGTGCATTTTCAACGTGCTAGAAAAGGTGGTGCGCACCGCTACGCGAAAAACGATCAGCCTCTCACACCGGGTGTAGAAGCTGAGAACTCGCCCACCTCTCCTCGTCGGTGCGCAGTCGTTGCGTGCGCGTTCGCGGCGGAGACAGGCTTCGTATACTCCATCTCCATGGCGAGTTGGAAGTCACGCGCGCCTTCGAGCGCCGCCACGTGCCTCGTCGCGGCGCTCGCGATGGCCGCGTGCTCGTCGAGCGGCGACGACGGCGTCGACGACGGCGGCGGTGACGACGGCGGCGATGAGCTGGATCCGTGCGCCGGCCCGCGCCAGCGCGATCAGCGCGGCGACGTGGTGCTGGGCACCGGCTATGACGAGTTCGAGGCGCTGACCGACGAGATCCGGATCATCGCCGGGCCCCAGGGCGGCTTCCACCTCAACCTCAACGCGCGCGTGCGCGGCCTCGACCTCGGCAGCAGCGACGATCTGCTCGACCCGCGCAACCCCAGCACGGCCTTCGCGATCTTCAGCGCGGACGGCGGCGAGCGGCTCGACCTCGACGAGTGTCCGGTGCGCACGGGCTACCGCCCCGACGGCGACTTCGGGGTCCTCCCGCGCGGTATCAGCGTGCTGTTCGACATCGACGACGCGGCCGAGCTGGAGCCGCTCTTCGACCATCCGGTGCTGCTCGAGGTCGACGTGGTCGACGCCGACGGGCATCACACCAGCGACCAGCGCACCATCACGGTGCGGGCGCCGCCCTGAGGATGAGGACGGCGCCGCGCCCGGGTCACACGACGGTCAGGCGCTCTCGACGTGGCGGACCGGCGAGCGGAGCGGCACCAGGCCGTTCAGCACGTCCTCGAGATCGGGGATCGACGAGCGCGCCAGCGCGCGGCACTCCTCGAACCGGCGGAACTCGTCCTCGATCTCGGACAGGCGCTTGCCGACGTAGCGCATGACGAACTCGTGGTTGTCGATATGGGTGGCGAACCCATCCTTGTAGTAGAGATCGACTTCCGCCGGGTCGAGCGTGAAGTCCACCTCCTCGCCGCGGATGATCAGCTTCACCAGCGCGGGGATGTCGTACTTGAAGCGGACGTTGCGCCGGATGAAGTAGGACGCGCCGCGGTGATCGACCCGCTCCATCGTCTTCTTGCGCTGCTGGCGCGCCTTGGCCCGCGAGCTCTCGCCCATGAGCAGCGGGCGGGTGAGCAGGTCGTAGCGGAGCAGCTCGATGAAGAAGTCCTTTGCGTGATCCGGCACGCGCGGCAGGATGTCCTCGCGCCACCAGGCGAACAGGCGGCTGTCGATCCCACCCTCGCGGTAGAAGTAGTGAATGCCGCGAGTCACCCTCGACGCGTCGAGGTTGTCGACCATCTCCGAGCGGCAGGCGATGAGCCCCTGCGACACCGGATCGGTCTGTCGCTCGAACCACTGATCGAGGCTGAACAGGACCTGCGACTGGGTGAGCCCGCACAGCTCGCGCAGCGGGGTCCAGATCCAGCGCAGCACCTGGTTCTCCGCCACCACCCGGGCCCAGAACAGGAACCTGTGCATGGCCTGGTTGGCCTCGATGCTGACCGCGCGATGGGCGAGGACGTACTCGAAGTCGTCCCGGTCGCCGCGCAGGAGCACGAAGCCGTGCTCGTTGCGGTCGCGCGAGAAATCGGTGTTCGGCATGATGAGGTGCGGATACACCGCGATCCGCGACACGTAGCGGGCGAGCTCGTCGTAGCCGGTCAGGAACGACTCCTGGGTCTCGCCGGGGACGCCCCAGATGAGCTCCGCATAGCAGTCGAGCCGGTTGTCGTTCAACCACTGGGCCAGCTCCTGCCACGCGTTGAGCTTCATGTTCTTGCGGCCCATGAGCTCGAGCGCCGTCGGTGACATGGTCTGCAGCGCGAGCGTGAACGAGCTGCGGAACCCGGTCTCCTGCATGCGCTTCACGATGCTGTAGAAGATCTTCCCCTTGTTCTTGGCCCACGAGGTCTCGAACCCGCGCGGGTAGCCGTAGCGCTCGCGCGCACGGATGAGCGTCTCGACGAAGTCGACGTCGCTGCGCAGCATCCCGAAGTTGGAGTCGCAAAGGACGATGTCCGGGACCTGGTGGTAGCCGCAGAACTCGATCTCGGCCGCGATGCGCTCGGGCGAGAACTGGCGCAGCTTCTGACCGGTCGCGCCGCCCCAGTAGCAGAAGGCGCACTTGTAGGGGCAGCCGCGGTTGGTCTCCAGGAGGACCACGTCGTAGCGAAAGCGCTCCTGCTCGTCGAGCAGCGGCAGCGTGCCGCTCAGCATCGGCGACGGGATGATGTCGAGATCGTCGATGCGTCCGCGCGCCGCGGTGGTGACGATCTGTCCGTCCGGGGTGCGAAACGAGATGCCGGGCACGTCGTGCAGCTCGTGCGGTGCTCGGCCGGCCAGGAACGACCTGGTCAGGTCGAGGAAGGTGAGCTCGCCCTCGCCGTTGACGACGATGTCGACCTCGGGAAACATCCCGAAGACGCGCGCGGCCTGGTCGCTCACGTGATTCCCGCCGAAGATGATCCAGCCCTCCGGCTTGAGCGATCGGTAGAGCTGCGCGATCTTTCCAAACTCGTTGTAGTTCCAGCCCAGGACCGAGAAGCCGAGTGCGTCGGGCGGCTCCTTGCCGAAGAAGAGCGAGCGCGCCATCTTGAGCACGCCGTCCCCCCCGCCAAAATTGCGTATGCGAATGTCTGCCTCCGCACGAATTGCAGGGTCGGCGTCGGCGATCGCTTTCAGGTAGCCCATCGCGAGCGGCATGGACTCGCGATCCATGTCCCAGACGCCGCGCTGAACCAGGACGATCTGTTTCTTTCTGCCCGTCGTCACTGTGGCCACTATAACCAACTCGGCTGGACCTGAAACCACGGATCTTCTAGATGTATCGCACGGTTGGATGCAGGGCGGCCTACCACATTTCCTCCGTGCGACGTGATGGCGCGCCGGTGGAAACCGGCAGCTCTCGAGGGTGCGCCGAAGGTGCGTTCGGGTGGGAACCGATCGCGCCGGAAGGGTTCGTTGACACTCGTTCTCGGCAAAAATTACTATGCGTCGACCGGTGATTCGGGGGGTCGCGATGCGGCGGCCTTCGCCTTCCCGGTAACCCCCCACTCAGGGAGGCTCGCATGGCGCGCGTCCTCTATTTCCTCTACGGCCTTGTCGTATATGTCATTTTCCTCGGCACGTTTCTCTATGCCATCGGGTTCGTGGAGAACTTCCACTTCAGGCTCTTCGGAGACCTGTTCTTCGTGCCCAAGGGAATCGACTTCGGCGGCCACGCCTCGCCATGGCCGACGGCGCTGGTGGTCAACGCGCTCCTCTTGAGTCTCTTCGCGGTGCAGCACAGCGCCATGGCGCGCAAGAGCTTCAAGCAGGCGTGGACGCGCATCGTGCCCAAGCCGATCGAGCGATCGACCTACGTGCTCTTCGCGAGCCTTTGCCTCATCACTCTCTTCTACTTCTGGCGGCCGATGACCGGCATCATCTGGTCGGTCAAGAGCGAGGGAGCGTACAAGGCGCTCATCGCGGTGTCGCTGTTCGGCTACGGCATCGTGCTGATCGCGACGTTCCTCATCAACCACTTCGATCTGTTCGGCCTGCGCCAGGTGCTGCGCAACCTGCAGGGCCACCAGCCGCCCGCGCTGCGCTTCATGACGCCCGGCTTCTACAAGCTGGTGCGGCACCCGATCTACCTCGGCTTCATCATCGCGTTCTGGGCCGCGCCGGTGATGACGACGGGCCACCTGCTGTTCGCGATCGCGACCACCGGCTACATCCTGGTCGCCATCCAGCTCGAGGAGCGCGACCTCATCCGCGAGTTTGGCGACGAGTACCGGAACTACAAGCGGCGGGCCGGCATGCTCGTGCCGATGAAGAAGGGCGGGGGCTGATCCGATCGCGACCGGCTCCCCCGGGGGCCGGTCCGCTCAGGCGCGCCAGTCCATGAGCGTGAAGGTCCAGTCGTCCTTCTGGACCGAGGTGCCGTTGGCGGTGTCGGCCTCGCGCGAGAGCACCGAGACCGCCTGCTCGATGCCCGACTCGCGGGTGCTCTCGAGCACGCGGATGAGCCGTCGCATGCCGAACATGCGGCCGTTGGCCATCTCGATCTCGACCACGCCGTCGGTGCAGACGAAGATGCGGGCGCCGGGCGGAAGGACTCGATCGGTGGTACCGAGGTGGAAGCGCACCGTGCCCAGCGGGGTCCCGCGGCACACCACCACCTGCGCGGGGCCACCGTCGACCATGATGACCGCGGGCAGTCCGCCGGCGCTGTAGGCGCGCATCTCGCCGCGCTTGCCGTCGATCTCGATGGCGGTCAGCGCCATCTGGTACGTGCCCTTGCCGACCCGAAGCACCTCCTCGTTGACCGCCTCGAGGCGGTCGGCCATCGCGATGCCGTCGGCGACCCGGGTCTGCACCCGGTAGGCCGAGGCCACCGCCGCGGTCACCATGGCCGGACCGGGGCCGTGGCCGGTGACGTCGCCGACCAGGATGATGTGGCGGCCGTCCGGGGTCGTCTCGTACCACCACCAGTCGCCGCCGCAGGTGCCAGCCGGGCGATAGAAGCCGAGCAGCTGCAGCTCCTCGTTGGAGATGAGGCTGTCCTGGGGCAGGAACCCCGACTGCACCGCGCCGGTCAGCTCGAGGTCGCGCTCGACCGAGGCCAGGCGGTTGGCCTGCTGCAGGCGAGCGACCCGCCGGGTCTGGTAGCGGACGAACGCGAACAGGAGCAGGGCGGCGGAGGTCGCGTAGATCGCGTAGGCCCACCAGGTGAACCACGGCGGTGGCGACACGTGCAGCCGGGCCAGCGCGACCGGCTTGCTCCACGCTCCGTGCCGGCTGGCCGCGCGCACGCTGAGCGCGTAGTCACCGCGCGAGGGCAGGCTGACCGTGACGACCGGGGTCAGCGCGTCGACCCAGTCGTGCGACAGGCCCTCGAGCATGTACTGGTAGCGGATCTTCTGCGGGCTGGCGTAGCGCAGGCCGGCGAAGCGGAAGGTGAGCAGGGTCTCGTTGTGGCGCAGGCCCACGTCGGGGCCGTACCAGACCGGTCGCTCGAACTTCGGCTCCTCGTTGTAGATCTGGAACCTGGTCAAGACCACCGGCGGCGGGGTGGTGTCGAGCTCGATCTGGTCCGGGCGGAACCAGTAGGCCGTCCCGTTCGGTCCGCCGAAGTAGAAGCGGCCGCTCGGGCCGCGATAGGCCGAGCCCTGCGCGTACTCGTTGGGGATGCCGTCCCGCTCGTCGAACGAGATGGCCCGGCGCGTGGTCGGATCGAAGCGGATGAGCCCGCCCCCGTTGGTGCTCATCCAGAGGACGCCCTTGGCGTCGCCGAGCAGGCCGTAGATCGTGCCGTTGGACAGACCGACGTTGTCGGCGAAGCGCTCGAACTTGCCGGAGCGGTCGTCGAAGCGGTTGAGGCCGCCGCCGTAGGTGCCTATCCAGAGGATGCCGTCCTCCGACTGATAGATCGACACCACGTCGTTCTGGCTGAGCGTGTCCGGTTTCCCGGGCGTGCTGCGGAAGACCTGCGAGGTCTCGTTGCGGGTATCGAAGCGGACCAGGCCGGCCTTGCCGGTGCCGAGCCAGAGCACGGTCGGATCGCGGCGGTCGACCACGACCTTGTACAGGTAGTCGCCCGGGATGCCGGACAGCCCGTCCTCGGCGGTGTAGCGCACGAAGCTCTGGTCGCGCGGGTTGAACTTGACCAGCCCGCCGCCCCAGGTCGCGATCCAGAGGATGCCGTCCTGGCCGGCTGCCAGGCTCCAGCTCCCCTCGCCGCCCAGCTCGTTGTCGTCCTTGGAGTAGAGCCGGGCCAGCTCGGTGGTGGGATCGAACGAGACCATGCCCAGCCCGTACACCGTGATCCACAGCTTGCCGGCCGCGTCGACCAGGATGTCGGTGACCCAGTACGGGCTGAGGTCGATCACCTGGCCGTTCTCGCCGGCCAGGCGCGATCGGATGTCGGCCTTGCCGGCTCGCCGGTCGAAGCGGATCAGCGCGCCCGGGAAGGTGCCCATCCAAAGGACGTCGTCCTTGTCCTCGCAGAACGCGGTGGGCGGATCGAACACGTTCACGAACTCGAAGCCGCTGGCCAGACGGTCGAAGCTGTTGAGCCCGCCGGCGAAGGTGCCGACCCACATGACCCCGTCGCGATCGATGAACGCCGAGGTCAGCTGGGAGAAGGACAGGCTGCCCGGATCGGCCAGGTCGGCCGGGACCTGCCGGACGGCGCCGGTCTCCGGGTCGAGGCGATTGAGCCCGTTCTTGGTCCCGACCCAGAGCTGGCCGCTCTTGTCCTCGACCAGCACGGTGACTCGCTGATCGGTGAGGTTGCGGTCGCCGGTGCCGGCGACGATGTGCTCGTAGCGGTCGCCGTCGATCAGGCGGGCCAGGCCGGCCTCCTCGGTGCCGACCCACACGGTGCCGCGCGACGAGATGAGCACGGCGTTGACCTTCTTGCCGCCCAGGCTGTCGGCGCGGCCCGCGACATCGATGTGGTGCGCGACCACGCCGCCCCTGGCGTTGAGCCGGAACAGCCCGTCACCGAGGGTGCCGATCCAAAGGCCGCCGTCCTTGTCGCGGGCGATCGCGCCGATCGTCGCGCTGCCGCCGCTGGCCGGGCGCACGACCGGAGCGGCGGCGCGCGTGACGGTATCGATCCGGTCGACGCTGCCGTCGCCGTAGCCGACCCAGAGCGACGTGCCCTCGGCGTGGAGCGCGGTCACGCCGCCGGTGCTCTCGGGGTCGTCGGCCGCGGCGGTCGTGGCGGCGGCGCCGGCCGCGCCGGGCGGTGTCGCGAGCGGCTGGAACACATCGCGGGTCACGTCGTAGGAGACCAGCCCCTCTTCGGTCCCGATCCAGAGGAGACCCTGGCCGTCGACCGCGAGCGCGGTGACGTACGACGAGGGCAGGAAGCTGGGGCCGTTGACCCGGTGCTGGTAGACCTTGAACTCGGTCCCGTCGTAGCGGGCCACGCCTCCCTGGGTGCCGAACCAGAGGAAGCCGACCCGGTCCTGGGCGATCGCGGTGACGTGGGACTGGGGCAACCCGTCGGTGGTCGACAGGTGGCGGAAGCGCATGGTCGGGCGCATCGCGACGGTCCGCTTGGGCGCGATCGCGATCGGCTCCGCGACCGGCGCCGGGCTGCGCGAGCCCTTGCCCTTCGCCCGTCGGCCCTGCGCGTCGGCCCTCGCCTGGACGACGGTGAGGACGAGGACGCAGGCGACCGCCGTGAGGTGGGGGGCCCTCATCGAGCGAGTATACCGGAGCGAGGCGCGACCCATCGCTCCGGCGTGGGCATCGCGCTGCCGCTCCGTCGATCCGTCGACGACTCGACGACGATGACTCGGGTCTGGTCGGGCGCGGGCAGCTGCTGGCGGGCGCCCGACGGCCAGCGGACCTCGATCGCCTCGACCGCGTCGTCGCCCAGGCTGATGTCGAGGACCGGCGGCGGCGCCGATTGCGCGACCCCACCGGCGCCAACCGCGCGAACCAGACGGCGGCCGCGCGCGGTCGACACCTCGACCACGGCGCCGAGCCCGTCGCGGTTGCTGCTCCGTCCCTGCAGCGAGAGGTGCAGGGTGGTGCGAGTGGCCGGCGCCGGCGCCACGTTCTCGAACAGACGGAGCGGACCTTCGCGCGTGCTGGCGACCAGATCCGAGTCGCCGTCGTCATCCAGGTCGGCGGCGATCGCGCCGTGCCCCTCGAAGCAGTCGAGGCCGGCGTCGACCTCCTCGAACGGGGGCGGGCCGCGCAGGACCAGGGCCGGCGCTGGCTGCCCGTCGACCACGCTGACCCCGTTGACGACGATCATGTCGTCGTTGCCGTCGCCGTCGAAGTCGGCCAGCTGGGCGGCCCACGACAGGAGCAGGCACGACCTGCGCTCCTGGTTGATCGTCAGCGCGCAGATGCCGTCGGAGCGGGTGGTGCCGGCCAGGCCGAGCTCCTCGCCGCGCTCCTCGAAGCCGGTGTCGGTGCCGAGGAACAGCTTCTTGCGGCCGTAGTCGGTGACGTAGAGGTCGAGGCGACGATCGCCGTCGACGTCGGCGACCAGGCCATCCATCGAGCTGCGCGGGCCGTCGAGGCCGAGCTCGGCGGCGATGTCGGTCAGGCGGATCTCGCCGCCGGCGCTGTCGTTGCGGTAGAAGGCGTCGGGCGGCAGATCGACGTCGTCGGCGCGGGGCTGGCCGTAGTCGGCGACCAGGGTGTCGTTGGCGACGTGGAGGTCGAGGTCGCCGTCGCCGTCGAAGTCGATGGCCGACGTGGTCCAGGTCAGGCCGTCGCTGTCGCCGCCGCCGGCGCCGGGCAGGTCGTCGAGGACCAGGCCGCCGCGGTTGTGGAGCAGGCGGTTGCGCGACGGCTCGCGGGCATCGCGGTCGCGGTTGGAGACGTAGAGCTCGACCAGGCCATCGGCGTCGAGGTCGACCGGCAGGACGTGCTCGGTGCGGGAGCCGTCGCCGAGGTCGACCGGCGCGCCGAACCGGCCGCCGCCCCGGTTCTCGAACAGGAGCAGGCGATCGCTGGCCACCACCAGGTCGCGGTCGCCGTCGTTGTCGAGGTCGACCGGCGCGATGAAGTGGACCGGCCCGGCGACCTCGAGCCCGGCCGCGGCGGTGTCGTCGATGAACGACCAGCCGCCCATGTTGCGGAAGTGACCGAGCCCGCCGCCGCGGCTGCCGGCCATGACGTCGAGCCGGCCGTCGCCGTCGGTGTCGGCCACCGCGATCGGCCCGCCGCGGAAGTCGACCGCCACGAACTCGAAGTCGACCCCGCTCTCCCGGGTGGCGTCGCGGAACCAGGGGACGTCCGGTCCGCGCGGGACGCACGCGAGACCCGCCACGTGATCGGGTGGGGAGTCGCCGCAGCCGCCGGCGACGAGGGCGGCTGCGACGGCGAGGGCCGCGGCGGTTCGTGCGACTCCTCGAACCACGGCCTCCTACAGGATCGCGAAGGTGAGCCCGAGCCCGAACCGGATCGCGTCGGACGTGTTGTAGCCGCGCAGGAAGAACCGGCTGGTGGCGTTGAGCGACACCTTGTCGGTCAGGTTGTAGCCCACGTCGGCCCCGAGCAGGATGAACTCCTCGTTGAGCAGCGGGTCGTGATAGACGAAGCGCGGATCGTCGACGGCGATCTCGCCCGGGACGTCGGTGAAGTTGATCCCGCCGTGGCTGACCCGCCAGTTGAAGCCGACGTCGAAGGTGAGGTCCCCGTCGAGGAAGAAGTAGCCGAGCAGCGCGCTGATGTCGCTCCGGTTCTGCCCGACCTCCTTGGTCACGTCCGCCTCCGCGTCGGTCGCCGTGTCGCTGTACTTCTCGACCAGGCTGAACTCGTAGGTGGCGTGGAAGAAGAGGTTGGGGACGGCCGGGTCGAGGGTGCGGCCCACGCTGGCGCCGAGGTGGAGCTGCTTGAGCCCGCGGCCGGCGTTGGCGAAGCCGACGCTCTCGTAGTCGGTCACCGGGATGGACGCGCCGATGTGCGGGGCGAACGCGACGATCTCCTGCATCAGCTGGTAGCGCGCGTTGAGGCGGAAGTCGGTCAGCGTGGTGTGGAAGTCGCCGTCGTCGTAGTCGCCGTGGCGCATGAACGGATCGCCGTCGCCGCCATACTTGACCATGACCAGCGGCATGCTGGCCTGCAGCCCGAGCCGCTCGATCGGCGTGTAGTCGAGGCCGAGGGTCATGGCGTGGACGGTGACCGGCTCGCCGTCGAACTCCTCGCCCGGCTCCTCGACGACCGCGTTGGACTTGCTGAACGCGTAGTCGAGGCTGGTCGACAGGGTGCCGGCGTCGTCGACCCAGGCCTGGGCGGCGGCGGAGCGCTCGGAAACGGCGGCCATGATGAACAGCGCGGCCAGTCCAGCTCCGGCGCGCATGACACTCGCTCGTGACATCCAGTCCCTCCTCGAGAAGGGGTATCGTGGTCCAGGTTGACCGAGGCAGACGGGTCCTCGACCTCGCTGACTCCTCGAAAGTTCTGGAAGAACCCGGAGTGGAGGGCGATGCAAGAGGACGAGGCCGAACCCGGCGCGCGACGTTAACAGACACCCGGGCTCGGCCACAAGGCACGCGGGCGCGGCGCCGCCCGAGGGACGGAGGCGAGGTGTGATTCACTGCCACCAGCCTCGAGCCGACGAGCGTTACCCGAGGACCACGTTGTCGATGAGGCGCGTACGACCGAGGAAGACCGCCATCGCCAGCACCGCGGGCGCGCGCGCGGCGTCGATCTCGGCCAGCGTGTCGGCGTCGCGCAGCTCGACGTAGTCGATGCGGGCCAGCGGCGCGGCGTCGATCGGCGCGCGCGCGGCCGCGACCAGGGTCGGCGCTGCTCGCTCGCCGGACGCGTGCAGCGCCGCCGCCGCGCGCAGGCCGCGCGACAGGCAGGTGGCCTGGGTGCGCTCGTCTGGCGAGAGGTACGCGTTGCGCGACGACATGGCCAGACCGTCCGGCTCGCGCAGGATCGGCACGCCGACCACCTCGATGCCGAAGTCGAGGTCGCGCACCATCCGGCGGATGACGGCCAGCTGCTGGTAGTCCTTCTGGCCGAACACCGCCACGTGGGGCTGGGTCAGGTGGAAGAGCTTCGCCACCACCGAGGCCACGCCAGTGAAGTGGCCCGGGCGGCTGCGCCCGCACAGCGGCGCGGCCAGCTCGCGCACCTCGATCGAGGTCTGATGACCGGGCGGGTACATCGCCGCCGCGTCGGGCGCGAACACGAGGTCGACGCCGGCGGCGCGCGCCTTGTCCACGTCGCCGGCCTCGTCGCGCGGGTAGCGGGCCAGGTCCTCGCCCGGCCCGAACTGGGTCGGGTTGACGAACAGGGTCATGATGAGGAGGTCGGCCATCGATCGGCCGGTCCGCAGCAGCGAGACGTGGCCGTCGTGCAGGTAGCCCATGGTCGGGACCACGCACAGGCGGCGGCCATCGCGACGCTGATCCTCGGCGCGCGCCCGCATCTCGGCAGGCGCGCGCACGACCTCGAACGGGACACCCATCGCTGGTCGGGGCGGCGGATCAGCGCTTGCCGCGCTCGGCCTCGGGCAGCGGCGGCAGGTCGTCGACCGCGGCCGGGGCGCAGCCACCCACGTGCAGCACCGCGGCCAGCGGCGCGTCGGCCCGCGGGGCCCGCTTGCCGGGGTCGAGGGTGAACGACTCGGCCTCGGCCGGGAAGGCGCCGTCCCGCACGTCGGCCACGTAGGCGTCCGCCGCGGTGCGGATGCGAGTGGCCAGCTTCTCGTAGGTGCGGACGAAGCGCGGCTTGAACGTGTCGTTGAGGCCGAGCAGATCGTAGATGACCAGCACCTGGCCGTCGCAGCTGGGGCCGGCGCCGATGCCGATGGTCGGGATGGCGACCGCGGCGGTGATGCGCTCGGCCACCTCGCTGGGGATGCCCTCGAGCACGATCGCGTAGGCGCCGGCTCGCTCGAGCGTCACCGCATCCTCGATCAGCCGCTCGGCGGCGCCGGGCTCGCGACCCTGCACCTTGAAGCCACCGAACTGGTGGAACGACTGCGGAGTGAGGCCGAGGTGGCCCATCACCGGGATGCCCGACCTGGTCATGCGGGTGACCAGCTCGGCGTGCTGCGCGCCGCCCTCGAGCTTGACCGAGTGGGCGCCGCCCTCCTTGATGAGCCGGCCGGCGTTGGCCATCGCGGTCTCGATGCCGGCCTGGTACGACATGAAGGGCATGTCGCCGACCACGTGGGCGCGGGTGGCGCCGCGCGCGACCGCCCGCGTGTGATAGATGATCTCGTCCAGGGTCACCGGCAGGGTGGTGTCGTGGCCCTGGATGACCATGCCGAGCGAGTCGCCGACCAGGAGTATGTCGAGGTGGCTCTCGTCGAGCAGACGCGCGAAGGTCGCGTCGTAGCAGGTCAGCATGGCGATCTTCTCGCCGCGCTGCTTCATCTCGCGCAAGGTGTGGATGGTGACCCGTGAGGTCTTCATTCCGCCCTCTCAATCGATGTGGTTTTGCGCCTCGCTCCGTCTCGGTCCCGAAGGATCCGAGCGTGCCGCCGGAAGTGCTCCGGCGGGATGAGGTCAGCGCGTGGGGACAGACTAGTTATACCCAGCTCCCGGCTGATCTGAGAAGCAAACTTCGTTTTAGATTCCGGCGGTCTGCGCTGCTCGGGGCCTTCTGGAGGACTTCTAGAGGGCGCCGAGGCGGACGCAGCGGGCCCCGCCGCGGGTGCGGCGCACGGCTTCCACCGCCGCGGCGAGCTGGGCCGTTCCGCCGGGCGCGCCGAGCGGCTGCTCCACCGCCGTGGTGTCGAGGATGAGCAGCGGGGCCTGGTCATAGGTGCAGAAGTGCTCGTCCATCTCGCCGGCCAGGCGCTCCACCACCGACAGCTTGATGACTCGATCCGAGGAGGCGACCAGCCCGCGCAGGCGGGCGCGCAGGACGTCGCGCGCCGCGGTGACGTAGACGACCAGATCCGGCCGGGGCAGGCGCTGATCGAGCAGCTGGTGGATGCGCTGGTAGAGGTGGAGCTCGTCCGGGCGCAGCGTCACCCGCGCGAACAGCGCGTCGCGCGCGAACACGTAGTCGGTCACCGCGCCGGAGGTGGAGAACAGGTCGGGCTGGGCCAGCTCGATCTGCTGGCGGTAGCGGGCCAGCAGGCAGAAGGTCTGGGTCTGGAACGCGAACCGCTCCGGGCTGCGCGCGAAGTCGTCGCGAAACGGGTTGGCCGGCGCGGGATCCGGGATCAGCTCGGCGCCGGTGGCGAGCGCGATCGCCCGGGCCACCGCGGAGGCGCCGGAGCCGGGTGGTCCGTCGACCGCCACGTACCGGCGCTGCTCGCTCATCCGGCGCACCGATCCAATCTGGCATTCCAGTCTGACGCGGGGCGGCCGCGCCGCGCGGTGGAAGTCCGCGACGCGCCCGGGCCCGCGCGCGGCACGCCGCTCGCAGTCGAGCCGGTCGGGCACATGGCCCCGGAGGACGATCAGGAATGACCAAGGATGCGCGCGAGACGAGCGGGTGGCGGGCCGGGCGGCCGATCGAGGACCCGGCCAAGACCCGGCGCTGGGGCTTCGTCTCGGCCAGGCCGTCCGAGTTCCTGATCCACTGCCGGCGCGGCCGCGTGCTCGGCTCGAGCGGGCAGGGCGCGACCTGCTTCAAGTGGCCGTGGGACGCGGTCGCGGTGGTGCCGACCTCGCTGCAGAAGATCGGCTTCTCCGCCGAGCAGGTGACCCGCGAGCGGGTCGGCGTGGCGGTGAGCGGGCTGGCGGTCTATCGCGTCGCCGAGCCGCTGCTGGCGTTCCGGCTGCTCAACTTCAGTCCTGTCGGACCGGGTGTTCGGCGCGATGCAGGCGCCGTTTCGCGCCGCGCTCGAGCGAGGGGCGCGGGTGGCGCGCGCCGAGGCGGACAAGCAGAGCGCGCTGGCCGAGGCGGCCGCCCGGCGCGACGTCGAGCACGCCGCGATCGAGGCCGAGGCGCGGGTGCGGGCCCGGCGGGCCGAGGTGGCTCGCGTCGAGGCGGAGGAGGAGATCGCCGCCCACGAGCTCATGGTCCGCGCCCGCGAGCTGGCCCTGGCCCGCGAGCGGATCGGCTGGCAGGCGGAGGACGAGCGCCGGCGCGCGCGGGCCGAGGTCGACGCGCTGGTCGGGCGCGGCGAGGCGGAGGTGGCGCTGGCCCGCGCGCGGGCCGAGGTCGAGGCGGCGGCGGCGCGGGCGCGAGTGGTCACCGCCGAGCGGCTGCCCGAGCTGGCCGGCGCGGTCGGGGCCCGCTTCGGCGAGGTCAAGGTCACCCACATCGGCGGCGGCGGCGACGGCGGGTTCGGATCGATCGCGCAGGCGGTGGCCGGCGTGCTGGAGCTGGCCCGGCGGGCGTAGCGTGCGCCGCCCGCCCTCAGCGGGCCACGATGTCGAACTCGGCCGTGATGTACGTGCCGGGCGCGCCGGTCGGGCGGGGCAGCGCGATCCGCCGGGCGGCCGCCTCGGCGCAGCCGACCACCGTGCGCACGTCCGCGCTGCGGGTGTCCGACGGCTCCTGGACCAGGACGCGGACGCCCGGCTTCATCGCGCCGGTGGTGTCGGCTGCCTTGCCCTTGATCGGCACCACCGCGGTGATCGACACCCGCAGCAGGAGGTCCGGCGTGCGGCGCAGGCAGCCCTGCAGCGCGCCGTCGGCCTTGCCGATGATCGACGCGGCGCGGGCCGGCTCCAGGGTGGCCGATCCGCGCAGCTCGAGGCCGCGTCCGGCGACCGCCCCGGCCAGCGCCTCCTCGTAGTGCGCGCGCGCCCGCCGGGCCCACGCGCTCTCGCCGGCGACGGCCAGGTAGCGGCGGAAGTGGAGCACGGCGCGCGAGAAGTCCTCGCCGCCCAGGTAGGCCAGCCCGAGGTAGTAGGGCGCGTCCTGGGTCGGGATCCAGATCCGGCTGACCCCGACCAGCGAGCCGGCCCGCGGATCGCGGCCGAGCGCCTGGGCCATCGCGTCGCGCGCCTGGGCGGCGTCGTCGTCGCGATCGTGCGCCACCGCCAGCGCGAAGCTGAGCTCGGCCGAGTACGGGCTGAGCCGGATGCCCTGGCGGAACGCCTCGACCGCCTCGTCGAGCCGGCCCAGCGCCATGTAGCACTCGCCCAGGCGCTGGTAGATCGCGACCTCGCGGCTCTGGGCGCGGCCGAGGATGCGGCGCAGCCCCTCGATCGCCGCCTCGTACTTGCCGGCGCGCGCGCGGCACACCGCCAGCTCGTAGTGCGCGGCCCACTCGGTCGGCTCGGTCCCGCCCGGCGCGTCCAGGTTCGGATCGAGGTCGAGCGCCTTGGCCATCGACTGCGCGCAGCCGGCGTAGTCGCCCAGCCGGTCGGCCACCCGGCCGCTCCACAGGTGACCGAGCGCGCGATCCGGCGACAGGCGGATCGCCTGGCCGAGCAGCTGGCTGGCCTGCTTCAGCGAGTCGTGATCGGACTCGCGCAGGAGCACGGCGGCGCGCTCGACCAGCCCATCGTACTTCTCCGACGACGGATCGAGCGCGCGCTCCCAGAAGTCGCTCTTGTGGTCGTCCTGATCGTCGTAGTCGGCGTCGGGCGGGGCCGGTCGGGTCGGCTGGGCCGCGGGCGGCGCCGGGCTGACGAACATGCCGGCGGCGAGGGCGGCGCCGGCCGCGATCCGGCGGACCAGCGCGCGGGTCATGGCGTGCCCCACGTCGCCTCCGCGGCCGCGCCGTCGCCGTCGCGCCGGGCCTTGCCGCGCCCCCTGGCCTTGCCGCCCTTGCCCTTCATCCGCGCCTCGAGCTGCGTGATGTTCTGCCGGGCGCGCTCGGCGTAGGGCGAGCCGGGCTGGACCCGGAGGAACTGGCGGTAGTGGTTGATGGCCGACTCGAGCTGGCCGGCGGTGTCGTGGCCGAGCGCCTGATAGTAGTGCTCGTCGCCGTCAGGGATGAAGAACACGCTGCCGTCGCGCGGATTCAGCACCTCGTAGCTGTAGCCGCCGAACCGGCGGATCGTCTCGCGCGCCTTGGTCGCCTGGCCGTCGCGGTCGAGCGCGACCGCCAGCCCGAACGCGTACAGCCTCTGCGACGTGGTCGCGAACTCGATCGAGTCGTAGTAGAGGGTGAGGGCGCGCTCGAGGTCGCCCAGCGCCATGTAGATCTCCGCCGCGTTGCTGAGCACCCGCGCGACCTGCTCCTCCGGCGCGCTGCTCGGGTCGAGCGTGCGCAGCTCCTTCTCGTAGTCCGCCGCCGCGCGGCGGTAGTTGTCGGGACCGCCCAGCTTGGTGAAGGTGAGGGAGCGCTCGAAGTAGATCGACTGCAGCCGGGGATCGCGCGGCGCCTTGCGCTCGAACTCGGCCCACTGGCGGACGGCCCGCTCGGCCGGGAGCCGCTGGGGATGGTTCGACTCCTGGATGAAGTGCAGGTAGAGCACCTCGGCGGCGCGGTAGTTCGCCTCGGCCGCGCGCGGGTCGAGCGCCGATGCCCGCTCGTAGGCGTCGGCGGCGCGCAGGGCCAGGACGTTGGCCGGCTCGCCGTGGCCCAGGGTCTCCTGCTCGGCGGCGCGGAGCGCGAGCTGATCGCCGCGCGCGATGGCCCGGCGGTACGGATCCCGGCTCGCCCCCGAGGCGCCGTCCCACAGCCCGTCGGAGCGAGCCGCGGTGGGCGCGGCCAGCGCGATCGCCAGCCCCGCCAGCGCCAGCCCGCGCGGGGCCGCGCGGCGCACGAAACTCCTCACGGAACCGCCTTGGCCGGGCGCGGCTCGGCCGCGGTCCGGGCCCGCCGCGCGGCCCGCTCGGCGGCGAGCAGGCGGTCGACCTGGGCGATGTGCTGCGCGGCGCGCTCGCGGTACGGCGCGTCGTCCTCGGCGGCGTAGGCCTGCCACTCGGCGCGGGCCTCGGGCAGAAAGCCGAGCGCCTCGTACTGCAGGGCGGTGAAGTAGTGGCGCTCCACCGATGGAACCAGCGGGTTCCGGTTGGGAGGGATGTTGCCGTCGTGCAAGACGTTCATGAGCTGGTCGTTGCCGTTGCCCTGGCTGACGATCCGGGTGAGCGCGTCGTGCGCCAGGCTGATCTGCTCGTCCCGATCATACGCCACCGCCAGCGCGAACAGGGTCAGCGGCTCCCAGCCGTAGGTGCCAGGCCCGCCGGAGGCGACGTGGCCGCGCAGGAGGTCGATCGCGTCGGCCAGCCGGCCGGTGTGCATCAGGATCGACGACAGCAGCAGCACCGCCTGGGTGCGGGTGCGGTACTCGGGGCGCCCGCCGAGGGCCATGCGCAGCTGCACCATCGCGTCGTCGAACCGGCGCTGGCGCGCGTACCAGCGGCCGAGCCGCACCCGCGCGTCGGGGCTGACCCGCTCGGCCGACTCGTCGGCCAGGTAGCGCTCGAGGGCGGCCTGGGCGGTCGGGCGATCGTTCTCGTCGGTGACGATGGCGAGCTCGCGCTCCAGCTCGAGCTGGCCGGGCGCCAGGGTGAGCGCGTAGCGCAGCATCTCCTCGGCGTCGCCCAGGAGCTGGGCGCGCAGCTCGGCCCGGGCAGGCGAGAACTGCGCGCCGTAGTCGTACGGCAGCACCTCGATGCTGCCGGCCCGGCTGCGGTTCTCGGCCACCTTGCGGAGGATCAGCTTGACCTCGGCCTCGTGCGGGTCGAGCAGCCAGCTCCAGAAGTCCTGGCCGATCTTGCCGGGCAGGACGCCGTGGGGTGGCGCCGCTGTGGTGCCGTGGTCCGGCTCGGCCGCGGCCGGCGACGCGGTCACGGCGACCACCGTCGGGGCCAGGGCCAGGAGCAGGGCCGCGGCGCGCATTCGATCAGTATGGCCGGGAAACGGACGGGCCGCCAACCGCGCCGGGAGGAGGAGGAGAGCGGCGCGGTGGCGGCCGGGGCCTAGTAGGCCCGGGAGAGAGTACAACCGACCGTGGCGGTGGCCGCCGGGAGTTTTTCCACCGCCACGGTCGGTTGATTCGAGCTTCGTACGAGGTCGAGGAGGGCCGCGACCTTTCGATCATCGGGGGCGAGACGCAGGGCTTGCTTGAGGAAGGTCACGGCAGCGTCGAGCTTGCCGCGCCGGATGGCGAGCTCGCTGAGCAGGCTGAACACCTCGGCCGTCTCGCTGTTCCAGCGCAGGATGCAGCGCAGCTCGCGCTGGGCCTCCTCGTCGCGCCGGAGGGCCAGGAGAGCCCGGGCGCGCAGAATCCTCAGATCCAGGTTGTCAGGTTCGCACTCGAGCACGTCGGCGCAGAGTGACGCGACCCCGGTGTATTGCTGGGCCCGGTACATCTGCTGCGCGGCTGCCACTGTCCGCGAGGCGTGCACTGCCCTGTTCTCAGAGCAAGGGGCACGCCAGGCGCGCTTTCCGGCAAGTCGCCGATTTCAGGTGAGGTCGATCGGCGATTGAACGGGATCGTGGGGAGTGTCGTCCCCGGTCTGGGGAGGACGCACAGCCCCTCATTTCTCCACCAGGGTAGCGGATGAGATCCGCGTTACGCGTTCCACGCCCCTACACGTCGAGGTCGTCCACCTCGCGCGCGCCCTCCTGGATGAGGCGGAAGCGGGCGCCGGCGTCCTTGCCGAGCAGCTCGCCGATCACCTGATCGGTCTCCAGCTCGTCGCCGTCGTGGATCGACACCCGCAGCGAGGTGCGCCGCTTGGGGTCGAGCGTGGTCTGCTTGAGGATCTCCGGGCTCATCTCGCCCAGCCCCTTGAACCGGGTGATGCTCGACTTCTTGCCCGCGTGATCGGCCAGCACCCGGTCGCGCTCGAGGTCGTCGAGCGCCCAGTAGGTCTCCTTGCCGATGTCGATCCGGTAGAGCGGCGGCTGGGCCAGGTACACGTGGCGCGCGTCGATGAGCGGCTTCATGTGCCGGTAGAAGAACGTCAGCAGCAGCGTGGCGATGTGGTGGCCGTCGGCGTCGGCGTCCATCAGCAGGAAGATGCGGTGATAGCGCAGCCGGGCCAGGTCCATCTTGGGCCCGAACCCGCAGCCCAGCGCCGAGATGATGTCGCCCAGCTCCTTGTTCTCGATCAGCTTGGAGGCGGAGGCCTGCTCGGTGTTGAGCACCTTGCCGCGGAGCGGCAGGATCGCCTGGGTCTTGCGATCGCGGCCCTGCTTGGCCGAGCCACCGGCCGAGTCGCCCTCGACGATGAAGAGCTCGCTGTCGGACGGATTGGTCGACGCGCAGTCGGCCAGCTTGCCGGGCAGGTTGAGCCGGTGCGACACCGCCGTCTTGCGCGACACCGCCTGCGACGCGGCGCGCGACGCCTCGCGCGCCCGCGAGGCCAGGATCACCCGCGCGACCACCGCCTCGGCCACGCTCTGGTTCTCGTTGAGGTACTGCTCGAGGGCGGGGCGCACCGCGCCGTCCACCTGGCTCTGCACCTCGGGGTTGTTGAGGCGCTCCTTGGTCTGACCCTGGAACTGGGGCGCGGCCACGTAGACCGACAGGATCGCCACCATCCCCTCGCGGATGTCCTCGGCGGTGACGTTCACCCCCTTGGGCGAGAGGTCGTGGGTGCTCATGTAGTTTCGCACCGCCTTGACCACGCCGGCCTTGAGCCCGACGTCGTGGGTGCCGCCCGACGAGGTCGGCACGCCGTTGACGTACGACTTGATCTGCTCGTCGGTGGCCTCGGTCCACAGCATGGCCAGCTCGAGCTCCACGTCGCCGGTGCGCTCGAGGTAGAAGCCGGTCGTCCCCTTCGGGATCTCCTCCACGCCGCGCTCTTTCATCAGCTTGGCCAGGTACTCGGCGATGCCGCGCTCGTGCTGGAACGTCTGCACCACCGCCGGCGACTTCGTGGCGTCGCGGAAGACGATCTTCACCCCGCGGTGGAGGTAGCTCTTGGCCTCGAGCCGCTCGCTCACCACCTCCGGGTCGAAGACGAGCTTGGCGCCGAAGATCTCCTCGTCCGGGGTGAAGGTGATGATGGTGCCGGTCCCGCGCGCGCCGCCCACCTTCTTGATCTTGGCGCTGGTCCCGGCCGGCTTGCCACGCTTGAAGCTCTGCTCCCACAGCGTGCCGTCACGCTTGACCCGCGCGACCAGCGACTCGGACAGCGCGTTGACCACCGACGCGCCGACCCCGTGCAGGCCGCCCGAGTGGGCGTAGTTCTTCCCCTCGAACTTGCCGCCGGCGTGGAGGGTGGTGAGGATGATCTCGAGCGCCGACCGCTTGTACTTGGAGATGACGTCGATCGGGATGCCGCGCCCGTTGTCCTCGACGGTCACCGACTTGCCGTCGTCGTGCAGGATGACGTCGACCCGGTCGGCGTGGTGGTTGATGACCTCGTCGATCGAGTTGTCGAGGATCTCCCACAGGAGGTGGTGGTAGCCGGTCTTGTCGGTGCCGCCGATGTACATGGCCGGGCGCTTGCGCACCGGCTCGAGGCCCTCGAGGACCGTGATGTCCTTGGCGGTGTAGGTCTGTGCCATGTGCCCGTCCTTCGCTCAGCGCCTCGTCAGTGGATCTCGGGGCCGCCGGGCGCGTTGGCCAGCGGGGTGATGACGACCGGCTCGGCAGTCAGGACCAGCGGGGCTCGCTTGACCAGCTGGCGGCCCTTGCTGGCCCGCCCGCCGGCGTGCTTCGGGTCGGCCGCGACCTCGAACTTGCGCCCGCCGCTCTCGGTCTCGAGCCGGAGCACGTCCTTGGGCCCGCGCCCGGCCTTGACCCCGATGACCCGGTCGTCGGCGCCGGTCTTGATGACGGTGACGCCCTTGCCCGGGTTCTCCAGCTTGTTGACGTCGTCGGCCATGACGCAGAGGGCGTGGCCGCCGCGGGTGGCCAGCGCGACCGCGTCGCCCGGGTTGACCGGGATGACCGCGACGATCTCGTCGCCGCCGGCCGGGCGCGCGTACTTGCGGCCCGAGCGAGTCGACACCTGCTTGTGCGGCTCGAGGTCGAAGCGCAGGCCGAACCCGCGCGCGGAGACCGCCAGCAGGGTGGCCGGCAGCATGGTGCGCGGGTCGAGCGAGTAGGCCGCCACGATCCGCTCCTGGTCCTTGAACTTGAACAGCTTCTGGGCCGGATCGCCGTAGCCGGTCGACGGCGGCACATCGTTGATGCGAACCACGTAGGCCGAGCCCTGGTTGGTGAAGAAGACCGCGTTCTCGCGGGTCGAGCCGGCCAGGACCGCCACCACCTCGTCGCCGTCGCGCAGCCGGGTCGCCTTCGGGTCCTTGAGCTCGCGCACCCGCTTGATCCAGCCGTCGCGGCTGAGCACGACGTGCGCGTCCTCCTCCACGATGTAGGCCTGCTCGTCGAACTCGACCTCCTCACCGGCCCCGCCGGTGCGGGTGCGGCGCGGGTTGCCGAGCTCGGCCGCGACCTCACCCAGCTCGGTCTTGACCACGCCCCACAGCTTGACCTTGCTGGCCAGGATGCCCTGGATGCGCTTGGCCTCGGCCCGCTTCTCGGCCAGCTCCTGGCGGATGACCAGGATCTCCAGCCGGGCCAGCTTGTACAGGCGCAGCTCGAGGATGGCGTCGACCTGCTCCTGGTCGATCTCGAACCGCTTCATCAGCTTCTCGGCCGCGTCCTGGCGGCCGTCGCTCTTGCGGATGATGCGGATGGTCTCGTCGAGCGCGTCGAAGACGATCTCGAAGCCCTCGAGGATGTGGATGCGCCTGAGCAGCGCGGCCAGCTCGAACTCGAACCGGGTCTTGGTGACCAGGAAGCGGAAGTCGATGAAGTGCTCGAGCATCGCCTTGATGCCGAGCCGCTCCGGCTGACCCACGTCGCTGTTGGGGGTGGGGATGAGGCAGGTGAAGTTGACGTTGAAGTTGAGCTGCAGCGGCGTGTGCTTGTAGAGGTACGCCATCACCATGGCCGGGTCGGCGTCCTTCTTGATCTCGAGCACGATGCGCACGTCGTCGGTCGACTCGTCGCGCACGTCGAGCAGCTGGGCCAGCTGGCGCTTGATGATGACGTCGGCGATGCGCTCGACCACCGTCGCCTTGGTGACCGCGTACGGGATCGAGGTGATGACCACGTCCTCGCCGCCGCGCTTCTTCTCCTCGATCCTGTACTCGCCGCGCACCCGGATGGCGCCCTGACCGGAGTCGTAGATCTGGCGCAGCTCGACCTTGGTGTTGAGCATCTGCCCGCCGGTGGGGAAGTCGGGCCCCTGGATGTACTTGAGGATGTTCGTGGTGGTGAGGTCGCGGTCGTCGATGAGCGCGATCGCCGCCTTCACCACCTCGCCCAGGTTGTGGGGCGGGATGTTGGTCGCCATGCCGACCGCGATGCCGGTCGAACCGTTGACCAGGAGGTTGGGGAAGCGGGCCGGCAGGACGACCGGCTCCTCGGCGGTGCCGTCGTAGTTGGCCCGCATCGGCACCGTCTCCTGCTTGAGCTCGGCCAGGAGCTCCATGGCGGCGCGGGTCAGGCGGCACTCGGTGTATCGATAGGCGGCCGCGCCGTCGCCGTCGAGCGAGCCGAAGTTGCCTGAGCCATCGACCAGCGGGACCCGCAGCGAGAAGTCCTGCGCCATGCGCACCATCGCGTCGTAGACCGCGGAGTCGCCGTGCGGGTGGTAGCGGCCGATCACCGCGCCGACCACCTTGGCGCTCTTTCGGTGCTTGGCGTCGGGGCTGAGGTGCTCGTCGTTCTGCATCGCGAACAGGATGCGGCGCTGGACCGGCTTGAGCCCGTCGCGGACGTCGGGCAGGGCGCGCGCGGTGATGACGCTGAGCGCGTAGCTGAGGTAGCGCCGCCGCGCCTCCTGCATGAGCGACGCGTCGAGCTCGAGGCCGCCCGCGTCGCTGCCTCCGGTCGAGCCGGGCGGGGCGCCCGCCCCGCCGCCGGACCCGCGCGACTTGCGGCGGGCCGGTGCGGCAGGCTGAGGTGCGGGTGCGGCGGGTGTGGCGACCAGCGCCGCGTCGTCGGCGTCATCGGCGCCATCGGCGTCGCCTCCGAAGCGCGTTGGTCTCGGCTTCTGCCCCATGGAAGACGTCTCCTCGAGATCCGAAAAAAGGTCGAGCTGGTCCTCTTTACCCTGCGACACGGCTCTCCTTCTGGCGCGGTTGGACGGTTATTTTGTAGGTCGCTGATATCATGCGAACATGACTGGCGCGAATTCTCGTGCTAGGCGATGAAGCGCGGGTCCGCGGTCCTTGATGTCTCGCAAACTCAAACGAAGACAGAGAAAGCCGCTCCGCCAGACGCGTTCTGCGTCGGCGCGGGGCACCCTCCGGCTCGGCCTGGTCCTTCTGGGTCTGGTCGTCGTCAACCTCTACGTGTTCCTGTGGCGCGGCGGCACCTCCATCCCGGACGTGATGGAGCAGGCCGCGGTGGCAGGGAACAAGGAGGGTGCCGGCCTCACCGCCGGTGAGCCGGATGAGCCGGAGGAGGGCGAGCGCGGCGAGCCTCCCCGCCCGGCCGACGAATCAGAGGGGACCCCGGACGAGGTCGGCCGCTGGGTCGAGGGCGAGGTCGCGCCGGGCGACAGCCTGGCCAAGATCCTCCGCCGCGAGGGGCTGACCCCGGGCGAGGCGGACGAGGTCATCCGCGTGTTCGACAAGCACGCCGAGGTGAAGACCATCCGCGAGGGCCAGACCTATCGCATCCGCTTCGACGACGCCGGCCGCCTGATGGAGCTCGACTTCCAGGTGTCGAAGGTGAGCGCGGTGCGCGCGGTGCGCGGCGCCGACGACAAGCTCACCTCCGAGGCGGCCGCCGCCGACACCCGGATCGACGAGGTCCAGATCGGCGGGACGATCGACAGCTCGCTCTACAACGCGATCAAGGGCTCCGGCGAGGCGACCCAGCTTGTCGCGTTCTTCGTCGACGTGTTCGCCTACGACATCAACTTCTACATCGACACCCACGCCGGCGACACCTACCGCATGGTGGTCGAGAAGGAGTTCCTGAACGGGCAGTTCCTCCGCTACGGGCGGGTCCTGGCGGCAGAGTACAGGGGGCGAGCCGGCACCTTCCGCGCGTTCTGGTACAAGTCGCCGCGCGAGAAGGAGGGGCGCTACTTCGACGAGAAGGGGCAGAGCGTCGAGAAGACCTTCCTGAAGACGCCGCTCAAGTACAGCCGGGTGTCGTCGGGCTTCAACCCGCGCCGGATGCACCCGGTCCTGCACGTCCGCCGCGGCCACTTCGGGGTCGACTACGCGGCGCCGACCGGCACGCCGATCTGGGCGGCGGCCGGCGGGACCGTGGTGTTCCGCGGGCGCAAGGGCGGGGCCGGCAACTGCGTCATCATCAAGCACGACAACGGCTATGCGACGACGTACATGCACATGTCGAAGTTCCGCAAGGGCCAGGCGGTCGGCCGGCGGGTGCGGCAGAAGGACGTCATCGGGTACGTCGGGATGACCGGGCTGGCCACCGGGCCGCACCTCCACTTCTCGGTGCGAAAGAGCGGGCGGTACGTCGACCCGCTCAGGATCAAGATGAGCCGCGGCGAGGGGCTGGCAAAGTCGGATCGCGCCGACTTCACGGCCCACACGGGGTCCCTGGTGGCGCGGCTGGCCGCGATCCCGGTGGCACCGGGGACGGTGGCGAGCGGGGGCGCCGGCGGATCTCCGTCGGTGCCAGCACCTGCGGCGGGGGCACCGACGCGAAACTGAACGGTGCTTGCGACGTCAGCTCGTGGAGGTCACACTGAAGGTGGGAGGGTAACGACCTGGTGCTGCGACTACTTCTCGGTTTCCTGAAGGGCCTCGTCATCGGCGGCGCGGTCGGGTACGGCGCCTACTACCTCGACCTGGGTGGCGTCTTCCACTGGATCACCTACGGCGTGATCGGCGCGCTGGTCGGCCTGCTGGTCGGGCGGCCGGTCTGGTCGCATCTCATGGATCGGTCGAGCACGGCGTGGACGGCGCTGCTGAAGGGCATCGTCGGCTACGGCGTGGGGGTCGGGCTGTTCGCGCTGGCGGCCAAGGTCTGGGGCGGCTTCGACCTGACCATCGCCGACCAGACGCGGGTCCTCCACGACTGGCAGTTCGTGCTGGGCGGCGCGATCGGCGCGCTCTACGGCGCGTTCGTCGAGGTGGACGACGCCCCTGCGCGCCCCGGCAAGAGCCAGGACACGCCGGTGGCGCGCAAGCCGCGCGCCTGACGATCGCGAGCGCTTCGCGCCGGCTATCGGTTGCGCTGAGCGCGACCGCGGCCGGCCGGCGCCGCCGGGGCTGGCGTGCGCGGACGTCGCGCGCGCGCCGCTCCGCGCTGGAGCTCGAGCAGGTTGGGGGGACGAGGCACGGCCTCGCGCAGGGTACGCGCAAGCTCGGTGACGACTCGGTCCCAGAGGCCGAGGCGCGGAGCTGCGTGGATGTCGCTGATGCCGTTGTCGGCCAGCTCTGGCACCGACGCGACTGCGGCCTGTCGGGCACGCAGCGCGGCGGGCGCCAGATCGCGCCGATCGGCAAGCTGGAGCAGCTGGGTCATCGCCATGCCGTCGCGTGATTCCGCCCACGCCACGGCCACTGGATCAAACCCGATGCTCGAATAGTGAGAGAGCCACCCGTCGCTGGGACGACCATAGCGCTCCAGGTCGCGTACCAGCCTCGCCACTGGGTCCATAGCGCGCCATTCTATCTGGGAGGGTTGTCTGCCAGATCCGCAGAGTTTGCGTTCACATCGATACAATCGTAATCCGTGTCGGTGGCAGTGGACGCATGTCGGCCTGAGCGCGAGTCGAGGGGGCAAAGACGCCACCACTCGAGCGCTTACTCCGCTTCAGCGGCGCAGGCTGCGCGAGATTCGACCGAAGGTGACGAGGATGATTGCCGCCATGGCTGGCGGGATCAGGAACACCCACGCCATGAACTCACCGCTGCCGCGCGTCTTGCCGAAGATGTAGAGCGCCCATAGCCATCCCAGCACCAGCGACAGCGCGGTGGCGAGATAGCCGATCAGCAGCACGCGGCGTTTCTTCATCGCCAGGTGGAGCGCGCGCACGAACATCTCCTGCTGCGCCGGTGTCAGCTGCTCGAGCTTGCGAGCCAGCTCGGCGTCGGCCTCGTTGAGCGGCGCGGGCGGCCGCGCGTCGCCGCTCGCCGCGGCGTCGGTGTCCTTCGAGGGCTTCCTGGATGCGCGCGGCTTGCTCACGGGGAGGTCATCGAGTTTACCCTCGTCGGCGTGACGGTAAAGGTCCGCGACGACATGGGGCGCGAGGTGATCCTGCAGAGGCCGCCGCAGCGCATCGTGTCGCTGGTGCCGAGCGACACGTACACGCTGTTCGCGCTGGGCGCCGGCGAGCGCGTGATCGGCCGGACTCGCTTCTGCGTGCTGCCGGCCGGCCAGGTGGAGGGCCTGCCGGTGGTCGGCGGCACCAAGGACGTGGATCCGGACGCGGTGCTCGATCTCGCGCCCGACCTCATCATCGCCAACCAGGAGGAGAACGCGCGCGCGCCGCTCGAGGAGCTGGCTCGACGCGGCGTGCCGCTGTTCGTGTCGTTCGTGCGGCGGGTGGCCGAGGGCGTGGCCCACATGGCCCGGCTGGCCCGCATGCTGGGCCTGGCCCGCGCGCCCGAGGCCGAGGACCTCGCGCGGCGCGCGTACCAGCTGCTCCGCGCCGACAAGGCGATCGATGCGTCGGTGGCGGGGCTGCCGCGCGCGTTCGTGCCGATCTGGAAGGAGCCGCTCATGACGTTCCACCAGGACACGTTCGCCAGCGACATGCTGCTCCAGTGCGGCTGCGCCAACGCGTTCGCCGACCGCGAGCGCCGCTACCCGCTGGCGGCCGATCTGGGCCGGCGCTCGCCGCTGCCGACCGACCGGCTGGGCGATCGCGACACGCGCTACCCGCGAATCACCGTCGAGGAGGTGATCGCGCGGGCGCCGGATCTCGTGCTCCTGCCCGACGAGCCGCACGAGTTCGGGCCCGGTGATGTCGAGTGGATGCGCGGGCTCGACACGCCGGCCGGGCGGCGCGGCGCGGTCGCGCTGGCCGACGGCAAGGACCTGTTCTGGTACGGCGCGCGCTCGGTCGAGGCGCTGCCGCGCCTGCGGGCCCAGATCGCCGGGCTGGCGGAGTAGTATCCGGGGATGGCCCAGCGACCCAAGCGCAGGCGCCGGCACAGCGCCGGCGAACCGCGCCGCAAGCGCGGCGTGATGATGGGAATGCGGAGCGGCTTCAAGAAGGCGGCCAGCTCGGTGGTCGGCGAGAAGGCCGCGGCGAAGAAGAGCTCGTGGATGAGCACCGCCTTCACCGTGCTGCTGGTGATCGCCGCGCTCGCGTTCCTGTTCTATCGCTGGCGGTAGCGCGCGGCGCGGCGGAGCGGGCGCAGCGCGCGCCGGTGTCGTCGTCGATCTCGATCGGCTCGTCGCCTTCGCGCTGCCACGACGGCAGCTCGTCGGCGGTGTCGTTGAAGGAGGCGCCGCGCACCACCCGCTCGGTGCCGCTGGTCGGGCCGGTCGGGTCGCGGGCCGGGCTCTCGGCGTAATACTCGGCGCCGTACCAGTCGCCGACCCACTCGGCGACGTTGCCGGCCAGGCCCGAGATGCCGAACGAGCTGGCGTCGCCGACCGGCGTGCCGACCGCGATCGGCTGCTCGGGCGCGCATCCGCTGAACTGGGCCAGGTCGCAGGCGGGCGGTTCCTCGCCCCACGGAAAGGTGGCGCCGGCGGCGCCGCGGGCGGCGACCTCCCACTCGGCCTCGGTCGCCAGGCGCTTGCCGGCCCACGCGCAGAAGCCGTCGGCGTCGTCCCAGCTGATCAGGGTGACCGGGAGGTCGGGCGATTCGCCGGGGGTGAAGGTACCCGGAGCGGCGCACGCGCCGTCGTCGACGCAGCGCCAGTAGTCGAGCTGGCTCACCTCGGTCGGATCGAGCTCGAAGGCGGAGACGGTGACCTCGTGGGCGGGCGCGGAGTCCTCGTCGCAGGCCGGGACGTCGGCCGGGTCGCAGCCCATGACGAAGCTGGTCTCGGGGACGGCGATCATCGCGCGGGGGCCGGGGTCGACCAGGCAGTGCTGGTCGATGCACTCGCTGCCGTCCGGGCAGGTCACGCCGTCGGTGCACCGGTACTCGGTGCCGTCGTAGTCGACCTCGGCGGTGCAGGCCGGCGCGGCGACCGCGGGCAGGAGCAGGAGCGCGATGAGGTGGCGGCGCATGTGGCGAGGGACGATCAGAAGGGGATGGTCCAGGTCAGACCGATCGGGCCGAGGAGTGGAGCCGGCAGGCGCGCGTCGCGGGGCCGGCCGGCGCGGGCGGACCGGCGCGACCGGCGCCACTCGCGGATCCAGAGGACGGCGGCGACCGCGGCGGTGGCGCCGGTCGCGACAAAGGCGACGTTGGCGATCCGGCTGTCCCGGCGCAGGCGATCCTCCACCGCCAGCGCGTCGCGGAAGTCGTGGTCGGCGCTGTCGCGGTTGAGCTCGTCGAGCTCGTCCTGGGCCGACTCGCTGCGCAGGCCGAAGAACAGGCCGACCGCGCCGAGCCCGACCGAGGCCGCCGCCCAGGGGAGCCCGCGGGCGAGGAGCGGCGGGGCGGTGTCGGTGTCCGTGCGGGTGTCGGTGCGGGTGTCGAGACCGGCGGTCGAGGAGGGGCCGGCGGCACCGGTCGAGCGCGCGGTGCGGTCGCCGTCATCGCCGTCATCGCCGTCGGGTGCGCCGGTGGCGCGGGCGGTGCGGGCGGTGCGGGTGGCGCGGGCGCGGGCGGCGGTGCCGATCGGGATGGGCGCAGTGCGGAGCTCTTCCTCGACCAGGATGTTGCCGTGCGCGTCGAGGACCTCGATCTGGACCGGCGCGGCGATCGAGCGGGGCAGCTCGACCGCGAGCGAGGCCGGGCCGCGGGCGCCGCGCACGTGAGCGGCGCCGTCGGTGTCGCGGTAGTGGACGCGCATGCCGGCCACCATGCGGGCCGGATCCGAGAGCACCTCGACCACGATGACCGGGCCGCTGTCCCGGGCGGGCCCGGCGCGCGTGACCACCTCGACGCGGAGGGGCCGGCCGGCCAGCGCGGCGCGCGCCGCGTCCAGGCGGCCCGAGATCTTGGGAGAGGTGCCATCGGGCAGCGAGCTGTCCGGCGCGAGGGCGACCAGCCGGCGGAACGCCGCGTCGGCCTCGGCGTCGTGGCCGAGGATGACCGCCACCGAGCCGGCCAGGCGGTGGATGAGCGCGAGCTCGGCCGGGCGGTTGCCGCCGGCGCGCCAGGCGCGGTCGAGCAGCGCCGCGGCCTCCTCGTAGCGGAGCGCGTCGAGCGCCATCTGGGCGCGGGCGAGCAGGGCAGGGCCGCCCTCCGCGCCGGCCGGGTCGGCCCGCACCGAGGGAACCGCGGCGGCGAGCAAGGCGACGGCGAGGATGACGCGGACGGCGAGCCCGGTGCCGGTCGCGAGGCTCCGGCGCAGGCCGAGCGCGACCGGTCGGGCGGCGCGGGCGAACCGGGCGGAGCGGGCGAACCGGGCGGAGCGAGAGGCGATGGGACTCGGCCTGGACACGAGGCTCCTACCAGACCAGGCGTCGGCGGGGGGCTTCGACGCCAGGCTCGATCTTCACCCGGAGCGAGCGGCGTCGGCCGTCCGCGGTGACCGCGACGACGGTGTGCGAGCCGGGCGCGAGCGAGACGCGGAGGAGCGGCGTGACGCCGTGGGCGACCCCGTCGATGTAGATCGTCGCGTACGGCATGGAGTCGATGGTGAAGTAGCCGCGCGCGTGAGCCCTGCGCCCGGCGCGGCGCTCGGCGGGCGCCGGAGCGGCGAGAGCGCCGGCGGCCGGGCTCGCCTCGCTCGATGGGGCGAGCGGAGAGGGCGCGGCGGGGGATCGCTGGTGGCCACGGGCGGTCGGCGCCTGGCCGGCGAGAGCGCCGGTGGCCGGGGTCGCCTCGCTCGATGGTGTGCGCGGGGAGGGCGCAGCGGCGGATCGCTGGTGGCCGCGGGCGGTCGGTGCCTGGCCGGCGAGAGCATCGGCGGCCGGGGTCGCCTCGCTCGGTGGTGCGCGCGGGGAGGGCGCAGCGGCGGATCGCTGGTGGGCGCGGGCGCTCGGTGCCTGGCCGGCGAGAGCGCCGGCGGCCGGGGTCGCCTCGCTCGATGGGGCGCGCGGGGAGGGCGCGGCGGCGGATCGCTGGTGGCCGCGGGCGGTCGGTGCCTGGCCGGTCGTCGCCGCCGGGCTGGAAGATACGGGCTTCGCGCGCCTGGTCGCCGCGGCGCCCGCCTCGCTCTTGGATGGCGGACTCTCGCGGTCGGTCGCTGCGTGGCTGTCGCGGTCGGTCGCTGCGGCCGCCTCGCTGGTCGGTGGCGGACTCTCGCGGTCGGTCGCCGCCCGGCGGTCCTCGCCATGCGATCCGGATCGGTCCTCGCTCGGCGCGTCCGGGCGCTGATCGGCGCTGCCCTGCCCGTCGGTGGCGTCGTCGTCGCGCGCGGCTCGCGCGGCGATCGCGCCGACCACCAGGAGGGCCGCCGCGCCACCGGCCAGCCACGGCCAGGATCGCCGGCGGCTCGCGGTGGGTCGTGCGGCGGCGGGTCGTGCGGCGGCGGGTCGTGCGGCCGCGCCGTCGGCGACCCGGGTGTCGATGGCCGCGCCGTCGGTGGCCGCGCCGTCGGCGACCCGGGCGTCGATGCCCGCGGCGTCGAACCGTGCGCTCGCCGGACTCGCGCCTCCGGCGGGGCTCATCGCCGGATCGCTCCACAGCTCGTCCGAGCGCGCGGCCAGCGGCATGGTTCCGCTGGTTGCGAGCGGGGGGAGGCCGGTCGTGTCGGCGGCCAGCGGTCCGCTGTGGAAGATCACGGTGCCGGGCTCGATCCGCTCGCCGGGGTCGTCGAGGGTGCCGGCCCTCCCTCCGGCGGCGGCGTGGGCGGCTCGTTCGCGTCGCTCGCGCAGGTCGTCGGCGAATTGCTGGTCCAGCCACTCGGCCAGCTGGGGCGGCGACATCGATCCGCCCAGCCCGCTGACCGCGGCGCCCAGGGCTCGCCCCAGGGCCCTGGCGCTGTCGAAGCGCTCGTCCCGCTCGCGCGCGATCGCTCGCTGGATCACCCCGTTGAGCTGGTCCGGTACGTCGCGCAGGAACGGCAGGGTGTCCTCGCGGATCGCGCGGAACGTCTCGGCCACGTCGCCGCGGTCGAACAGCGGCTGGCCGGTCACCGCCTCGTACAGCACCACGCCGAGCGAGTAGACATCGGAGCGCTGGTCGAGCGGCGCGCCGCGGATCTGCTCCGGCGACATGTACGCCGACTTTCCCATGATCCGCCCGGTCGGCGTCTTCACCGACGAGTCGCCGCTCTTCGCGATGCCGAAGTCGAGCACCTTGACCACGCCGTCCACCGTCACGAACAGGTTCTGCGGCGACACGTCGCGGTGGAGCACTGCCGCCGCCGCGCCGTCCATGCGGCGGAGGTTGTGCGCGTGGTGCAGCCCCTCGCTCGCCTGCTCGACCATCCCGCTGACCGCGCGCAGGTCGAGCGGGGCGCGATCGCGGTTGGCGCGGCGGATGATCCCGGACAGCGGCAACCCCTCCAGATACTCCATGGCCAGGTAGTAGCGGCCGCCCTCCACGCCGAGCTCGTGCACCTGGCACACGTTCGGGTGCGAGATGCGAGCCACGATGCGCGCCTCGTCCAGGAACGCCTGGACCGACCGCTCGTCGCCGTCGAGGTGGCCGCGCAGGCGCTTGATGACGACGTACTTCTCGAAGCCGGCCGCCCCGCCGAGCCGGGCCAGCAGGATCTCGCCCATGCCGCCCTGCGCGAGGCGGCCGAGCAGCGTGTACTTGCCGAGGGCGCGCCCGGCCGGCGCCCCGGCACCCGCCGAACTCGGCATTCCCTCGAGTATATAGGAGCCGGTGGGGTCTGCGGTCGGCGCTCCGGTCGCCGGAAGCATCAGCGCAGGCCGACCCGGCGCAGCAGGCGGTGGAAGTAGACCCGGTCGACGCCGGCCGCGCGCGCCGCGGCGCTGACGTTGTCGCCGGCCCGATCGAGCAGCTCCTCCAGGTAGCGGCGCTCGAACCAGCGCAGCCAGCGATCGCGCGCGGCGCGGAACGGCAGCGACGGATCGATGGCCGGCATGGCGGTGCGGCTCGACTCGCCGGCACCGCCGGGCGGCGGCGCTCGATCGGCCAGCGCGAGGCAGCTCTCCACGTAGTTGCGCAGCTCGCGCACATTGCCGGGCCAGTCGTGGCGGGCCAGGCGAGCCAGGAACTCGGGCGTGCGCAGCGCCGGGCCGCGCTCGCCCTGGCCGGCGCGCTCGAGCAGGCTGTCGACCAGGAGCGGCAGGTCGTCGAGCCGGTCGCGCAGGGGCGGGAGCACCACCTCCATCACCGCCAGGCGGTAGTAGAGGTCGGAGCGGAAGCGGCCGGCGTTGACCTCGCGGCGCAGGTTGCGACTGGTCGCCGCGATGACGCGCACGTCGACCGCGATCGGGCGCGACTCGCCGATCCGCTGCACCTCGCGCCGCTCGAGCAGGCGGAGCAGCACCGGCTGCAGGGAGATGTCGAGCTCGCCGATCTCGTCGAGGAACAGCGTGCCGCGGTGGGCCGCCTCGGCCGCGCCGACCCGCGCGCGATCGGCGCCGGTGAAGGCCCCGCGGGCATGACCGAACAGCTCACCCTCGAGCAAGGTGCCGGTCAGGCCGCCGCAGTCGACCACCACGAACGGGTGATCGCGCCGGGGGCCCAGCCGGTGAAGGGTCTCGGCGGCCGGGTCCTTGCCGGTGCCGGTCTCGCCGCGCAGGAGCACGGTGATGTCCGACCCGGCCGCGCGGGCAAGCACGGCAAACGCGGCGCGCATGGCGGGCGATCGCCCGGCCAGGAGGCCCAGGTGATCCGACTCGTGCAGCGGGATGGAGACCCGATCGTCGGCCAGCTCGAACGACACGAGATTTCGGCCGAGCGCCAGGACCGCGCCGCGCCGCAGGTAGGCCGCCTGCACCATCACGCCGTCCACCCGGGTCCCGTTGCGGCTGCCGAGATCGCGGACCAGCGCCCGCCCGCCGTGGAGCTCGATCTCGCAGTGGAAGCGCGACATGGTCCGGTCGCTCAGGCAGAACTGGGCGCGCGGGTGGGTGCCGATCGACAGCCGATCGCCGGTCGACGCGCACAGCGCCCCGGTGTCGGGTCCCTCGGTGACGCGGAGGGTGAAGCGACGCACCGCGACGTGGTCCGAGGTGGCCGGGTCGAGCGCCTCGGTCAGCCCCGCGGCTTCCTCGCTCTCCGACAGGTCCGGCAGCGCGTCGGCGTCCGGCTCGGCCGGCTCCAGATCGCGCCCGCGGCCGGTCATGAGTGGGGATCGTAACATCACGGTGTTGCCGCCGCGGCTACAGGTCGGGCCCAGGTCCGGCCGGGTTGTGTGGTCATGACGGCCATCGAAGCAAGCCGAGGGCCACGCCCCGCGCACCGTCGGCGCCCGGCGAACGTCGCCGCGGTCAGCCGCGCGTCAGCCGCGCGCGAGCAGCCACGCGCCGAGCACCGCGAGCAGCGCGCCGACCGCGCGGGTCGGGCTCAGCGCCTCGCCGTAGGCCGCCACGCCGACCGCGGCGAGGACGACCGTGACCGCGACGTTGGACAGGAGCGCGGTGGTGCCGACGGGCCAGCCCGAGCGGTAGCTCAGGAAGAAGCCGGCCTCGATGGCGAGCGCGGCCAGCCCGATGAGCGCGGCCAGGCCCAGCTCGGCCGGCCGGATCGCCTGCCCGCGCCCGGGCATCAACCACCACAGAAGCGACGACGCGGCAAACGCGACCCCGTACGCGACCGCCAGGACCGACCACGGACGGGCCCCGCCGACCGCCTTCTGGCTCAGGTGATAGACCGCGCCGCCGGCGATGGTCAGCAGGAGCGGGACGAGGGCGGGGCTCATGGTGGTCGATCTATGCGCCACGCGCCGGCGCACGTCCAATCGAGCGCCGGCGGGCGCCACGCCGGCTCACCGGTGGCCGAACAGCAGCACGATGGTGATCGCGTGCTCGCCCATGACCTCGTGGTCGCCCTGGGCCAGCCCGAGGCCGTAGGCGATCAGGCTGCGGTCGGTCAGGGTCGAGTCCGGCGCAAAGGCGGCGACGTCGGCGACGGTGGTGACCTGGCTGGTGACCTTGCTGTACGGCAGGCGCAGGGGGGCGAGGTGCGCGCCGGCGCGCTTCGACGCGTCGGCCGGGCTCTGCCCGCCGGCGACCTCCGCGGCCAGCTCCTGGGCGATGAGGGACAGCTCGCGGTCCTCGTCGATCACGCGGACTCGCTTCACGATGTCGGCGACCTGCTGGCGCGCCTGGCGGTAGTCGATCGGCGGGGGCAGGCGGATGAAGACCTGTGTCACGAACAGCTCGCGCCGGCCGGCGACCTCGCCGCCGAGCGACACGCCCAGCCCGACGTGGGTGACGTCGGGCGAGAGGATGTTGGCCCGGTGGCCGGGGCTGTTCATGAGCCCCTCCTGCGCCTCGCCGATGCCGTACGCGCGCGCGACGTTCTCGAGCACGATCGAGCTGCGGATCTTGCCGGCCCGCACCCGGTCGGAGGCCGAGCCGGTGCGGGGCGAGACGTGCGCCACCACCCCGGTCTCGCGCATCTCGCGGCTGTGGGCGCGCGCGACCGCGGTCAGGCGCGGGTCCAGGGCGAGCTCGCCGAGACCGTGCTGCTCGCGGTCGCGGTTGATGAGGCGAGCGAGGCGGTCCTCGGCGTCCTCGGCCGAGACGACCGGCGCCACCTCGGCGGCGTCGAGCTCGACCGCGATCGTCGCGGGGGGATCCTCGCCGCACCAGACCGGGAAGTTGGCCATGACGGTCGCGCCGCTCTTGTCGAGCGCGGTGATCTCGACCTGCTGGCGGCCGCGGTGGC
Organism: Kofleriaceae bacterium; assembly: GCA_035489015.1. Classification (GTDB taxonomy): domain Bacteria; phylum Myxococcota_A; class Polyangia; order Haliangiales; family Haliangiaceae; genus DATFRY01. Next base: position 17,102 of record DATHKR010000069.1, on the reverse strand, counting down.
TGCCGCAGGCCAGCTCGGTCCGGAACCCCTCGCGCCCGCTCGGGCCGAGGACCAGGCGCTCGACGTTGCCGTTCTCGCGGGTGACGAACACCTCCGGATCGGCGAACGGCGGCACCAGCGCGGTGTCGATGCGGACCCGTCCGTGCGGCTCCAGCCGGCGCGGGATCGGGCTGGTGCGGAGGAAGCTGGACTGGAAGGCGATCACGGTCACCTCCTGTCCGTCGGCATGCCGGGCCACGCCGACGCCCATCCGCGCGAAGCTGGCGGAGCCGAGGATGCCCGGCAGGCGCTTGCCGATGTCGGCGATCATGTCGTCGTCGCTGCCCCCGCCCCACACCACCATGATGTGAGGCGAGGGCTCGATGATGCCGTTCCGCTGGAGGGCGAACTCGATGAGGCTGTAGATGAGGCGCGAATCCTCGGGCACCACCTCGGCCAGCTCGCGGGTGGTGGCGTAGAGCCGCCCGTCGGGGGTCGGTGCCGGCTTGCCGAGCTCGGCGGAGACTCGCTCGACCTCGCGGATGATCGCGTCGGACAGGGCGAAGCGCGGGATGCGCACGACCTTGGGGTCGTTGTACATGCGCGCGGACGGCCCGGTCGGCGCCATCTCGACCCGGAGCGGCCCGCCGCCGGCGCTGGCCATCTCCTCCGGGCGCCGCCAGCTCGGCTGGCCGGGGCGGCGCTGCGGGCTGTTGCACGCGAGGGCCGCCCAGCCGGCCAGAAGGGGAAGAATCAACCCGACCGGACGCGTCACTCGATCCCAGCGTAGCACCGATCGCAGGGCGCGCCCGGCTCGCCTGGAACGCCGGGCCGGCGAGGGTTCAGGGGTGAGCGCCGGGCGGGCGCGTCATGGCGTCCCGGGCTTCGCGGGCGTCCCGGGCTTCGCGGGCGTCCCGGGCGTCCCGGGCGTCGCGGGCTTCTTGGCCTTGTCGCCGGCGCCATCGGCCGCGCTGCCGGCCCTGGCGTCCTTTTCCTTCGCCGGCGGGACCGTCCCCTTCGCGTCGGCGAACACCGCGGTCAGCATCCGCCCGAGCGCGTGGAAGTCGGCGATCGGGATCGCGCTCCACGACGACGCCGCCAGCGGATCGTCCTTCGGCTTGTCGACCCGCACCACGTTGAGCCGCCAGCGATCCCCGACCACCGGCGGGATCGCCACCTTCATCGCCGCGTCGGCACCCTTCACGTCGGCGAGCGGGATCGCGATCTCGGCGTCCCAGCCCTGGTCGACGTCGTCGCGGTCGTCGATCGTCCCGTGCACCACCACGGCCGACTTCATCGCCCCGTTCCACTCCGGGTGGCCGCCCTGCGCGCGGGTCTGCGGGAACCACGAGTCGAAGTGGACGTTGCGCGGGCTCACCTGCAGCTCGACGTAGCCGCGCCGCGTGCGATCGGCGTCGATGAACAGCTCGACCACGTCCTGCTTCCACAGCGACTCGTCCCTGGCCTTGTACTCGCTGTGGACGTCGGGATCCTCGACCTGCACGAACGCGTACAGGTATGCGTCATCCCAGAGCAGGCGGGCGTGGGTCGCCCCCTTCGGCTCGCGCCCGCCCTCGGCCGGGCTGAACGCGGGGCTGGTGGCCGCGGACTGCCAGTCCGCCTCGCTGGCCACGCCGTCGATCGCGATCGGCCCGCTGGCTCGCCTGATCTGGACCTGGAGGTCGGCCGGCGGCACCGGCTTGCCCGCGCCGCGTCGGTCGACCGCGAACCGGAACGCCAGCACCCGCGACTCGTGGTCGGCCGGGCCGCTCTCGATCCGCATCCGGTCACCGGTGCCGGTGGTCCCCTTGCGGTAGAGCCCGACGGTGAGCTGCGCGGAGGACGACTTCCAGCCCTTGTCGAGCGTGATGGTCTGCTCGTCGCGGATGATGTCGCCGGGCTTCCACTGGGCCGGCGGATAGCCGAGCCGCATGTCGGTCTGGTCGACGTTCATCCACTGATCGCCGGTCCCGACCAGATGAGAGAACACGCGCCACTCCGCCCCCGGCGACGCAACCACCTTCCAGTAGTGCACCACCACGACCTTGTCGCCCGGCGCGATCGTCGCCTTGTCGACGTCGTTGCCGAGGTAGGTCACGTAGCCGCCCAGGTCGGCGTTGACCGGGTTCTGGATCGACGCGGGCGGCGCCGACAGCACGTTCTTCTTCACGTAGGCCGGGTCGATCGTCTTCTTGCGGGTCTCCTTCTCCACGCACCCGGCCGCCGCCCACACCATCGCCAGGGCGGCCATCGCCGCCGACATCGTCTTCGCGCCTCGGATCACGTCACACCACCAGATCGTTCGCATCATGGACCAGGGCCAGGTTCTCGTTCTCGCGCTGGACCAGGAGCTTGTACACCTCGGCCAGGAGCGTCGGATGATCGACCGCCACCGCGTCGAACTTCTCGCGCGACAGCGACAGGGCTACCGTCCGCTCGATCGCGACCACGTCGAAGTTGGCCGGCCGCCGGGCCAGGAGCGACATCTCGCCGATCCCGTCGCCGGGCGACAGCACCGCCATCACCTGGTCGCCATTCTTCACCTGGCACGATCCGGACGCGATCACGTACAGGCGCTCGTTCTGCGAGCCGCTCTCGACCACCGCATCACCCGGCTCGAACATCTCGGTGTCGAACAGCGGCAGGAGCTTCTGGTGCTCCTCCTCGCTCAGGCGCGAGAACAGCTCCGACATCCGCATCACCGACGCGAGCAGGCGGGTGCGGGCGTAGTGGGCCAGCACCTGCGCGAGCAGCGGCGCGCGCGCGGCCATCGCCTCGACCTCCTGGGCCGGGATCTCGAGCAGGACGGCGGGGCCGAACGCGGTGACCCGCGCGGTGCGGGTGGTGCCGCCGACCAGCGCGATCTCGCCGAAGAACTGGTTGGGGCGGAGCTCGCCCAGGTGCTGGCCATCGCGGCTCACCTCGGCGGCGCCGCGCGCGATCCAGTAGAGCGCGCTGGCCGGATCGCCGACGTCGACGATGACGTCGTCGGGCTCGAACAGGCGCAGGCGCATCACCGAGCAAAGGTCGCGCACCGCGGCGACCTCGAGCACGCCGATGAGCGGGGTCGGAGCCAGCGCCTCGGGCGCCCGCGCCGTCGCAGAGGCCGCCGCCGCGCGAACCGCTCGGTCGGCCAGCGCCACCGCGGCGTCGATCTCGGTCGGCGCGTCCGGCTGCGCGCCCGGCGAGGTCGGCTCCGACGGGGGCGGGGCGGGCGGGCTCGACCGCAGGCTCCGGTCCACCTTGCTCGCGCCGCTGCCGTGCTCGCGGGCGACGTGCTCGATGAGCCGGGCGCCGCTGGCCTCCTCGCCGGCGTCGGCCAGGGCGCGGGCACAGGCCACCGCCAGGGCCGGGTGGCCGAGCAGGCTGGCCGCGCGGCCGAGCGAGGCGTACGCCGCGACCGCCTCCGGCCGGCGCCCCGCCGCGAACAGGGCCGCGCACAGCTCCCACCACGCGCCCAGGTCGTTTGGCACGCGCGTCAGCCGGTGCGCCGCCCGGCCGAGCGCGGCCGCCGGACTGTCCGGTGCGGGATCGTCGGTACTCACGATCCGCCAGCGTAGGGCGGAGGCCCTAGAACCGCAAGAGCACGGCGCCGCCGGGGTCGGGCGCGCCACGCTGTGCGTCGCCGAACGGCGTCATGAGCGCGCGTCCGTCGGACGAGTCGGACTTCGAGGTGGCGATGTTGATGATGATGATCGCGCTGACGCCGGCCACCACCCAGAACCACCACTGCTTGTAGATCGGCTTGTCCTTCTTGCGCTCGCCGCGGTCCGGCGCGGTGGCCGGAGCAGGGGCCCGCGCGGGTGCGGCCGCGGTGCGCGGCGGTCCGCTCTTCGGCGCGGCCGCGGCGCGCCGCTCGGCCCGCAGGCGGCCGATGTCGATGCGGGCCGCGCGGTCCAGGTCCGGGTCGCCGGTCGGCGCGACGCTCTCCGGCGGAGTCGCGCCCCCGGCGGACGGGGGAACGGCCGGGCCGGGCGGGACGGCCGGGCCGGGCGGGACCACACCGCCGGCCGGTGGCGCGCTCTTCGCGTCGGCCTCGGCCTTCATCTCCGATTCGAGCCGCGCGATCTTCTGCTCGACGTCGGCGCGATTCTTCGCGGTCGGCACGCGCGCGAGGTACAGCCGGTAGCGGCGGATCGCCTCGCCGCGCTCGCCGAGGCGCTCGTGGCACAGGGCGATGTTGAACTCGAGCACCGGCGACGCGGCCAGCTTGTCGGCGGCGGCGAACTCGCCGATCGCCGCGCGATACTCGCCGGAGGCGAACAGCTCCTTGCCGCGGGTGAAGTGCTGGCGCGCCTGGTCGGTCGGGCTCTGCGCGCTGGCCGTGCCGATCGCGAGCGGCGCGAGCATCATGGCCGCGGCTACCACGACCGCGGCTGCGCGCCGAGGCCATCCGGTCGTCTTCCTCATACCCGCCTAGTGTGGCCCGGTTTTGCGGGGATCGCCGTGATGCGCGCCGCCCGCCGCTGGCAAACTCGTGCCGCTCGTCCGCCCGACCGCGCCGCTACTCGAGCCCGCACTCGGGCAGCTCCGGGTTCTTCTTGCACCGGCACTCGACCGAGTTCGGGTCCTGGGTACACACGTCCTTCGGCTCGCCGGTGTCGGGGCCGCCGCTTCCGTTGTCACCCCCGCCGGTTCCGTGGTCGGGGGGGCGGGCGACGCGCTCGAGCCGCAGCGTGACCTTCTTCTTCTGGTCGTCGAGGGTCGCGCGCAGGTCCTTGCGGCCGCGCAGCTTGAGGGTGATCTCGAGCGGCTGGCCGGGCTCGACCCACACGTTGGTCGGCGTCCTGCCCAGGCTCGCTCCATCCGGGCCGAAGATCTCCGCGCCGCTCGGGCGCGAGTTGACCAGGACCACCACCTTGGCCACCGCCGCGCCGCCGTCGCCGTCGGCTCCGTCACCGGTGGTGTCCTCGACCCCGGCGTCGGCCCCGCCCGTGGTGCCGGTCGTGCCGGTGCCGTCGGGGCCGGTGGTACCGGCGCCGGTCTTGCCGGACCCGGTCTTGCCGGAGCCGGTCTTTCCGCTGCCGGTCTTGCCCGAGCCGGTCTTCCCGCTGCCGGTCTTGCCTGAGCCGGTCTTGCCTGTGCCGTCACCGGTCGTGCCGGTGGTTCCGGTCGTGCCGGTGCCGTCGCCGGTGGTGCCGGTCGTACCAGTGCCGTCGCCGGTCGTGCCAGTGCCGTCGCCGGTGGTGCCGGTGCCGTCACCGGTGGTCCCCGTGGTTCCGGTCGTCCCGGTCGTCCCGGTTCCATCGCCGGTCGCGCCGGTCCCCGTCTTGCCGGTCCCGTCGGGGTCCTTCGTCGCCACCGGGGGCTTGTCGCCGCCACCCTGCTGCTTCAGCACCAGGAGCGCGATGCCGCCACCCGCCGCCGCCATCACCACGAACAGGATCGCGATGAGCCCGGCCTTGCTCTTCCGCCGCTGCATCGGGCCCGACTCGCCCGGCGAGTGCAGCCCGCTGCCGTGACCGGTGAACTGCGGGTCCGGGTGAGGCACGTGATACGCCGCGCCACCCTCCCGGTGCATCGGCCCGCCGCCTTGCGGCATCGGCGTGTTGAGGTACGGCGACGGCGTGTGCGCCGGGCCCTGCCCGGGCGGCGTCGACGAGTGCGAGCCCGAGCGCCCGGAGAAGCCGCCCACCGACGGCATCGCGCCCGATCCGGACGCGCCGTGAACGGGGAGGTACGAGCTCATGCCGGCGCCGGCCAGCCCGCGGTAGGCGCCGACCAGCGCGGCGACCAGCTCGTCCATCGTCTGGTAGCGCTGGTCCGGGTCCTTGCGCATCGCGCGCAGGATGATCTCCTCGATCCCGGGCGGCAGGGCCTTGCCGTGCTCGGCCGCCATGCGCGCGAGCGGCTTCGGCTCGGCGGTGATGTGCTGGGTGAGGATCCCCATGAAGGACTCGCCCTGGAACGGCACCGCGCCGCCGAACACCTCGTACATGATGACGCCCATCGCGTAGATGTCGGCGCGATGGTCGACGTTCTGGCCGAGCGCCTGCTCGGGGGCCATGTAGAACGGCGTGCCGAAGATCGTCCCGGTGCGGGTGAGGTGGTTGTTGCCGTCGGCGCCGGACACCTTGGCGATGCCGAAGTCGAGCAACTTCGGCACGTCCTCGCCCTCGGCGGTGAGGGTGACGAAGACGTTCTCCGGCTTCATGTCGCGGTGGACGATGCCCTTGCGGTGCGCCGCGGCCAGCCCATGACCGGTCTGGATGAGGATGTGGACCAGGCGCTCGGGGGTGAGCGCCACCTTCAGCAGCTCGTTCAGCGGCTGGCCGTTCAGGAGCTCCATGGCCAGGTAGATGCGCCCGTCCGGAAGCTGGCCGAAGTCCTCGATGGTGATGATGTTCTTGTGCCCGATGGACGAGGCGGAGCGCGCCTCCTGGCGGAACCGGGTGACCGCCTCCTGGTTGGTCAGGATCTCGCTGCGCAGGAGCTTGATCGCGACGCGCTTCTCGATGTGGACGTGCTCGGCGGCGTACACCTCGCCCATGCCGCCCTCGCCGAGCCGCTCGGTGAGGCGATAGCGCCCGTCGAGGACCTGCCCCACCATCGGATCCGGCGCCGCCACCCCCGGTTGCGAACCGGAGGTTCTCTCGTCGCGATTCATGCTGGCACGAGTATGGCGCTCGAAGGTCGCGTTGTACAGGAGGGCCAGGGTGGCGCAAAGCCGGCAGAGGGCTCGCAAACCGCCGGTCCGGCCGCACCGAGCGCGCGGTGGCGACGGGGATGTGAAAGCAGCTAGACGACGACCTCATCGAGGTCGACGCGCTTCGAGCTCCCAACCGGCAAAGTCAGGCACCGTGACAGGTGCCGACACCCATCCGGGTAGCATCTTCGGCGTCCTGGTGGTTGAGGACGCACACCTGCCCTTCCGGGCACGGAGGAAAATCGGGGACGCCACACAGGACGTCCTCATCCGATCCGGTGTCGCCACCTCCATCGCCATCGTCCCCATCGCCGCCATCGTCGGCCGGACCAAGGGTGCAGCTGCTGGCGACGCAGCGCGGGACCAGCGCCGCGTCGCACACGGGCAGGCCGGGGCAGGCCGGGTTGCGCCGGCAGCCGAGCGAGTCGAGGTAGTCCTGCACCGCCGATGTGGCGACCGCGGTGTCGCTGCCGCCGAGCGCGCAGCCGCAGCAGTCGGCTTGCACCTCGGTGCAGTCGGTGTCCTCCTCGCACGCGAAGATCGGGTCCGGGTCGCCGCGGCAGGTGTCGACCAGGCAGCCGAGCGCGTCGCGCTCGAAGCCGTTCTCGCACACGTTGTTCGCGGTCACCGGCGCGCAGACCAGCACGCACTGGAAGGCGACGCAGTCGGCGACCACGACGGGGCAATTTTCCGGCAGCTCGCAGTCGACCTCGCTGCACGCCTCGGCGTAGTCGCTGTCCGCCGCGACCGCGAAGTCGGGACAGTCGCAGCAGGTCGACGAGACGGCCTCGCACTCGTCGGCGACGGAGCAGATCGAGACCGCCGGCGGGACCGGGGGCGGCGCGGTGCCGCCGTCGTCGGCGCTGTCGCCACCGTCGCTGGCGTCGTCGCCGTCGCCGCCGCTGGCCTCGTCGGAGTCACTATCGGTGCCGCCACTGCCGCACGCCGCGGTCAGCGCCACCGCCAGCGCGAGGACCAGCGCGGCTCGCGGGATCGAGAGCGGGGCCTCGACGGCCCGGCGGCTGGCATGCGCTGGATTCACGGCCCCGTCGACCATGGTGCACCTCCTGTGCCCGAAGCAAGTCGTCGGAATTGCGATCCGATCCATCACTTTTCTGAGATCGCGCACCGACCGAGCAGGCGGGGTTGAGTATCGTGCCCCCATGAGTGGTCCGAGCGCCGTCGATACCAAGACCGATCGCGCGCTGGAGGACCGAATGCTGGCCGTCGCCGGCGACAGCGAGCGCGTCGACGTGCTGGCCCGGGCGCGCGCGTTCAAGCGGTCGTGGATCGAGCTGGCCGAGGCGCTGGCCCGCGTCTACGAGAGCAGCGCGTGGCACGGCTGGGGCTTCGAGAGCTTCGAGGCGTACTGCACGAGGGAGCTGCACGTCACGCCCGGCACGGCGGCCAAGCTGCTCGGCTCGTTCCGGTTCCTGCGCGCCGCCGCGCCGAAGGTGATCTCGCGCTCGCGCGAGGAGCCGGCCGCGCCGGTGCCGTCGCTGACCGCGGTCGACTTCGTGGCGCGCGCGACCGAGCGCGGCGCGGCCGACAAGAAGGTGATGGGCGAGATCCGGCGCGCCGCGTTCGACGAGGGCGCCGACGGCCCGGCCCTGTCCCGCCGGTTCCGCGAGGTGGCGTTTCCGGTCAGCGACGAGGAGTCGAGCGATCGGCAGCGCAAGCAGCTGACCAGCACGGCGCGGCGGCTGGCCCAGCTGGTCGCCGAGGACGGCGTGCCGGTGCCGCGCAAGATCGCCGCGGCGGTGGAGGAGGCGGTGGGGCAGCTGCTCGAGGCGCTGGAAGACTAAATTAGTGCACCGCCCTCGATGAACGACGAGCAACGCAGCCCGGGTGAATCGATCGACGAGCCGGGTGCGTCATCGTCTTCGTGGCGGGGCCGCCGGGCGGCGCGCGGTGCGCCGGACACGGCCGGACGGGCGCGACCGTACCGGCCCGCCGCCGTGGTCGCTCGCCGCGCGATCGCCAGCGCCGCGGCGTGGGCGGCGCTGGGCGCGCTGTGGGCGGGGGCGCTGGCCCACGCGGCCTCGCGCCTGTTCGCGCCGGTGGAGTTGCTGCTGCCGCCGGCGATCGGCGCGGTGGTCGGCGGCTCGCTGGCGCTGGTGATCCGGCGCCTGCGCCTGTCGCGTCCGCGACCGGCGATCGCGATCGCGTCGGCGGCGGCGGTGCTGGCGCTCGCGCTCCAGCTGGTCCTCGACTTCCGCACCCTGCGGGCCGAGCGCGAGGCGCGGTTCGACCGCGGGCGGGCGGTGCGCGAGGCGGCCGGGGTGGCGACGCGGCAGGAACTGGCCGAGTATCGCGCCGCGTGGATGGAGGGCTGGACGCTGTGGCGCTACACGCGCGCGCGGATCGGGTTCGATGACACCGGCGCGTTCACCGGCACGCCGCCGGTGCTCGGCCGGCGCGGCGCGCTTGTGATGAGCGCCTTCGAGCTGCTGCTCGCGATCGCGATCGCCGCGGCGTGGGCGGGGCGAGCGGCAGGCGAGCCGGCCTGCGCGGCGTGCGGGGCGTGGAGGGAGCGGCGCGCGCTCGGCAGCGCGGCGCACGGAGTCGCGCGCGAGGTGGTGGCGCGGCTGCGCGGGGGAGACGCGGCCGGCGCCGCGGCGCTGGTGCGGCCGCCCGACACCCACGAGGCGGTGATGTTCTGGCTGCTCTCCTGTCCAGCCGGACACGACGGTGACGGCGGCGTCTTGCGGGTGAGCGAGGTGTTCTGGACCCGCCGGCGCCGCCTGGCGCTCCAGCGGATCGCGGACCTCGAGGTCGACGGCGCGGCGGTGGAGCCGCTGGCGGCCGAGCTGCGCGCGGCGGAGGAGGCGGAGGAGTGAGCGACGAGGGGCCGCCGCCGCCGGGCTCGCGATCGAGCACCGGGTCCCCGGCGGTGACCGGTTCCGCGGCACTCGCGGGGAGCGCCGCTGCCCCTGGCGGCGAGGGCGAGCCGGGCGAGGCGGGCGAGCCGGGACGGCGCTGGCGGTCGACGCTGAGCGGGCGCGGGTTGCCGCCGACGCAGCGGAGCCTGCGCCGGCGGGTGGCTCACCTGGTCCACGTCGCCCAGCACCGCGCCCCGCCGGGGACGCGGCGGCGGGTCCGCTTCTCGCTCTACGTCGTCCGCCTGACCGCGCAGGTGCTCCGGCAGTGGGCGCGCGATCGCTGCCCGCAGCAGGCCGCCTCGCTCGCGTTCCAGACCGTGCTCTCGGTGGTGCCGTTCCTCGCGGTCTGCCTGGCCGCGGTGCGCGCGACCGGGCTCATGGGGGCGGAGTCCGCGCTCATCGACTTCCTGTCGGATCGCTTCATCCCGGTGTCGCGGGTCGAGCTGGCCCGGACCCTGCGCGAGTGGTCCGACAACGTCACCTTCCAGTCGCTCGGGCTGGTCGGCCTGGTCACCACGGTGATCATCGCCTTCGTGATGTGGAGCAGCCTCGAGCAGACCATGAACTACGTGTGGCGGGTCGAGCGCCGCCGCTCGGTGGCCCAGAAGTTCGTGGTCTTCTACGCCAGCGCCACCATCGGCCCGCTCCTCATCGGCGTGTCGCTGTACCAGGCCGCGCGGTTCGGGCTGGTCGAGAGCGGCCACGGGCTGCTGATCAGCCTGCCGGCCAGTTTTCTGGCCCTGTTCCTGGCCAACTACTTCATCCCCGCGACCCGGGTGCGGGTCAAGCCGGCCCTGGTCGGCGCGGCCTTCACCACGATCCTGTTCGAGGCGGCCAAGCACCTGTTCGCGCTCTACGTCAGCCAGGTCGCGTTCGAGCGCTACTCCGGCATCTACGGGGCGCTGGCCGTCCTGCCGATCTGCCTCATCTGGATCTACTGGTCGTGGCTCATGCTGCTGCTGGGAGCGGAGGTCGCCCACGCGGCCCAGAACATCCGCCTGCTCGAGCGCAGCGAGCGCCGCGGCGCGCTCTCGCTCGAGAACGAGCTGCTCCGCCGGGTCAACGGGCCGATGGCGGCGCGGCTGATGGTCGCGGTGGCGGACGCCTACCTGTCCGGACAGAAGACCTTCTCGCGGCTCCAGGCCGCCGATCGCTTCGACCTCTCACCCGAGGCGGTCGAGCGCCTCACCCGTCGCCTCAAGGAGTCCGACCTGCTCCTCGAGGTCGACGGCGAGCACAGCGGCTTCCTGCCGGCCCGTCCGCCCGGCCAGATCAAGCTGGCCGAGGTGCTGGCCGCGTTTCGCACCGGCGATCGCGACATGGGCAGCGGCGACCTGAACCGGATCGACGCGGTGCTGGCCGAGATCGAGGCGGGTGCGCTGGCCCGCTCCGGCGAGATCACGATCGATCAGCTGATCGATCCGCACGCCTGAAGCGCGGAGGCCACCCGGCGGCCGGATCACTCCTCGAGGTCGGCGAAGCGCTCGCGCCGGATGCGGCGCGCGACCCCGATCGAGCGAACCATGGTGACCGGGCGCGGCAGCACGGTGGTGATGGCGATCTCCTCCAGCTCGGCGGCGACCAGCACCGCGGCGGCGATCCGGAGCGGCCAGGTCGGCCCGCCGGCGAACACGATCACGGTCGCGCCGCCGATGAGGTACGCGGCGATCACCGCGCCGCGCGTGTGGTAGCTGGTGAGAGTGCCGTACTTGATGAAGCCATAGGTGATCGGCACCGCGAACGCCGCCACGATCGCCCAGAACGTCCCGGCCTCGCTGTGGACCAGATCGGGCCGCAGCCAGTACGCGCACAGCGGCACGCTCGCGTAGGTGGCCAGATCGGCCCAGCTGTCCAGCCGGGCGCCCCAGCGCGACGCCTGGCCCAGCCAGCGGGCCAGCTTGCCGTCGACGATGTCGGTGACGAGCGAGACCGTCAGCACCAGCACGAACGCGCGCGGCATGCCGCGGTTGGCCAGGAGCAGCAGCACCGGCGCCATGGCCAGGCGCGACAGCGTGACCAGGTTGGCCGGCGTCCAGAACCGATCGAGCTTCTCCGCCACCGGCTCGCTCATCGAGCGCGAGTCTACCTCCTCGGCGCCACGGGCGTAGAATCCGTCCCATGGACCGGATCACTCGTCGCGATCTCCTGGTCGGCATCGGCGGCGCCTCGGCGGTGGGCGCCCTGGCGTGCAGCGCCCATCCCGCCGTGCGCGGCACGGGGTCGGGCGGCGGCGGAGCGCCCGATGGCCGCGCCAGCGGCCGCGGCATGGTGGCGTCCAGCCAGGTGCCGGCCACCGAGGCCGGAGTGTCGATCCTGCGCGCCGGCGGCAACGCGGCCGACGCCGCGATCGCGGTCGCGGCCGCGCTCAACGTCACCGAGCCGACCTCGACCGGCCTGGGCGGCGACTGCTTCGCGCTCTACTACGACGGGGCGACTCGCGCGGTGACCGCGCTGAACGGGTCGGGCCGCGCGCCCGCCCGCCTGACCCTGGACCTTCTTCGCAGTCAGGGCATGCGCGAGCTGCCGCCGTTCCATGCCCACACCGTGACGGTGCCCGGCGCGTGCGCCGGCTGGTGCGACCTCATCGAGCGCCACGGCAGCTTGCCGATGGCAACCATCCTCGCGCCGGCGATCCGGCTGGCCGAGGAGGGCTTCCCGGTCGGCGAGAACACCGCGTACTTCTGGGCGCGCGGCCTCGACCGGCAGGGCGCGGCGGCCAACATCCGCGAGCTGTCGATCGACGGGCGAGCGCCGCGCGGCGGGGAGCGCTTCCGCAACCCCGGCCTGGCCCGCGCCCTCCGCGCGGTGGCCGCGGGCGGCAAGGAAGCGTTCTACCGGGGCGAGATCGGCGCGGCGATCGTGCGCGTGCTCCAGGAGAGCGGCGGGGTCATGAGCGCGGCGGACCTGGCGTCGCACCAGTCGACCTGGGACGAGCCGATCTCGACCACGTACCGGGGCGTGCGGGTGTGGGAGTGTCCGCCCAACGGCCAGGGCATCACCGCGCTGCTCGGCCTCAACATCCTCGAGGGCTTCGATCTCGAGGCGCTCGATCCGCTGGGCCCGGATCGCCTCCACATCCTGGTCGAGGCGATGCGGCTGGCGTTCGCCGACACCCGCTGGTACGTGGCGGATCCGCGGCTGACCCGGGTGCCGGTGGCGGAGCTGCTGTCGAAGGACTACGCCGCGCGGCGGCGCGCGCTCATCGATCCGGAGCGGGCCACCGCCGACGTGCGGCGCGGCTCGCCGGTGGCCGGCACCGACACGGTCTACTTCTGCGTGGTGGACGGGCGCGGCAATGCCTGCTCGTTCATCAACAGCAACTACATGGGATTCGGCACCGGGATCGTGCCGCGCGGGTGGGGCTTCACCCTGCAGAACCGCGGCTACGGCTTCTCGCTCGATCCGTCGCACCCGAACGCGCTCGCGCCCGGCAAGCGCCCGTATCACACGATCATCCCCGGCATGATGACGCGCGCCGACGGTTCCCTGTTCGGCCCGTTCGGCGTGATGGGCGGCTTCATGCAGCCGCAGGGGCACGTGCAGGTGGTGGTCGACATGCTCGACGACGGGCTGGCCCCGCAGGCAGCCCTCGACCGGCCGCGGTTCTGCATCGAGCCGGTCGACGGCGCGGCCAAGGTCGAGCTCGAGGAGGGGATCGCGCCGGCCACCGCGGAGGCGCTGACCGCGCGTGGCCACGCGATCGTGGCCGGGGTGACCGGCTACGAGCGATCGCTTTTCGGGCGCGGGCAGATCATCCGCCGCGACGCCGACGGCAGCCTGGTCGCCGGCAGCGACCGGCGCGCCGACGGCCGCGCCGGCGGGACCTGACGGGACCGGATGGGGGGCTGCTCGGGGCCGGTCACCGTCGCGATCGCCAGCCGGCTCGCGCTCGGCGGGCTCGTGCTCGCGCTCGGGCTGGTCGGGTGCGATCCGGGACCGCCGGCCACGTCGCCGTCGACCGGCACCGCGGCCGGAGCGGCGCGGGCCACCGCGTCGCCGGCGCCGGCGGGCGGATCACCGGCCGGATCGGCGGACGCGTCGTCGATCGCCGGGCCGGACCCGGCGTCCGCGCTGGCCGATCGATCGGCGGCCGCTGGCGGCGCTCGCGCGATCAGCCGGCGCGAGACGCCCAACGGCTTCGGGGTCGGGCCCGGCGCGGTCTACTACTGCGACGGCATCCTCCACGCGGCGCCCAAGACCGGCGGCGCCGAACGAGAGCTCGGCGCATGCACCGCGGCGTTCGACTTCCAGGCCGGGCCGCGCGGCGTCTACTTCTGCGACCGGCGCGGCCTCCGCCTGCTTCCGCCCGACGGCCCGGCCCAGCTGGTCGCGGCCGACCGCGGCTGCATCCTCGAGGCGGTCGACGCCGGCGGCGCCTACTACGTGGTGCCCGGCTTCAAGGGCGTGGCCCGGCCCGGCCTCTACCGCCTGGCCGGATCGGGCGGCGCGCCGCGCCGGATCCTGGCCACCCGCCGGGGCGAGCAGCTCTCCATCGCGCTCGACGGTGACGCGATCTGGATCGGCCACTGGAAGGCCGGAGTCATCTCGCGCATGCGGCGGACCGGCGGCCCGGCGATCGCGGTGGTGCGCGGCCAGAGAGGCGTGGTGGACGTCGCGGTCGACGACGAGTCGATCTACTGGTACGCCGAGGGGACTGGCGAGATCCGGCGACGCGGCAAGCGCGGCGGCCCGATCGAGGTCATCGGCCGCGACGTCGATCAGGAGCCGATCGAGGTGCACCGCGGCCACGCCTACTGGTTCGAGGGCGGGCCGGGCAAGCCGCGCCGCCTGGTCCACCTCGCCCCCGGCGCGAGCCGCGCCGAGCCGCTGGTCGACGGCCTGCAGGTGCCGATCCTGCGCATCGACGACGAGGGCATCTACTACGCCGAGTTCCTGCGCCCGGGCATCTTCGCGCTGCCGCCGCCGCCCTGGACGAGCCCTCCGCCTAGCCAACCCGCGACTTCAGCCCGACCAGCACCATGAGCGCGGCCACCGCCGGGTGGACCACCAGGCAGATCGCCAGCAGCCACAGCACCACCGCGGCGGGCGGACACCACACCAGGCACAGGAGCGCGACCACGCCGGCGAAGCTGTCGATCTGATCGAGCACCCAGAAGAGCGCGCGCCGCGGCCCCGGCGCGGGGGCGCCCGGCGCGATGTCGAGCTGCCGCTTGAGCGCGCTGTTGGGCAACTCGCCCAGGATGTAGCCGGCCCCCATGAGCGGGCCGAACCGCCACAGCGCGATCCCGGACGGGTGGAGCGGGTGCCAGCTCCACGGCGCGACGCCGGCCCGGTGGAGCAACCACTGCGCGGCGGTCCAGGCGCTGGTCGCCGCGATCATGACCAGGGCGCCGCGCGCGGTCTTGTTGTCGCCGAGCAGGCGGCGGCTGCGCACGGTCAGCCCGCCGTCGAGCGGCACCGCCAGCCCGGCGAACCAGCCGGCCCGGATCACCGCGACGTGGGTCAGCCCGCCCAGGATGACCGGCAGCGCGAGCCACAGCGCGCGGCCGAGGTCATCCATCGAACACCTCCCACACGGCGCGCTGCGGGTCGATCGCCGCCCGCTCCGGGTGCCACGGCGGGACCGCGCCGGCCGCCTGCAGCGCGAGGACCAGCCCGCCGGCGGCGAGCGAGGCGAGGAAGCGGCGCGCGGTCCAGCGCGCCACCGGCTCGCCGCGCGCGAGGAGCCAGCTCCACACCGACTCGGCGACCACCGCGGCGCCGGCGGCGGCGCAGGTGGCGAGCAGCGCGGCGACCGAGCGATCCGGATCGAAGACCCAGGCCGGCAGCGCGACGGTGAGCGCGGCGGCGAGCGCGACGACCGCGAGCAGCGCGAGGCGCGGCGCGGGCGAGCGCGGCTCCGCGGGGGCGCCCGGCCGGGCCGGGGCCGACGGTCTCGCGCGGAACAGGGACGAGTGCGCGCGGATCCAGCAGCCGACCGCGGCGGCCAGCGCGGCCAGGTACGCCCCGAACAGGGCGCCTTGCGACGAGTCGAGCGCGTTGCGGGCGGCGAGGAACAGGAACGGCGGCAGGACCGCCGCGGCGGTGGCGCGCACCTTCTGGCTGCCCCGGGCGCGCTCGCCCGCGCGCAGCCCGACCGCCAGCGATGCGGCCAGCGCGATCAGCATGGGCAGCGCCCACAGCCAGCTGCCCAGGGCCCAGGCGCCGAAGGTGTAGAGGATGAGGACCAGCGTCGCGCCGGTGTTGAACCAGCGCGCCCGCCGCGCCACCAGCGCGCAGACCAGCGCGATCGCGGCCAGGCTGAGGTTCTGGTAGATCGCCTCGGCCAGCGGCTTGCTCGTGATCTTGTCCAGGCCGATCGCGACGGCGATCGGGACGAACAGGTTGTCGGCGCCGGACAGCGAGATCGCCTCGAACATGGTGACCAGCGCGGCGATGAGCAGCGCCGAGAGGACCGCGTGGGCGCGATCCAGGTCGGTCATGAGGAGGAGCGGCAGGTGGATGGCGAGGAACGCGATGAGGAGGAAGGTGACCGAGCCCTCCACGCTCTTGGCGCCGTCCTCGACCTCGTAGCGCAGGCGGCCGTAGCGCATCCCGATGATCGCGGCAAAGGCGTCCGCCACCGCCAGCACCAGGACCGCGCTGACGTAGATGGCCGGCCGATCGCGCGCCATCAGGAACAGGAGGAAGACGGCGACCGGGTAGTACTCGCTGCCGCGGGTGCGGCGGTCGACCCGGTGCAGGGCGGGCAGGAAGCCGAACCGCGCGCCCAGCGCGAACAGCGTCGTCATGCCGGCGGCGAGGACCAGGACCACCCAGGGCGAGTGGACCAGGAAGGGCAGGGCGATGCAGCCGACCCCCGCGCCGAGGTGGGTCAGCTTGCGAGTCGCCTCGGGCGACGGGCTGCCGAGCACGCGCCACAGCTCGGCGGCCCCGATGAGGGAGAGGAAGCCGGCGGCGAGGAGAACCGCGCCGCCGAGATCGCCGCGCCAGTCGATGATCCAGCGTACCACGCGGTCACCGTCGTTCCCGGTCGGTGCCGGTCGCTGCCTGGACCTGCCGTCCGGCGCGCCCGATCAGCGCGGCGCGGCGTACGGATCGAAGCGCGCGGTCGAGGTGCGGCGCGCGTTCTCGGCGGCCAGCTCGGCGGCGGTGAACGCATGGGCGCTGCCGGCGGGGAGCCGGCGGCGCACGAAGCCGACGATCGCGCCGCGCACGGCGCGCGCGGTGCCGACCACCTCGTCGGAGCCGTCCTCGGCGCACTCGTCCCAGAGGAGGAACAGGAGGTGGCGCTTGCGGGCCGGCGTGTCCGGGCCGCGCCACAGCTGCTCGAGGTCGGCGCGGGTCCGCTGCAGCGATTCGCGCAGACGCGCGCTGCGGTCGACCGCGGCCATCTCCATGCGCTCGGCGCGGGTGCGGTCGAGGAAGGCCAGCTTGCGCGCCGCGTACGGGTCCTGGCCGGACCCGCGCATGAGGCCGTCGGTGAGATCGAAGCCTCCGCCGAGGATCGGCACGGTGCCGCCGCTGCGCTCGCTGGTGGCGGCCTCGGGGACGGAGCGGTCGATGTCGTCGGGCTCGTCGCGCTCGCGGGCCGCGCGGCCGGGCGCGAGGCTGTCGTACCAGCTCTCGACCAC
>DATHKR010000068.1:0-32915 GCA_035489015.1 Kofleriaceae bacterium | reverse complement strand
GCGTCAACGAGGCGGTGTGGATCGCCGTCGAGCGCAAGGCGCGACGACGACGGGCTACTCGCTGTAGCTCGAGGAGTTGCAACGCAGCGATCGGCGGCGAGGCGCACCGGATCGTTGATGCCATCTCGGCGGCGGTGCACTAGGCTCGCGCCATGTCTGTCTCGACCTCCGTCTCGATCGACTCGGTCGACATCGCGCGCGGCGGCACCGCCCTCGCGGTGACCCTGCGCGGCGGCGAGCGGCGCGTGCTGCGCTGGATCGATCTCGCGCCGCTGCTCGGCCTGCCCGACGTGCGGCGCTCGCGCTTCCGCGCCGCCCGCGTGGTCGAGGGCGGCTCGCGCGTCGAGGTCGACACCGACACCAGCGAGAGCGAGCGCATCCACGCCACCGACGTGGCCGGGGTGGCCGAGCGACGCCCCGAGCTGGTCATCGAGACCGCCGGCATGCTCATCACCGGCGAGGGCGGGTCCGACGATCCGCTCGGCCACGTCGCCGGCGGCGCGGTCGTGGTCGGCGGCGGGCGCGTGCTGTGGGTCGGGCGGCGCGAGGACGTGCCCCGCTGCGGCTTCGACCTGACCGGCGCTGGCCGGATCGACGCCGGCGCCGCGCTCGTCACCCCCGGGCTGGTCGACTGCCACGCCCACCCGATCTTCGCCGGCAACCGGGCCGACGAGTTCGCCGCCCGCGCGGCCGGGCAGAGCTACCTGGCCATCGCGGCGGCCGGCGGCGGCATCGCCAGCACCGTGGCCGCCACCCGCGCCGCCGAGCTCGACGATCTCGTGGCCCTGACCTGCGCCCGGCTCGACCGCGCGGTCGCGTGCGGCACCACCACCATGGAGGCCAAGAGCGGCTACGCGCTCACCGTCGCGGGCGAGCACCGCCTGCTCGAGGCGGCGCTGGCCGCGGATGCGCTCCACCAGGTCGACCTCGAGCCGACCCTGCTCGGCGCCCACGCGTTCCCACCCGAGCGAGAGGCCGATCGCGCCGCCTACGTCGCCGAGGTCGCCGATCGGATGGTGCCGGCCGCGGTCGGGCTGGCCCGCGCGGTCGACGTCTACTGCGACGAGGGTGCCTTCACCCTGGCCGAGGCCCGCCGCGTGCTCGAGGCCGGCCAGCGCGCCGGCCTGGCCCTGCGCGCCCACGCCGGCCAGTTCGCCGATCTCGGCGCGGCCGAGCTCATCGCCGAGCTGGGCGGACTGTCGGCCGATCACCTCGAGCGAGTCTCGCCGGCCGGCATCCGCGCCATGGCCGCCCACGCGGTGGTCGCGGTCATGCTGCCGGGCGCGTGCGTCCAGCTCCGCCTCGACCCGCCGCCGGTCGCCGCCCTGCGCGAGGCCGGCGTGGCGATGGCGATCGGCAGCGACCTCAACCCGGGCAGCTCGCACTGCGAGTCGCTGCCGGTGCAGATGTGGCTGGGCGCGACCCACTTCGGCATGACCGTCGACGAGGTGTGGCTGGGCGTGACCCGCCACGCCGCGCGCGCGCTCGGCCGCCACGACGTCGGCGTGCTCGCCCCCGGGGCCGCCGCCGACCTTGTCATCTGGAACGCCGAGCGCCCGGCCGACATCCCCTACACCTACGGCGCCGGTCGCGCCCTGGTCCACTCGGTGTTCAAGGGAGGCCGCCCGGTCGTGCTCGGCCGCTGATCCGCCACCGACGCTGGCCCGGCCGATGTCGTGCTATACGCGGCGCATGGCCGACAAGCTGCTCTACATCGAGGACATCGCCCGCCAGCTGGACGAGTGGGAGGGCAAGACCGTCACCCTGCGCGGCTGGCTGTACGCCAGGCGCTCGTCGGGCAAGCTCCACTTCCTGCAGCTGCGCGACGGCACCGGCGTCCTCCAGTGCGTCATGTTCTTCAAGGACGTGCCCGAGGAGCTGTTCCGCGCCGCCGATCACCTGGCCCAGGAGACGTCGATCGCGGTGACCGGCCAGGTCCGCCGCGACAAGCGCTCGCCGATCGGCTTCGAGCTGGGGGTGTCCGGCCTCGAGGTCATCGCCGCGCCGACCGTCGAGTACCCGATCGGCCCCAAGGAGCACGGCACCGCGTTCCTCATGGACCATCGCCACCTGTGGCTGCGCTCGCGCCAGCAGTGGGCGATCCTGCGCGTCCGTCACGAGATCGTGATGGCCATCCGCGACTTCTTCGACAAGCGCGGCTTCATCCTGGTCGACGCGCCGATCTTCACCCCCAACGCCTGCGAGGGCACCTCGAACCTGTTCGAGGTGGGCTACTTCGACGACAAGGCGTTCCTCACCCAGAGCGGCCAGCTCTACATGGAAGCCGGCGCGATGGCGCTCGGCAAGGTCTACTGCTTCGGCCCCACCTTCCGGGCCGAGAAATCCAAGACCCGCCGCCACCTCACCGAGTTCTGGATGTGCGAGCCCGAGGTCGCCTTCCTCGACCTCGACGGAGTCATGGACCTCGCCGAGGACCTCCTCTCCGACGTCATGGCCAGAGTGCTGGACCGCCGCAAGCTCGAGCTCGAGGTCCTCGAGCGAGACACCAAACCCCTCGAGCGAGTCGTGAAGCCCTTCCCCCGCATCCGCTACACCGAGGCCCTCGAGATCCTCGCCAAGGCCGGCAAAGAAGTCCCCTTCGGAGAAGACTTCGGAGGCGAAGACGAGACCCTCATCTCCCAGGCCTTCGACCGCCCCGTCATGATCAGCCACTACCCCGCCGCCGTGAAAGCCTTCTACATGAAGCGAGACCCCACCGACGACCGCTTCGCCCTCGGCGTCGACGTCATCGCCCCCGAAGAAGCCGGCGAGATCGTCGGAGGAGGCCAGCGAGAACACGACCTATCCGTCCTCGAGGCCGCGATCGAGCACCACGCCCTCCCCCGCCAAGCCTTCGAGTGGTACCTGGACCTCCGCCGCTTCGGCTCCGTCCCCCACGGCGGCTTCGGCCTCGGCCTCGAGCGAACCGTAGGCTGGATCTGCGGCCGCCACCACGTCCGAGAAACCATCCCCTTCCCCCGAATGATGGAGCGCCTGACCCCATAAAAGGAACTCCGCCAGGCGAACCGCGCCAACGTGGATCACCTAGCCCTCCCAACCCACGCTGCCGCCCGCCGCCTCGAGGCCAGCCTTCTCCTCGGCTGAGACCCGCGTCCGAGACGCGGACCGATCCACGACCCAGCCAAGCGTCCCCGCGCGCGCCCTCCGCGCCACCCAGGCCGGAGCGCGAGAGGTTCGGCGCGCGCGAGGACCGGCGCTTGGTCCTTGTCCCCCCTCCCCCGCAGTGCGGCCTCGGCACCGCGACCAGATCGGGCGCGACCGGCCCGAGTCGATCGTCGCCATCGTCTCGGATACGGCCGGCACCCGCCGAAAAGAACGTTGCCCTCAATCGATCCGGAGCCAGTCGGGCCCGGCGTCATCGCCGCAGAGCGCGGCGACCGGGCGGCGTCCGCGCGGCGTCCCCGGGTGTCGCCCCGGTCGGCGTCCGCGCGGCGCCCCGGGCGGGATCGCGGGGCCCGATCGCCGAGGGATGGAGAGTACGGAGGCGGATGGATCCACGATCCAGCCACGCGTTCTCCTCGCGCGCCCTCCGCGGCACCGAGGCCGGAGTGCGAGAGGCCTGCGCGCACCACGACGGCGCCCGGTCGTTGTCCTCCTCCCCTGAGTGCGGCCTCAGACACGGCCGCCCCCGCGCCCCCCGCGCTGGCCCGGGCGCTGGCCCCCGCGGGCTGCGCCGCGATCCCGCCGCGCGGTTCCCGTCGATGGAGGCGCTGGCCGACGAGCTCGCCGCAGCGATCGCGCCGGCGCCCCTCGTCTGCGCCCGGTCGCGGACGTCGCCGCGGTCGCCGGTGCGATCCCGGCCGGCACCCGCCGATAAGAACGTTGCCCTCAATCAATCCGCAACCAGGCGGGCCCGGCGTTGTCGCCGCGGAGCGCGGCTTCCGGCCGGCGTCCGCGCGGCGCCCCAGGCGGCATCGCGGCGCCCCGATCGCCGAGGGATGGAGAGCAGGACGCGGATGGATCCACGACCCAGCCACGCGTTCCCCTCGCGCGCCCTCCGCGGCACCGAGGAGGCCAGAGTGCGAGAGGCCCTGCGCGCACCACGACGGCGCCCGGTCGTCGTCCCCCCTCCCCGGAATGCGGCCTCAGCGGATTGATTGAGGGCAACGTTCTTTTCCGCGGGTGCCGGCCGTGTCGCAACGAGGCGGGCCCGGCGTTGCCGCCGGCGCGCGCGGCTTCCGGCCTGGCGTCCGCGCGGCGTCCGGGCGGCATCGCGGGGCCCGATCGCCGAGGGATGGAGAGCAGGAGGCGGCTAGATCCACGACCCAGCCACGCGTTCCCTCGCGCGCCCTCCGTGGCACCGAGGCCGGAGCACGAGAGGCCCCGCGCGCACCAGGACCGGCGCTTGGTCGTTGTCCCCCTCCCCCGGAGTGCGGCCTCAGACACGGCCGGACCCGCCGAAAAGAACGTTGCCCTCAATCAATCCGCAACCAGGCGGCCCGGCGTTGTCGCCGCGGAGCGCGGCGTCCGGGTCGCGTCCGGCCACCTTCCGCGCGGCGTCCGGGTCGCGTCCGGCCAGCGTCCGCGCGGCATCCCCGGGCGACGCCCCGGGCGGCATCGCGGGGCCTGATCGCCGAGCGATGGAGACCACGCGGCGGCTAGATCCACGACCCAGCCACGCGTTCCCTCGCGCGCCCTCCGCGGCGCTGACGCCGGAGCGCGAGAGGCCCCGCGCGCGCCAGAAATGTCGAGGATGTCTCAGGGCTGCCCCGCGGGACGCCGCGCTCCGCGGCGGCCGCGCGCCCACCCCTGCGAAAAGAACATTGCCCTCAATCAATCCGGCAACAGCTCGGGGCGGCGGCCGACATGCCTGGCCGTCATGGCGATTCGATCTTCAGCGGGCTTCGCGGCGTCGGGGCGGCGGACGCGGGCGGCGGCGCAGCTCACTCTCGACCAGGCGCGCAGGGCGACTGGACGGGGTGGATGGCGGCCCGGGGCGGGGCGACCTCGGGGGCGGACCGGGGTGGCGCACCGTCGGCGTGAGCAGTTCGCGGGGCGGTTTCCGCAGCATGTGACGCTTCGCGTGGTCGAGGGCGTGGCCTCGCTGCGGCGGCGCCGGTCGATGCGCGTGTTGCGGCGGGCCATCCTGACTGGTGGCCATCGCGCGGACTTTCGCGTGATCGAGTTCAGCGTGCAGTCGAATCACATCCACCTCATCGTCGAGGCCGACGGTGCCGACAGGTTGGCCCGCGGCATGATCGGGCTGGAGGTGCGGATGGCGCGCCGGCTCAACCGCGCGCTTGGCCGCCGCGGCAGGCTGTTTGCCGAGCGCTACCACTCACGCGCGCTCAGGACGCCGACCGAGGTCCGCAACGCGATCCGCTACGTCATCCTCAATCACCGGCACCACAGTTCACCTCGCGGCGCCTCGGGCCGATGCTCGCAGACCGCGGCACTGGATCCGTGTTCGAGCGCGGTCTGGTTCGATGGCTGGAAGGTCCCCTTGCAGGCGCGCGAGGCTTGGCAGCGGGAGCTGCTGGCGTTGCCTCGCCCGACCGCGACCGCGACGGTCTGGCTCCTCACCGTCGGCTGGAAGCGCCGTGGACTCCTCGATCGCGGCGAGTCGCCCGGGCCGGCCGGGCGCGTGAGTCGAGGCAGGGTGTCAGGCGCCACGTAGACTGAGCCCCTCGCGCCACTAATTCTGACCCCCTCCCACCAGGGCGTAAGCGACGGATCAGAGGTGCGGGACACGCCCAGTGGCGTGCACGTCGGGCATGACGGCCCGAGGTGTCACCCATCTCCTGTCGCTGTTCCGGAACCCATGTCCTGTCGCCGCGCCGCCGAAATGACATCAACGAGGCGGTGTCGATCGCCGTCGACCGCGCCGCCAGCGCCTCGCCTGTTGCGATGAGCTGATCCAGGACGCACTTACCGACGGGTGAGGCGCGACGACGATGGGCTACTCGCTGTCGCTCGAGGAGTTGCAACGCAGCGTTTGGCCGCGAGGCGCACCGGATCGTTGATGTCATCTCGGCGGTGGTGCACCGGGGCGTCGGCGGCGGCGGGCGCCGGGTGGTCTGCGGGGCTGGGTCAGGATATGGGTGGGTCGGGCGCCCGAAGAGAATCGGTGCGATCGTCAATCGGAGCCGTCCGGGAGGCTTCGGCTCGGGCGGAACCGCGAGGCGCTCGGCTCTCTCGAGCGAACCATCGCGCGGCTCCCTTTCTCTTTTTTTGGGCCTCTGGCGCCCGCGGCAGGGCTCGGCGGGTCATCGGCTTCGAGTGGTTTGCTCGCCGCGACGCGGCTGCGTTGTCGGAGGGCGCCGGTGGACGCCGCGATCGGCTTGGGTTGCCTGGGCAGGGGGTGGGTTGGGGACCTGAAAGAGAATGGGTGCTGGGCTGAAGCGGGTCGGCCTCGCTTCAGGAGGCGGTCTTGTCTCGCAGCCAGGGGGTGTGGCAGACGCCGATGAGGAGGCCCTCGGGGCTGAGGAGGCGGGCGACGGTCTGGCCCCATGGCTCGGTGCGGCTGCCGTGGAGGAGGCGGTGGCCGCCGGATTCGAGCTCGGCGGCGGCCGCGGCGACGTCGTCGACTTCGAGCTCGAGGCAGGCCTGGGGGACTTTGACGTCGGATGGCCAGTCGGGGGTGCCGAAGCTGGCTCGGGCGGCCTCGGCGAGGGGCCACAGGCCGAAGTGCTTGGCGCCGGGCAGCGACTCGCTGAAGACGTAGTCGCCCTCGCCTTTGTCGAGGGGGAGGCCGAGCGCACCGCGGTAGAAGGCGTGGCTGGCGGCCGGGTCGGAGATGATGGGGGAGAAGCTGGCGACGAAGAGGATCTTCATGCGGCGAGCTTGGGCCTCGTCCGGGCGCGCGTCTTGAACGGATCAGACATTCGCGGCCCGACGGGGGCGTCTACCGCTCAGGGATCTCTCCAGCGAGCGCGGCGGCGCTCGATGAGGGCGCTGGTCACTCGCCGGAGGACGGGGTCGTCGGGGCGGCGATCGTCGAGGCGGTAGCCCTTCTGGTGGTTGCAGCGGGCGCAGGCCAGGGCGAGGTTGAGCAGGTCATCGTTGCCGCCCTGCTGGCGGGCGATGATGTGCTCGACGGTCGCGGGGCCGATCGGTTCGCCGTGCTGGTCGACCAGGAGGCGGCGCTGGCACTGGATACACGCGCCCTGCCAGGCGTCCTGGCCGCGGAAGGTCACCCGCTCGAAGGTCGAATCGGTCGCGACGATGGTCAGGATCTGCTTTCGTCGCGAGCGCCGGGACACGCCGTATCGTACCCCGTTCCGGCGGCGGTCGCGGGAACCGCGCCCGTGCGCCCCACCGTGGCAAGACGGCACGAGCGCGGTTCGCCGCCCCGGTCGCGCAAATCGACCACGCGTGGGGATCGGCGAGATTGGCGGCGGCTCGGAAATAGCCTCCGTCGCCCTTCGGGCTCCGTCGTCGCCTGGCCCAAGCGCGTCGACCTCGGCGCGATCGGCCGCGGCTCGGAGATCGCCTCCGTCGTCCTCCGGGCTCCGTCGTCGCCTGGTCCAAGCGCGTCGACCTCGGCGCGATCGGCCGCGGCTCGGAGATCGCCTCCGTCGCCCTTCGGGCTCCGTCGGCGCCTGGCCGAACCGCGTCGACCTCGGCGCGATCGGCCGCGGCTCCGGCTCCGGCTCCGGAAATAGCCTCCGTCGCCCTTCGGGCTCCGTCGGCTAGCTCGATTTCTTGCGACGGGCACGGCCGCGGGCGCGGGCGCTCGCCTTGCCCGCCTTGCGCGCGGCGGCGGAGCGGCGCTTGGCCGCGGTCGACCGGCTGGCGCCGCCCGATCCGGTGGTCTTGCGGCGGGCGCGGGCGCTCGCCTTGCCCGCCTTGCGCGCGGCGGTGGAGCGGCGCTTTGCGGCCGTCGACCGGCTGGCGCCGGTTGAGGTGGTGGTCTTGCGGCGCGCGCGGGCGCGTCCGGCCTTCTTGCCTCCCTTGGTCGAGGCGGAGCGGTTGACCTTCTTGCCTCGACCGCTGCCGGACTTCTTGCCTCCGCCTTCTTCCTTGTTGACGGTGGCCCAGGCTCGGCGGGCGGCCTCCTTCGACTTGACGCCGCGCTTCTCGTAGCCCTTCTCGATCTTCGCGGCGCGGCGCTTCTGCTTGCTGGTGTAGCTGGCCTTGCTGCCACGTGGCATCTGTTCCTCCTTCAGCCAGGGAAAATGCAAGGTCGAGGCCATTGCGGCGGTCGGTTGTTGGTGCGGGTTGAAGGCGGAGTCTGTGGCGGCTGAACGGGGTGCGCTCGCGGCGTACCATCGGCCGCCATGATCCGGTCGGCCGAGCGGCGCCTTGCGCTGGGCATCTTCGTCACGACGCTCGCGGTGTATCTGCTGAGCGCCGGGCGGGAGCCGCCCTGGGGGGATGGCCACGCCCAGTACATGGTCGCCAGGAGCCTGCTCTACCACGGCGGGATCGACGTGCCGCAGCCCTGGCCGGACGATCTGCCGCGCGGCCGCGGCGGTGCTTACTACTCGACGTATCCGATCCTGACGGCCGCGGTCCAGATTCCTGGCCTGGTGTTGCTGGACGCCTTGCCCGCCCCGGCGCGTGGGTTCGCGGAGCCGCTGACGTCGCACCTGGCCTCGTCGCTGTTCGGCGCGCTGACCTGCTTGATGTTCTTCCGGCTGTGTCGCTCGCGCGGCCTCGACCGGGTGGCTTCCAGCATCGCCACCGCGGTGCTCGCGTTCGCCACGACGATCTGGGTCTACGCCCACTACTCTTACTCGGAGATCGCGCAGGCCGCGTTCTTCACCGGGTTCTTGCTCGAGCTGCTGCGCGTCGCCGAGACGCCGACTCCGTCGCGCGCTCGCTGGCTGGGCGTCTGGGCTGGCCTGCTGTTCAGCGTGAAGTACATCTACGCCGCGGCGCTGGTCGGCGGCGCGATCTACCTGGTGCTCGTCCTTCGCCCTCGCTGGCGCGCTCTGGCCGGGGTGGTGGGGTGGGCGGCGCTGACCGCGGTGCCGTTCCTGGCCGTCGCGATGGTCTACAACTCGCTCTCGTGGGGATCGCCGCTCGCCACCGGTCATGCGCCCTATTACGAGGCTTACTGGGGCGAGAACATGCTGGTCGGGCTCTGGGGCGTGTTCCTGTCGCCGGGGAAGAGTCTGTTCCTTTACAGCCCTCCGCTCCTGCTCGGGCTGGCCGCGCTGCCGCTGCTCTGGCGCGAGCATCGCGCCGCTTGTCTGGCGGTGCTGGCCACCGCCGGGCCGGTTCTCCTGGTTTACAGCCGCTACAAGCTGAATGGCGACTACGCGTGGGGGCCGCGCTTCGCGGTGTTTGCGACGCCGGCGCTGGGGCTTTCGTTCGCCGCGCTCATCGACGCATGGCGCCGGCGGCCTGGCTGGACGCGGCGCTCGGTCGTGGCCGGCTTCGTCGCGGTCGGGGTCGCAGTCCAGCTGCTCGGGCTCGCCTTCTACTGGGACCACTTCATCCGCATCAGCATGGACGCGCGCACGGCGTGGCTCGGCACGCCCAACCGGCGGGGGGCGATCATCCCGATCCGCGCCGACGGCCGCTGCGACTCGTGCTTCGAGGATGTGCACCAGCTCGAGTGGCTGCCGCCGTTCCAGCCGATCCTGGGCCACCTGTGGCTGGCCCGGAGTCAGCTGGCCGGGCTCGACTGGAAGGAGGCGGCGGCCGACGCGCCGTGGACCCGCCACACGTCGCTCCAGCTCGACATGGCGTCGGTGTACCAGCGGGTGCGGCTCGACTGGTGGGGCATGCTGTGGCTGCGCGACTTCCAGCGCTACCGCGCCGCTGGCATCGCGCTGCTCATCCTGTTCGCCCTCGGGGTCGCGGCCGGCGCTCATCTGTGGGTCCGGCGGCCGCGCCGGCCCGACCGGCGCGACGACGAGCGCGACGCGGCGGTCGATCCGGCTCAGGGCGTGCGCGATGAGCCGACGTGAGGGCTGGACGGCATCCAGGTGGTGATGCGCGCGTACGACCGCGCCGCCGCGGCCCCGCCTCCCGGTAGCGCGCCGTACGCGGCGAGGATGCCGGCGGCGAGGACCAGCCCGGCCACCCCGGCGCGCAGGCGCTCGCGCCGCGGCACCGCGGCGATGGCGAGGAGCGCGGCCAGCGCGGCCAGGTACGGGACCAGGCTGGCCGCGCCGCGCAGCCCGAGCAGCCAGCCCGCGTTCCACGGCGAGTAGCCGCCGCGGAGCAGGCGGAGGACCAGCTCGTGGACCGGGTTGGCGAACGTCTCCGGGAAGTGCGGGAACAGCGCGGCCGACAGCGCGTAGATGACCATCGACGTGGCGACCAGCGCGATCGCGCCGGCCCAGCAGACCTCGCCGCGCCACCCGCTGGCCCGGTCGGCCGCGGCCAGCGCCACCGCCACCGGCACCATCACGAACGGCAGCATGACGGTGATGTAGCGCGGGCCGACCTGCCAGCCGCCGCGCCAGAACGACAGCGACGAGATGAAGAGGAGGTAGATGACCGCGACCGCCGCGGTGACGGCGAGCGTGGCCCGATCGCGCCGCCGCGCCAGCAGGTAGAAGCCGGGCAGCGCGAGCAGCAGCATCGGGCACAGGAACAGGAGCCCGTTGTCGGGCGCCACCGTCGAGCCGACCAGCGCCTCCCAGCGCAGCTGGTCCATGCCGAGGAAGCCGCGCTGGTGGAAGTGGGCGAAGGTCTTCGACGCGGCGTAGCCGGTGCGGAGCGGGTGGCCGAACGCGCGCCAGTGATAGAAGAGCAGGAGCGCCATCGGTGGCACCGAGCTGGCCGCGGTCAGCGCCAGCGCCGCCCACCGGCGCGGCGGCCGCCCGACCAGCTTCCAGACCAGGTAGGCCGCGATCGGCAGCCCGGCGAAGGCGGCCTGGTAGTCCATGAGCGGCGCCGCTCCGGCCAGAAATCCAGCCAGCGCCAGCCAGCGCCAGTCGCGCCCGTCCTCGGCCACCTGGACCGACAGGATCCAGGCGCTGGCGATGCACACCGCGGAGATCTGGTGCGAGACGAACAGGATGGAGTAGATGAGCGCCATGCTGCCGGCCGCGTAGCCGGCCAGCGCGGTGCGGCGCGGTCCCTCGTCGGGCGCGTAGCGGCCGAGGAAGCGCCAGAAGAGGAGCAGGAACAGGAGCGTCGGCACCACGCCGGTCGCGATCCGGAACGCCCAGGTCGTCTGGGCCAGCGACGGCTCGCAGCCGGTCACCGCGCACGCGCCCTTCAGCGCCAGGTACGCCGGCACGGCCAGGAACGACGAGCCCGGTGCCTTGTTGGAGTACTGGTGACCGCCGGACGGGGACACGTCGGCGGTCGCGCCGTACCGCGCGACGCCGGTGTCGATGGCGAAGCGTCCCTCGTCGACCATCGCGGTGGTGAGGTAGATGCGCGGCAGCTCGTTGGCGCTGCGCATTGGCGCGAAGTAGGGAAACGGGTAGAGGTAGAGAAACCCGAGCAGGCCGGCGAGGGCGAAGCGGCGGACCGGGCGAGTCACGGCGGCAAACCGTACCCCAGGAGGCCGGTCCGGAACCCCCCGCCGGGGTGGGATTCGCCGGAGCTGGCACGGTATGGTACCGGACCCAGCGATGCGGCTCCTATCGATCCTCATCCCCGCGTACCAGGAGGAGCGAACGATCGGCGAGGTGTTGCGCCAGGTCGCCGCCGTCGACACCGAGTCGGTCGGGTTCGACAAGGAGATCCTGGTCTGCGACGACGGCTCGAGCGATCGCACCGTCGACGTGGTGCGCGAGCGCATGGCCGAGGACGACCGCATCCGGCTGGTCCTCCACCAGCGCAACCGCGGCAAGGGCGCGGCCATCCGCACCGCGCTGGTCGAGGCGCGCGGCGAGTTCGCGCTCATCCAGGACGCCGACCTCGAGTACGAGGTCTCCGACTATCCCGCGCTGCTGGCCGAGGTCGCGGCCGGCGCCGAGGTGGTGTACGGATCGCGCTTCAGCAACGGCTCGCGCCCGTCCGGCATGCACACCGCCAACTACGTGGCCAACCGCATCCTCACCCGCGCGGCCAACCTGCTCTACGGCCTTTCCATCACCGACGAGGCGACCTGCTTCAAGGTGTTCCGCACCGAGCTCCTGCGCTCGCTCGACCTCCGCTGCGAGGGCTTCGAGTTCTGCCCCGAGGTCACCGCCAAGCTGGGCAAGCGAGGGGTGACCATCGCCGAGGTGCCGATTCACTACCGCGCGCGCAACGTGGCCGAGGGCAAGAAGGTGCGCTGGACCGACGGCGTCGAGGCCATGTGGGTGCTCCTGGCCGAGCGCGTGCGCCGCGGATGAGATAGATAGGTCAGGACCGTGGCGAAGCCGTCCGCCCAGAGCACGTCCCCCAACAAGCCGCCGACCATCACCGAGGTGGTCGACCTGTCGCTCGCCGCGCTGGCCTGGGGCGACGTCAAGCGGGCCTTCGCCTCGCTCCTTTTCGGGTGCGGCGCCGCCGCGGTGGGCGAGTACGTGGTCACCCTGGTCACCGCGCCCGGTCGGCTGGCGGTCGGCACGGTGCTTCGCTTCTTCCTGCTCGACCTGGTCCTGTTCGCCACCCTCTACCTCGCGCTCGCGTCGGTGGTCTCGGTGGTGGCGGTGGTGACCCGGCTCGCGCTCCTGGCCGACAGCGCCGACCGGGCGCGCGACTTCCGCGGCCTGCTGGCGCCGGCTCGGACCGCCCGCCGCCCGGTGCGCGCGGCGTCCTGGCTGTGGGCCGGGGCGATCGCGGTCGCGATCTACCTGGCCGCGTCGTCGCGGCTGACGGTCCGCCTGACGTCTCTGTTCAAGGAGCCGCAGCTGGTCGCCGCGCTGGCCGCGGCGCTCCAGGTGGTGCTGGTCCTCCTGTGCGCGGCGCTGGCCTGGGTGGTGGCCGCACTCCTCTACCGCGCGGCCGGGCGCGCCGACGCGCGGCTGGGCCGCTGGGCCTGGTTGAGCCCGCTGGGCGATCCGACCGCGGCGGCGGTCGGCCTGCTCCTTTTCGGCCTGCCGGTCGCGGCGCTGGTGCTGCTGTTCATGCCCCAGCTGCGCCCGCTCATCCCGTGGCGGCACCTGGTCAGCGCCGGGATCATCGCGCTCGGCACCCGGGCCGGGACCCACATCCTGGCCAGGCGCGGCGCGCTCTTGCCGACCACGCCGCGCTGGCGGCTGGGCGCGCTCGGCGGGATCCTGTTCGCGGCCGCGCTGGTCATGCCGGTCACCCTGGTCGCGGTCGGCGCCGACGCGGCGACCAAGAGCCTGGCGGTGAGCGCGTCGCCGCCGCTCCGCTCGATGGTCGATCTCCTCCGCCGCGCCACCGACTTGGACCGCGACGGCTACGGCACCCTCTTGGGCGAGAACGACTGCGCTCCGTTCGACGCGGCCCGCCACCCGCTGGCCCGCGACCTGCCCGACAACGGCATCGACGAGAACTGCGACGGGCGCGACTTCGAGCTCGGCCGCCTGCCCAGCTACCGCAAGGGCAAGCGGATGCCGGTGCCCGAGGGGTTCCGGCAGAAGTGGAACGTCCTGCTCATCACCATCGACACGGTCCGCTACGACCACACCACCATGGGCGGCTACACCGTGCGGACCGGGCGCGAGACCACGCCGGAGCTGGCCCGGCTGGCGGCTCGCTCCACCTCGTTCAGCTTCGCCAACGCGCCGTCGGCCGGGACCATGGCGTCGGTGCCGGCCATCCTGACCTCCAAGTTCTTCCACTCCGGCATCGCGCTCGACGAGGGGGTGAAGCACGGCATGCCGCCGCGGCTCAAGGACCAGAACCTCCTGGTCAGCGAGCTGTTCAAGGCCGGCGGGTTCAAGACCGGCGCCATCCTCAGCCACGAGTGGTTCCAGGACTGGGGGATGAAGCAGGGCTTCGACTCCTACGACAACCTCGTGCCCAAGGCGGACCCGTACGGCTCGGCGGCCGACAAGGTCACCGACGCGGCGGTGGCGTGGATCGGCCAGCGCGACGAGGACCGCTGGTTCCTGTGGCTGCACTACATCGATCCGCACGGGCGCTACGTCGCCCACCCGGGCGACCGCAGCTTCGGCGCCACCGAGGAGGACCTCTACGACGGCGAGCTGGCCTACACCGACAAGCACCTGGGCCGGCTGTTCGACGAGATCGGCCGCATGCCCGGCGCGGACCGCACGATCATCGTCGTGACCAGCGATCACGGCGACGGCTTCAACGAGCATGGCTTCATCAACCACGGCTTCGCGCTCTACCGCGAGCTGCTCAACGTGCCGCTCATCGTGTTCGTGCCCAACCTGGCCCCGCGCCAGATCGCCGGCGCGGTGTCGCCGCTCGACATCCTGCCGACGCTGGTCGACCTGTGCGGGCTCGACCCGCGCGGGGCCGAGTTCGAGGGCGAGAGCCTGGTCCCGCAGCTGTTCTACGGCCAGGACGCGTCCGAGCGGGTGGTCTTCTCCGAGACCAACGCGGGGCACACCCTGCGCGCCGCGGTGACCGGCAAGCACAAGCTCATCTACGACCTCAAGGCCAACGTGTACGAGCTGTTCGATCTGGCCGCCGATCCGTGGGAGAAGCACAACCTGTGGCCGTCGGGGGACAAGGCCGCGTTCGGCGAGATGAAGCGCTACCTGGACGACTGGCTCGAGCGCGTCTACTACGCGCGCGATCCGGCCAGCAACCAGGCGATGGCCAAGATCGCCGACTACCTCCTGACCTCGCCGCCCGAGCCGGCGGTGCGGCTCGACGACGCGTCGCTCGACGGCGGCGCGATCGAGGTGCTCGGCTTCGACGGCGACCGGCAGAGCTTCCGGCCGGGCGACAAGGCGGAGCTGTCGGTCTACTTCCACGCGGTCCGGCGGCCGAGCGCCGACCTCCTGTTCCAGCTCGAGGCGTGGCGCGCCGGCGGCGACCCGAAGCAGACCCCGGCGCGCAGCCCGATGAAGGCGACCGCCGGCGGCCTGTTGCCGACCTCGCGCTGGCGCGACGGCGAGTACGTGCGCGACCGCATCAAGCTGCGGGTGCCGGACTCGTGGGGGCAGCCGCCCGGCGGCAAGGTGGTGGTCGGGCTGCGGGTGCAGACCGCGAGCGGCCGCAAGCCGGTCCCGCACCAGGGCCCGTCGCGCGAGGGCGACCCCGACGTCCTGGTCCTGGGCGAGATCCGGCTCGATCCGCCGGCAGCCAGGCCGCCCGCGCCGGCCCCGGCGCCGAAGGGCAAGAAGTGATTTCGGTCGGTTCGGCCGGGCAGGAAGCCGCGCCGGCGGCGCGTCGTATGATGGAAGACGCGCATGGCTGAGGACCTGCCGATCCCGTTCCTGCCCAGCCTGCTCGGCCAGCGCATCCGCCAGGCCGAGGACCGGGCCGACCGCATCTACGAGCCGCTGGTCGGCCTGGTGGTCGACAACAAGGATCCGGACAAGCTCGGCCGGGTGAAGGTGCGTTACCCCACCCTGCCCGGCCAGGACACCTCGTGGTGGGCGCCGATCGCCGCGCTCGGCGCCGGCAAGGATCGCGGCTGGTTCTTCCTGCCCGAGATCGACGACGAGGTGCTGGTCGTCTTCGAGCACGGCGACTTCCGCCGCCCGGTCGTCCTCGGCGCGCTGTGGAACGGCAAGGACATGCCGCCCGACAAGAACGGCGGCGGCAACGAGAAGCGAGTGCTGGTCTCGCGGAGCGGCTCGCGGGTCGAGCTCGACGACGACAAGGGGACCGTCACGATCGAGGACGGCGGCAAGAACGGCCGCATCGTCATCGACAGCGGCAGCAACAAGATCACCCTCGAGGCGCTGAAGGGCGACCTGGTCCTCCAGGCCCCGGCCGGCGAGCTCACCGTGGTCGCCTCCGAGTGCGACATGCAGGCCCAGCAGGGCCTCAAGATCGAGGCCGGCGCGACCATCAACCTCGGCGCCAACACGGTCGCGGTCCAGGGCGCCCGCCTCACGGTCAGCGCCGGCCGGCTCGATCTCAACCCGGGCGGCGTCCCGCCGCCCCAGCCCGCCAGCGCCTCGCCCGAAGACGTCCCCGACCCGGTGTGACGCCGCCGATCAGGTCGACGCGCGCCGGCCGGTCAGCGGTGGGTTGGGCGGGCGATCGTGGTGGAGGTAGCTCGCCACCGACGGGCGCCGGATGTTCTGGTCGACCAGCTCTTGCAGCGCGCGCGGCAGCGCCTCGCCGCCGCGGGACAGGCGGAGCAGCGCGAAGGTGAGGTCCGCGCTGGCCATCGACCACGGCTCGAGCGCCCCTTCGGCCTGGACTCGCTCGGCGATGGCGAGGAGCTCGTCGGCGGCGACGCGGGCGGGCGGGGTCAGCGGCGCACGCTCGCCCGGGTAGAAGATCGTCCACGACGGCCGCTCGCGCAGGAGATCGAACAGGTCGCTGCCGAGAAAGGACAGCACCTGGCGCGCCCTCGCCCTCGCCAGCGGATCGACCGGCCACAGCGACGGCCAGCCCGGGGCCGGGAAGGCCTCCTCGAGGTACTCGATGATCGCGAGCGACTCGGCCAGCCAGAAGTCGCCGTGGACCAGGCCGGGCACGCGGCCGGTGACGCTGTTCTGCTTGTAGGAGGCGGTCAGCCCCTGGCCCTCGTGCATCATCGCGCGCGAGATGGTGAACTCGAGGCCCTTCTCGCGAAGCGCCACCCAGCAGCGGAAGTCGAACGGCGTGCAGAAGAACGCGTCGACGAACAGGGTCAGCGGGGCTGCGAGGGTGGCCACCAGGGAGCTCCCGCTCAATCTACCAGGAGCGCGGTTCGCAGCGAAATCATCCACCCCGCTCGGGCGTTGGATCGGCCCATGACGCTGCGCTGGAAGCTCCTCGTCCTCGGGCTGCTCCTGTTCCAGTGGGTGCAGGCTCTCGTCTTCTGGCACCTCATGGACGTCGTGCGGCTGCAGGCCGAGGGCTCGTGGCTGCACGAGACCGCCTGGGGCCCCGAGACCATGAGGTGGGTCTGGATGGTGGGCAGCCTGGTCACGGTCGTCGGCCTGGCCGCCATCATGGTCGACGTCCATCGCGCCGTGCCGCCCCCGGCCTCGCCCTCACCGCCACCCTCCGCGGAGCAGCCGCCTGGCTGAGCCAGGCGGCGTCGATCCGCCGGGCGCTACCCGAAGACGCGCAGCAGGCGCTTCAGCGGGTCGTAGAACCGGTCGGCCACCCGCTCCTTGAGCGGGATGATGCCGTTGTCGGTGATCTGGATGCTCTCGGGGCAGACCACCGTGCAGCACTTGTTGATGTTGCAGTAGCCGATCCCGTCGCGCTGCTTGAGATCCGAGATCCGATCCTCGGTGTCGAGCGGGTGCATCTCGAGCGCCGCGTTGTAGATGAGCAGGCGCGGGCCGATGTACTCGTTCATCATCTTGTGATCGCGAAGGACGTGGCAGGTGTTCTGGCACAGGAAGCACTCGATGCACTTCCGGAACTCCTGCACGCGGTCGATGTCGGCCTGGTTCATGCGCCAGGTGCCGTCGGCCGCGTCCGGCTTGCGCGGCTTGAACTTCTTGATCTTCTTCTTGGCCTCGAAGTTCCACGACACGTCGCAGACCAGGTCCTTCACCACCGGGAAGGCGCGCATCGGCTCGACGGTGATCGGCTGGCCCTCGGGCAGCTCGGTCATGCGCGTCATGCACATGAGCCGCGGCATCCCGTTGACCTCGGCCGAGCACGACCCGCACTTGCCGGCCTTGCAGTTCCAGCGCACCGCCAGGTCGTTGGCCTGCTCGGCCTGGACCTTGTGGACCACGTCGAGCACGACCATGCCGGGCCCGGCCTCGACGGTGTAGTCGACGTGCTTGCCCTCCTGGCCGGTGCCGCGCCAGATGCGCAGGGTGACCTTTCCGGTGCCGCTGCTGATGCTGCCGCCGCTGCTCATTTCTGGTTCTCCTCGATGATCTTCTTCAGGTCCTCGCGGATCGCCACCACCGGCTCCTTGCGCAGCTTCATCGCGCCGTCCGGTCCCTTCATCACGACGAGGTTGAACTTGCTGTGCCCGTCGTCCTTGTCCGGGTAGTCGGCGCGGGCCTGGGCGCCGCGGCTCTCCTTGCGCTCGATCGCGCAGCGGGCGACCGCCTCGGAGCAGATCAGCATGTTGTGGAGATCGACCGCGGTGTGCCAGCCCGGGTTGTAGTGCCGGTTGCCGTCGATCGACGCGGCGCGGGCGCGGCGCTTGAAGCCCTCCAGCGCCTCCACCGCCTCCATCATCTCCTTCTCCTCGCGGATGATGCCGACCTTTTCCTGCATGAGATCCTGCAGCTCCTGCTGGATCTTGTAGGGCGACTCTCCGCCCTTCTGGTCGAACGCGGACAGCGCGGCGCGCTGGGCCTCGGCCACCTCGCTCTCCGGCACGCTGCCGGTCGGGTGCTCCTTCGCCCACGTCGCGGCGTACTCGCCGGCCCGCTTGCCGAACACGAGCAGGTCGGACAGCGAGTTGCCGCCCAGCCGGTTGGCGCCGTGCAGCCCGGCCGCCACCTCGCCGGCGGCGAACAGCCCCGGCACCGTCGTGCTCATCTGCGAGTCGCCCTCGACCCGGATCCCGCCCATCACGTAGTGAGTGGTCGGGCCCACCTCCATCGGCTCGGTGGTGATGTCGATGTCGGCCAGCTGCTTGAACTGGTGGTACATGCTGGGCAGCTTCTTCTTGATGTGCTCCGCCGCGTTGGGGAGCTTCTCCTTGATCCAGGAGATGTCGAGGAACACCCCGCCGTGCGGGCTGCCGCGCCCCTCCTTGACCTCGCGGTTGATGCAGCGGGCCACGTGGTCGCGGGTCAGGAGCTCGGGCGGCCGGCGCGCGTCCTTGTCGCCGGTGACGTAGCGCCAGCCCTCCTCGGGGTCGGCGGCGGTCTGCCCGCGGTAGAGCGGCGGGATGTCGTCGAACATGAACCGCTTGCCCTGGTTGTTGCGGAGCACGCCGCCCTCGCCGCGGACTCCCTCGGTGACCAGGATGCCGCGCACGCTGGGCGGCCACACCATGCCGGTCGGGTGGAACTGGACGAACTCCATGTCCATGAGCTCGGCGCCGGCGTCGTAGGCCAGGGCCTGGCCGTCGCCGGTGTACTCCCAGCTGTTCGACGTGATCTTGAAGGCACGCCCGATCCCGCCGGTGGCGATCACCACCGCCTTGGCGCGGAAGAGCATGAAGAAGCCCTTCTGCCGCTCGTAGCCGAACGCGCCGCAGATGCGGCCCCCGTCCTTGAGGAGCGCGGTGACCGTGCACTCCATGTGGACCGCGATGCCCTGGTGGATGCCGTGATCCTGGAGCGTGCGGATCATCTCCAGGCCGGTGCGGTCACCGACGTGGGCCAGGCGCGGGTAGCGGTGGCCGCCGAAGTTGCGCTGGAGGATGCGCCCGTCCGGCGTGCGGTCCATGACCGCGCCCCAGGCCTCGAGCTCGCGCACCCGCTCCGGCGCCTCCTTGGCGTGGAGCTCGGCCATGCGCCAGTTGTTGAGGTACTGGCCGCCGCGCATGGTGTCGGCGAAGTGGACCTGCCAGCTGTCGCGATCGTCGACGTGGGCCAGCGCGGCCGCCACGCCGCCCTCGGCCATGACGGTGTGGGCCTTGCCGAGCAGCGACTTGCAGATGAGGCCGACCTTGACGCCGGCCGACGAGGCCTCGATGGCGGCGCGCAGCCCCGCTCCGCCGGCCCCGATGACCAGGACGTCGTACTCGTGCACCTCGTGGTCGGCCATCAGAAGATCCTCCAGTCCGAGAGCACTCCCATGGAGCACAGACGGACGTAGATGTCGGTCCAGGCCACCCAGAGCAGGCTGGCCCACGCCCAGGCCTGGTGGCGGCGGTTGAAGCAGGTGGCGCAGCGCCACATGCGCAGGGCGAGCGGCTTCTTCGACATCTCGTCGTGGCGGCCGCCGATGAGGTGGCGCAGCGAGTGGCAGCCGAAGGTGTAGCCGCCGAGGAGGACGACGTTCATGCAGAGGATCAGGCTGCCGACGTGGAGCTCGAAGTGATGATCGGCGCCCCAGTGGAAGATCCCCTTGTAGGCGTCGAGCAGGAGGACGACCAGGAACGCGAGCGCCAGGTAGAGGAAGTAGCGGTGGACGTTCTGGATGATGAGCGGCAGCTTCTGCTCGCCGCGGTACTTCTTCTGCGGCTTGCCGACCGCGCAGGCCGGTGGCGACGCCCAGTGCGACTTGTAGTACGCGCCGCGGTAGTAGTAACAGGTGAGCCGGAACCCGCCCGGCATCCACAGGATGAGGAGCGCCGGCGAGAACGGGAGCCAGCGCGGGAACCAGGCCGGCGGCGGACCGAACAGCGCGTGCGGCGAGTTGCCCCACAGCTCGGGCGAGTACATCGGCGACAGGTACGGCCCGAACGTGTAGTGCGCGTTCTGCAGGGCCGCCCAGGTCGAATAGACGACGAACCCGGTCAGGCCGAGGAAGACCAGGAGCGGCTTCAGCCACCACGCGTCGGGCCGGCGAGTCTGGCCGAAGGACAGCCGCCGGAGCGGCACGTCAGGGGTGGCAGGGCTCATGGGTGGGCTCACGCGACGCCTCCCTGAAGCGAGCCATGATGCGGCACATGTCCGCGGGATATAAGCGATTCCTGCATGGTCGGGCCGAGTATCCGCATTCCGGCGGCAAAATCCAACTCGCCGCCACCTGATTCGATGTCGCCCGCACGCACCCGGCTGCGCGATCAGAACGGCGGCAAGAACGTCAGGTAGAGCTGCACCGCGGTGCCGCCCGACGGGGTCTCGCCGAGGCACGACGGCGGCCGTCCGGACAGGCGAACCGCGAGGTCGAGCCGCATCAGCGAGGCGAGAGTCCCGAAGTTGTCGTAGAAGGCCTCGAGGCCGTAGCCGGCCGACGTGTAGACCGAGCCGCGCCCGGGCGCGTAGGAGTCGCACGGCGAGAGCACCCCGGCGTCGACGAATGCGACCCCGCCGAACCCGCGCGCGTACGAGTAGTGGCCGAGGTTCCAGTCGAGATCGTGGACAAAGGTGTGGCGGTACTCGCCGCGCGCGCTGGCCAGGGCGCGGCCGAACAGCGCGCCGGGCGCGAAGCCGCGCACCCCGTCGGCGCCGCCGGCGGCGAGCAGCTGCGAGCGGCTCTCGATGTCGCCCAGCGCGACCGCCGCGCCCAGCTCGCCGGCCAGGGTGTGGCCTGCCCGCGGGGTGATGGTGCGCGAGGTCCACGCGCCCAGCTCGCCGGACAGGAGCTCGGCGGCGGCTGCCCCGGCGATCTGGTCGAGCCGGGTGGCGGTCACCGACGCGGACAGGCGCGCGTCGCTGCGGGCGAGCGGCTCGAACTCGAAGACCTGGGTGTCGGCCCCGATCGACGCGCCCAGGCTGACCTGGGTGGCGGAGCGGTCGAGCTCGGCGCCGGCGGCGAAGAAGTCACCGTCGAGGCGCGACGCGCCCAGGCTCACCACCGCGCGGCCGAGCAGGCGATCCGGCGTGACCTCGCGGCCGAAGCCGCGCCGGTAGGACGCCACCACTCCGTAGTCGACCGCGGCGCTGGTGAACGCGACGAAGCGGAGCTCGTTCTCGAGGTCGTGGACGCGCGAGAGGGTGAAGTCGGCGGCGACGACCGCGGACAGATCGCTGACGTTGAGGAGCACGCCGAGGTTGTTGTAGACGAAGCGGACCGGGTGGTGGTCGCGGTCGTCGAAGCGGGCGTGCTGGCCGGGCCGGCCCACGCTGGTCTGGACCAGGCGCGCGTCCGGATCGACCCACGCCCACTCGACCGGCGAGCTCGATCGATAGCGAAGCGCGCCGCGCGGGCCGACGCCCGACCAGCGCAGGCGGTGGCGGCCGCCGTCGCGGTCGATCGCCAGCACGGTGACCGGCTCGACCGGCGGGCGATCGCCCGGCTCGGTGTCACGGGCGACGATCACCTGGTTGTCGTAGCCGGCCCCGGCGCGGCGGGCGCGGTGCGAGACCAGCCGGTAGTCGACCCGCGGGTGCGGCAGGGCCCACTGGCGGAAGAACCAGTCGAGCGGCGCGCCGTGGGCCCGCTCGGCGGCGACGCGGTGTTCGACCCCGCCAACGACCACCGCGCGCATGGCGCGGTCGACGCGCGGGCCGAGCAGGTCGCGCAGCTTCTCGAACAGGAGCCGGCCGCGCGGGCGCGTGTGCATGAAGCGGCGCGGGTCGTCGCGCGACGGATCGGCAGGCCCGCGCCCGCCGAGATCACCGCCCAGGTCGCCGAAGTAGGCGTCGGCGAACATCGTCTGCGGGGCGTAGAGCAGCTGGTCGATGGCCGGGACGAAGCTGACCGGGCGGAGGATGTTCTGCAGATACTCGGCGCGGTCGTAGCGGCGCAGGATGAAGAGATCGGCCAGGTACGACGCGACCAGATCGGCGGCGTCGTCGCGCGCGGCGTCGGGGCCGGCCAGGCGTGCGAGCATCTGGTGGGCGAAGACCGCGCGGGCCAGCTGGCGGCGATGGAACTTGCGGAAGCGCTCGGCCGGCCAGATGCGAAAGAAGCGGTCCGAGACCAGCACGATCCGGTCGTGGGCGGTGGCCAGCTCGGCGCGGAGCGGCGCCGACACCATGGTGAGCGAGCGCGGGCGCAGCCCCGGATCCAGATCGGCGAGGACCTGGGCCGCGGCCGCGGCGGTGTCGAGGGCCGCGGCGGCGTGGTCCTCGGCGGTGTACGGCAGGATGACGCGGCTGGCGTCGGCGGCCGGCGGCGGTGGATCGAGGGCGAGGAAGCGGAGCTCGGCGCCGGCCACCTGGCGGCGCGACTCGTACAGCGCGGGCGCGACCACCAGCGTCGCGTAAGGGGCGGCGGGCGCGCGGACGCGCAGGAACGCGGCGCCGTTGCCCGACCACTGATCGAACAGGACGATCGACCCAGGGCGGGCCAGGCCGACCGAGACGTCGAGATCGGTCGGCAGCGGCGCCGCCTCGAGATCCCAGCCAGCGGCGTCGAGCGCGGCCGGCATCGGGTAGAAGCCGCCGGCCAGGGTGCAGCCACCGTCGACGCAGCCGAAGCCGCCGTACCGGGTTGGCACGTGGGCGCGGTAGGTGGCGCGGAGGTGCAGGCGCGCGCCGGGGGCGAGCGGAGCGGGCAAGCCGATCGACCACAGCGTCCGGCGACCGGCGGCGGCGTGCGGCTCGGCGCGCCAGCCGGTGGTCGGAACCGGGCGGAGGGAGGCGGCGTTCGGTCCGGTGGCGACCTCGTCGAGCGCCATCGATCCCGGGTCGAACCGGCGCGGATACAGCCAGTAGAAGCTGACGTCGTCGACCGACGCCGGAACGCGGTCCAGGCGGTTGGGATACAGCCACAGGTAGATCCGGTCGAGCGGCGCGGCGGTCGGGTTGACCAGCGAGATGTCGACCTGGCCGCGAAGATCGCCGCGGTCGACGTCGAGCTGACAGTCGACCCGTATCGCGCGCACGCCGGCGGTGGCGGTGGCAGCGGCGGGGGTTCCGGCCGAGGCGCCCGGCCCGGACACGCACGGCACGGAGAGCGCGACGGCGACGGCGGAGACGAGGCGGGCGCGGCGCGCGATGGCGCAGTCTACACTGCCGTCTGCGCGATCGGCGGGCGGGCCGGGCCCGGGCCTAGCCGGCGTCCTGTCCGCCGGCGTCGGCGCTAACGTCGGCGTCGATGCCGCCCGCGTCGGCCGGAACGCCGCCGTCGCCGGGGTCGGCGTCGCGGGGAGAACCGGGGGCGCCGTCGGAGGCCTCGAGGGACGCGTCCGTGTCCAGCGTCGACGCGTCGCCCGACCCCTCGTCGCGGCGCGGCTGACACGTGTTCGAGCCCGGATCGCACACGTAGCCGTCGAGGCACGGACAGGGCGCGCCGGCCAGCGGCGCCGTGCAGCTGCCCGACACCACCGCCATGGCCGCGGCCAGGACCACGAGCAGCGCGAGCGCGATCCTCATCGAGCCATCCTGCCAGCCCGGCGGCGGTCCCGCCACCCGCGCCTCACCGGGATGCCCCGTCGCTGTCGTCACATCCGGTCAGGCTCGTGATCCACTCCTCGATCAGCGCCACTGCCTCCTGGTCGACGCGCGCGCTGCCGACCGGCGGCATGCGCCAGAGCGGGTCGTCGCTGGCCATGCGCGAGAGGAGGACGGATCGACCCGGGACGCCGGGACGGAGCAGCGTGCCCTCCCCGTCCCACGGATCGCCCAGCTCGGGCGTCACATCGCACGAGCGGGTGAGATCGAGCGGCGTCTCCCAGCGCAGATCGATCGCGCTGCCGCCCTCGCCGCCCGGCCGGTGGCAGTGGGCGCAGTTGGAGGCGAGGTAGGCGCGCGCGCGATCGGCGACCGGCGCGCGGCGATCGCCGTAGGCAGCCATCCGCGGCAGCCGATCGGGTCGCTCGAGCGCCGCCGCGTCGACCAGGCCGATGTGGACCCAGGTGGCGATCTGGTTGGCGGTGCGGTCGCCCGCATAGTCGAAGTCGCGGTTGAGCTGGGCCACGCGCAGGCCGAGCAGACCGCCGCTGGCCCCGCCGTGGCACCGGGCGCAGTCCTCGGGGCCGGGCGCGGTCCAGATCCCGCCGGAGACATCGACGGTGGTGCTCCGATCGGCGCGGCGCGCGTCGGTGCCGTCCTCGGTCCACAGGTAGGTCGCCCCGTCGGCGCCGCCGTCCTCGCCGATGGTCAGGATGCGCGTCTCGACCGCTCGCGCGCGGTCGAGGAATCGCTTCACCGCGATCGATCCGGCGGGGAGCTCGACGGTGCCGTCGGCTCGCACGTCGACCAGCGCGTCGTCGGGCACGCCGACCGCGCGCTCCTTGACCAGGCCGTCCGACCAGAACGG
Source organism: Kofleriaceae bacterium (assembly GCA_035489015.1). Classification (GTDB taxonomy): domain Bacteria; phylum Myxococcota_A; class Polyangia; order Haliangiales; family Haliangiaceae; genus DATFRY01. Next base: position 8,318 of record DATHKR010000068.1, on the reverse strand, counting down.
CGCCTGCACGTCGTAGGGCACGAAGCCGCCCACCAGGCGCGGGGGCTGACCGGCGAAGCACGGGTGCTGCGACAGGCGCTCGGGGGGCCGGGCCGGCGCCGCGCAGTCGAGCGGCTCGCGCGCGTCGAGGCCCGACTCGAGGTCCGGCCACGGGCCGTCGCCGCCGGCGCAGCCAGCGCACCACGCGGACAGCGACAGCGCCGCGAGCAGCGCGAGCGATGCGGGCAGCGAGAGCGACGCGTCGCGCCGTCGATCAGCCAGCAAGCGCCACCAGCGCGCAGAGGCGCAGCTCGGTCGGCGCGCAGGTCCATCCGTCCAGGCGGACCAGGCCCTGCCCGCCCAGCTCGTCGGCCACCTGCGCGGCCAGCGCGGTCACCACCGGGTCGTCGCCGTCGCCCGTGTCGAGCGCGGTGATGCGCGCGACCAGCGGCTCCAGATCGCGCTCGAGCCGCGGACCATCGCCCAGCGCCGCGCGGTAGGCGTCGCCGACGGTCTGCGCGCCGCCGCCAGGATCGCCGCCGAAGTAGGACCGGGCCACCTCCGCGGCGCGGTGGATCTCGGCGGGGAGCGCACCGCCGCAGCCGACCAGACCCACCAGCGAGACGAGCCTCGCGCCGGCGATGACCCCGCCCGCCGCGCGAAGGATGTCCCGCCGCCCGATCGCGCCCGCTTCGGCCCGCTGTCCTCGCCCGCCTGGCCCGGTCATGCGGTCTCCTCGATCAGGTGGGCCGCGAGCCGCTCGGCCAGCGCGACCAGGGTCAGGGTCGGGTTGGCCGCGCCGCCGGTGGTGAACACCGCCGAGCCAGCCACGTACAGGTTGTCGACGTCGTGGGTCCGGCAGCTGGCGTCGACCACGCCGCGCGCGGGGTCGGCGTGCATCCGCACCGTGCCCATGTGGTGGCCGCCCGGTCGGATCGGATGATCGAACCGGCCGAGCTGGTCGACCGGCGTCCACAGACGGCCGAGCCCGGCCGCGGCCAGCTCGGCGCCGAGGATCTCCATCGCGCGGGCGTAGGCGATCCGATCGCCGTCGCTGACCACCCAGCGCAGGTCGAGGCGCGGCATGCCCAGCGCGTCGCGCTCGTCGGACAGCGACACGGCGCTCTCGCGCGTCGGGGTCTGCTCGGCGCGGATGGTCAGCCCGAAGAGGCGCGCCCGACCGGCCCGGCGCGCCAGGACCGACACCGCCGCGGCCGGGATCGATCCGGTCGCGCCACCGTCGAGCGGCGCCTCCTCGAGGAACGCGGCGAGGTGGGGCAACCGCTCGCTGTCCCGGGTCTCCTCGGACAGGGCCAGCACGCCACACACCTCGATCCAGCGCCCGGCCACGGCCTCTCCGGTGGGGTGCGGGCCGTAGAACCGCGCGTCGAGGGCGCCCGGCTCGACCCACATCGCCGAGCTGTACAGGTGCGGGTGCTCCATGAAGTAGGCGCCGACCAGGCCGCTCGAGCCGGCCACGCCGCCGTCGATCTGCGAGCCCGACGCGAGGAGCAGCCGCGCGTTCTCGAGTCCGCCCATGGCCAGCACGTAGCGATCGGCAGCGACGGTGAAGCGAGCCCCGTCGAGCGTGGCGCAGAGCAGGTGGTCGACCCGGGCCAGGCCGTCGTCGAGCACGATGTCGATCGCGTTGGCCCACATCTGGACCTCGACGTCGTCGGCCGCGGCCAGCTCGGCGCGATGGCGCGGTCCCATACGGGTCGGCGGGCTGAACCGGAACACGTGCGTCTCGAGGCGGCCGCTCCCCTCGATGAGCGGGAGGTCGTCGGCCGCGGCGAGCACCGCCGCGTCGTACTCGAAATCACCGATCTCGAGGCCCTGGCTGGCCAGGCGGTAGGACGGCTCCAGGTCGCCGAAAGTGATCGGCCAGCCGCTGCCGGGGATGTGGTCCCGGGCGGTGAAGTCACCCGGCCGGAGCGGCATGCAGAAGCCACCCCAGCGCGCGGTCGACCCACCGAACAGCCTCCAGCGGTGGTCGTCCAGCGTCCAGCCGCCGAGCCCGCTCATCGTGCCGGCGTAGAGCGCCTGGTGCTGCGCCTCGATCTCGAAGCTGCCCGACTCGAGCACCAGCACGCGGAGGCCGCGCCCCGACAGCCTGCGGGCCAGCGTGATGCCGGCCGCGCCCGCTCCGACGATGCAGAGGTCGGCGGTGAGCTCGACGCCCGGCGCCAGGGTTCGCGCGTCGCGCAGCATGCCGCGGACTCAGTTGCCGCCGTCGAGCCACCCGGATCCGGCGTCGCCGGGATCGCTGCCCGCGTCCGCATCGTACGGACCTGCATCCGGATCGAAGCGCCCGCCGTCTGCATCGTAGGGACCCGCGTCGCCGCCAGCACCGCCGTCCATCGGATCACAGGGCGCGCCGTCCTGCCCATGCCCCCCGCCATCCAGCGGGCCGCCGGTGCCGCCGTCCTGGTCGGCGCCGTCATCGCGGCCGCCGGTGGAGGTGCGCCGCTCGCCATCGCGGTGGTCGCCGCAGCCCAGGACCAGGGCGGCCGCCATCGCCGGCGCGACCAGCCAGCGCAGCAGGTGTCCGATTCGTTCGCGGTTCATCCACCTCCAGTGCCGGAGGTGCCCGCGCGGTTCGGTGCGAACGCTACCAGAAGCTCGACAGCGTGATCGCGTACACGCCACCCGCGCCGGGCCCGGCCATCACCGCGAGGCCGGCCTGGTCCGGATCGTCGTCGCCGAGCAACCAGTAGACCACCGCCGCGCTCGCCGCCACCCCCAGCGAGATGCCGGCGGCCAGGCGCGCGTTCTCGACGGTGGCGTTGAGGTCGGGCCGCCGCGACTGCTCGGCGCGATCGGCCTCGGCGCTCCGCTCGATCGCCCAGCCGGCCAGGCCCAGCCCGGCCACGCCGGCCACGATCGCGGTCGCGCCCGTCAACCGCCGCGCGGTGGCGCGCCCGCCGCCCAGGTCGGCATCGGCGGACACCGCCGCGTCCGGCTCCGGCTCGGGTGCGCTCGCGATCGCCTCGCGGTAGCGGACGACGTCGAGGGCGCCGAACGGGGCCGAGAACAGCTGGCTGAACGCCAGGTGGAGCGCACCCTTGCTGGCCACCCGGACCGGCCCGGCGCCGAGCGACGACAGCCGCAGCGTCGCGGTCCCCGGTTGCGCCGGGATCGTGAACTCGCGGTCCCCGTCGGCGCGGCGGAGGAACAGCGGACGCACGCCCGGCAGATGGACCAGCAGCGATTCGCCGTCGAGCGGGTGCACGTCGAGCACGCGCTCGCCGCCCGGCCCCTCCAGCACCATGTGTCCCTGCCCCGGCAGGTCGAGCAGGAGCGCCTGGGCCGCCCCGCTCCAGCCCAGGAGCTCGTCGGTCAGCTCGGCCGGCGGCCGCACCACGAAGTCGGGCCGGAAGCGCGCGTTGCGGATCCCGCGGTTGGCGACCGCCAGGAACGCGCCGAGCTCGGCATAGGTGACCCGGCCGTCGCGATCGACGTCGGCGGCGCCGCGCAGGGCCGAGCGAACCTCGTGGCTGAAGATGCCGCCCTGGAACGCCTCCCACTCGTGACTCTCGCGGTCGGACGAGGTCGACAGGACGTAGCCGATGCGCGCGCGTCCGCGATCGACCAGCGGCCCGGCCGCGGCGCGCCGGCGGTGGCCGCCCGCGCCCTTCTCGAACGCCAGGTAGTACGAGCGACACGCGTCGACCACGACGTGCACCTCGCTGGCCGAGGTGCGGTCGAGGATCCCGCTGCGCAGGAGCGTGCGGCTGAGGTGGGCGTCCTCCAGCTCGACGTAGCCCTCGCCGTTGGCCACGTCGCCGTGCCCGCTGAAGAAGACCAGCAGGCTGGTGTGAACCCCGGCCCGGCCGGCGGCGCGGATCTCGGCCTCGATGCGGTCCAGGCGGGCGCGCAGCGCCGACCAGCGCGGCCGGCCCGCGCTGCGCAGGCCGGGGTAGAGCTGGCGCGACTCGGCGTCGAGGTTCACGAACAGCGAGCTGTCGACCCCGGCCTGGGCGAGCAGCTGGTGCATGGCCACCGCGTCGTCGTCGGCGTAGCGCAGGTCGCGGGTGTCGCTCCGCCCGGAGTGATTGTTGCCGATGACCACCGCGAAGCGCTTCACTCGTCCGGCTGGCCCGGCGCGGGCTGGCTCGGCGCGGGCCGTCCCGCCCCAGACCGCCAGCGCCGCCGCGACCAGGGCGGCGCGCCTCACTCCGCCTCCAGGTCGAAGCAGTGCTGGCCCGCGTCGCGAAACCCGAGCCGCGCGCCCGGCTCGGGCTGCCGGCCGCCCAGCCCGGCCTCGACCTGTCGGACGGTGAGCGGGCGGCGCAGGAACAGCCCGCACACCACCAGCCGCCCGCGCGCGAACTCGTGCTCGATCCGGTCGGGCAGGACCGCGTCGGCCGCGCCCGGCTCGATGGCGATCGCCTCCGGGTCGGTGTCCGCTCGCTCGTAGGCGGGATAGAGCCACCGCACCTGGCCGGCCGCGTCGACCGCGAACACCATGAGACGAGAGTACGGTCGCGGGCCCAGGTTGGTGTAGGAAACCTGCAGCTCGCCGCGCGCGATCCGGTCGCCAGGCGAGACCGGCACCGCCGCACCGCCGGCGGTGGCCCGCGCCAGGCGGATCCCGACCCAGCGATCCGGGTCCTCGGCCGCTCTTGCACCGGGCCCCTTGCTGCGCACGCCCTGCATGTCCTGACCGGCGCGCTCGGCCGCGGTGGCCGACATCCCGTCGGTGTCGGGCCGGTCGTGCCCCAGCGCGAGCACCGCGACCGCCGCCACCGCCACCGCTCCGGCCCCACCCATCGCCCACCGGCGGACCGTCCGCGGCTGGCCGACCGTGAGCGGCGCGCCGTCGCCGCGGGCAATCCGGTCGCGGATCTCGCCGGCCAGGTCGACCGACTCCACCCACGCGGGAGGGCGGGCCAGCACCTCGGTCATCGCGCGCAGCTCGGCCGCGCGCTCCGCCTCGCTGCGCGAGTCGGCGATGCGCTGCTCGGTCTCGTCGCGCTCCTCGCCGGTCAGCTCGCCCAGGACATGGCGCACCAGCCGCTCGGTCGGCAGTCGGCGTCCGCTCACGGTCGCTCCCCTCCCAGCTCGGCGCGAAGCGCCACCAGCGCGGCCGAGAGTCGCGACTTCACCGTGCCGACCTTGATCTCGAGCGCCTCGGCGATCTCGGCCTGCGAGAGGTCACCGCAGAACTGCAGGACCACCACCGCGCGCAGCTTTTCCGACAGGCAGAGGAGGCCGCGCTCCACCCGCCGCTCGCGCTCGCGGGCGAGGATCTGCTCGTCGGGCAGCGACCCGACCGGGTCGTCGGGGTCGACCCGGGCCAGCCGCTCCTGGAAGCGCGCGCGGATGGTCCGCGAGCGCGCCGCCATCCGGCACTGATTGAGCAGGACGCGGTGGAAGTAGGCCCGGAACTTTCCGTGCGGCTGGTACGCGTCGAGCCGCCGGTAGATCTCGAGGAACGTGTTCTGGACGACGTCCTTGGCCAGCTCGCGCTGACCCAGGTAGCGATACGCGACCGCCAGCGCGCGGCCCTGATGATGCCGGACCAGGGCGTCGAAGGCGCCCGGCCGGCCATGGCGGGCCAGGAGCATCCACTCGTCGTCACCGTGGTCGGGCTCGCCGGCGGTCGACGCCGACGCCGGTGGAACCAGCGCGAGGATCTTGCCTTCCATCGGAGTGAGACGGCCCGGTGAATAGTGCACCAGGCCACCGGCCGGTTCGGTGGAATCGGCGGGCCGTGCGGGAAGGCGAGCGGACGCGCGGCCGGGCTACTGCACGATCTTCATCGTGGTGCCCTTGGCCGGCTTGATCATGTGGGTCGGCTTCTCCTTGGGCGCGGGGAGGTTCGGGTCCGGGTTGATGCCGATGCGGACGTACTCGACCACCGGCCTGTAGTTGAGGACCCACTTGTTCTTCTTGATGACCTTCCCCTTCCGGTAGATGTTGCGGAACCGGTTGATCTTGTACCCGGGGAAGCCGGCCTGATCGATCATCATGTGGCCGACCGGGATGGTCGCGTCCTCGCGAGTGACGGTCTGGAACTTGGTCTGCTCCACGACCTCGCGCATGAACTCGACCTTGTCGAACGGTCGCTGCTTGCCGAGGATCTCCACCTCGGCCTCGCCGCGCGCGACTCGGTAGTGGACGACGACCGAGAAGTCGTACGGGTTCCTCAGCTTGAGGTCGACCGCCGGATAGACCACGGTCGAGTCGAAGCCGAGCGGGACGTACGTGCTCGGCCGCGAGTGCGGCGTGGTGGCCAGGATGTCGAGCCCGGCGAAGAAGGCCGCCCCGTGCATCGTGGTCGAGATCTGGCAGGCGCCGCCGGCCATGCCGTCGACCATCTCGCCGGCCTCGATCACGTGGGCCACCTTGTAGCCCTCCTTCTCGGTGCGGTCGCCGGAGATCTTGTTGAAGCTGATCTCCTGGCCCGGCCGGAGGACCACCCCGTCCATGTGGCTGGCCAGCAGCTTGAGGTTGTCGTTGCGGGCCTTCTCGGCGATCGCGAACTTGGTCTCGTAGTGGCCGAGCACGGTCGAGATGTCCTCGATGCCGAGCTCCGCCACGCCGTAGCTGGGCGGGATCGGCGCGCCCTCGAGCACGATCTTCTTGGCCTGGGCCCGCGCCCCGGCCTCGATCGCGCTGACCGCGCCGAAGATCTCGATGCCGAAGCCGGGCTGCTCGTGGAACACCTTGCGCGCCTCGAGGTCCATGCGCGCGTTGAGCGGGGCGCGGTCGAGGTGACTCTTGAGCTCGAGCAGCGCGGCCTCGACCCGGGCGCGATCGACCATTGGCGCGCCGGTCGCCGGATCCAGGGCGACGCCGAGGTCGCCCCACACCCGCGAGACGTGCTTGCCGTCGAACTCGATCTCGACCGAGCGCGTGACCAGATCGGCCGGCGCGCTGATCTCGGCAGGCGGCGAGCTGGCCGCGGGCGGCGCGGTCACCGCGACCGGCGCGGGGACGGTCGGTCCGCCGGCGGGCCCACTGGCCGGCGCGGTGGCTCCGACCTCGACCCGACCGGCCGGCTGTGCCTTCTGGCTCTCGGCGAACGCGGCGGCGTCCCGAACGTGGACGAAGTAAGCGGCCAGGAGCACGACCGCGACCAGCAGCACCAGGCTGCCGGCGCCGATCATCAGCGAGCCCTGGCGCTGGGCTCCGTACGGGTGGCGGCCGGCCGGCCCCCGGGGGGGCGGGGCCTGATGGTAGCCGTACGGATTCCCGGCCGCGGGGTTCGGTGGATAGTTCATGGTGTCCTCGACGATCGTATCACGCGGGCTCGACGGCCCCGGCAGGTGCACGGCTCGCGCCGCGCTGGATCGGTTTTTTCGCGCGGGGATTCCGGGTGCTTGTGGGCGTCAGGCGCACCATCGGCCGCGCTCGTGTCCCGTCGGACACGCCGATCGTCCTCGATTTGACGCACGGTTTGACAGGTGCGTGTCCATGCTGCAGCGTTATCGGACATGGGCTCGCTCATCCAGCGCAACAAGGCGATTGCGAAACGCAAGGGTGCCCTCGCCGCCGTCGCCGCAGGCGGCTCGGTCGCGGTGGCGGTGATCGCCTCACCGGTGCTCGGCATCCTCGGCCTGGCCGGCGCGGCCTACCTCGGCTACGAGTGGTTCACCTTCCGCGCGAAGAATGGAATGCGCTTCTAGCTGAGGGCGGCCCGAGGGGCCAACCGAAGCCATGGGCTCGCCCGACGCGCGCACGCGCGGGGCCGGGATACACTGGCGGGCGGTGTCTTCGCAGGACTCGGGCTCCGACTCGCTGATCGGGCAGACGCTCGACTCGCGCTACCAGGTGGAGGCGCTGATCGGGCGCGGCGGGATGGGCGACGTCTACCTGGCTCGCCACCTCCTGCTCGGCTCCAAGGTGGCGCTGAAGGTGCTCGCCGGCGAGCGGGCCGGCGATCCGAACGCCGCGCGCCGGTTCGTGCGCGAGGCGCGCAGCGCGTTCCGGGTGGATCACCCGCACTGCGTGCGTGTCATCGACCTGGGCGCGTCCGGGTCGGGGCTCTACATCGCGATGGAGTACCTGGACGGCCGCACCGTCGGCGACGAGCTGCGCGCCGACGGGCCGATCGGCTCCGGGCGCGCGGCTCACATGGGCGCGCAGGTGGCGGCCGCGCTGGCCCACGCGCACGGGCTCGGCCTGGTCCACCGCGACCTCAAGCCGGAGAACGTCATGCTGGTCCGGCGCGCCGGCGATCCGGACTTCGTGAAGGTGCTCGACTTCGGGCTGGCGCGGGTGTTCGACGAGCGAGCCGAGCTGGCCGGAACCGCGATCTCGATGGCGCCGCTGACCCGCGACGGGATGGTGTTCGGCACGCCCGAGTACATGTCGCCGGAGCAGGCCGCCGG
>DATHKR010000067.1:0-85818 GCA_035489015.1 Kofleriaceae bacterium | reverse complement strand
GAGATGGCATCAACGATCCGGTGCGCCTCGCCGCCGATCGCTGCGTTGCAACTCCTCGAGCTACAGCGAGTAGCCCGTCGTCGTCGCGCCTTGCGCTCGACGGCGATCCACACCGCCTCGTTGACGCCATCTCGGCGGCGGTGCACTGGTACCTCGCCACCCTGTGGTGAGGTACTGGCCCGGATCGTCAGCGCCGGCGCGGGATGGGCAGCTGGTGGCGCGCGGCGTGGTCGATCGCCTGGTCGTAGCCAGCGTCGGCATGGCGGAGGACGCCCATGGCGGGATCGGTGGTGAGGACTCGCTCCAGGCAGCGGGCCGCGCGCGCGGTGCCGTCGGCGACCACGACCATGCCGGCGTGCAGCGAGTAGCCGATGCCGACCCCGCCGCCGTGGTGGAAGCTGACCCAGGTGGCGCCGGCCGCGGTGTTGACCAGCGCGTTCAGGATCGGCCAGTCGGCGATCGCGTCGGAGCCGTCCTTCATCCCCTCGGTCTCGCGGTAGGGCGAGGCGACCGAGCCGCAGTCGAGGTGATCGCGGCCGATCACGATCGGCGCCTTGACCGCACCGGACGCGACCAGCTCGTTGAAGCGCAGCCCGACCCGGTGGCGGTCGCCGTGGCCGAGCCAGCAGATGCGGGCCGGGAGGCCCTGGTAGGCGATCCGCTCGCGGGCCAGATCGAGCCAGCTGGCCAGGGCCGGGTCGCCCTGGACCACCTCGAGCACCGCCGCGTCGGTGACCCGGATGTCGTCCGGATCGCCCGACAGCGCGACCCAGCGGAACGGGCCCTTGCCGGTGCAGAACAGCGGGCGGATGTAGGCCGGCACGAAGCCGGGGTAGCTGAACGCGTCGGGAAGCCCGCCCAGCTCGGCCTGGCCGCGCAGGTTGTTGCCGTAGTCGAACACGTGCGAGCCGGCCCGGCCCAGATCGATCATGGCCTGGCAGTGCACCGCCATCGACGCGCGCGATCGGCGGATGTACTCGTCCGGGTCGCGCCGGCGCAGCTCGTCGGCGCCGTCGAGGGTGACGTCGAGCGGGATGTAGCCGGCCAGCGGGTCGTGGGCCGAGGTCTGATCGGTGCAGAGGTCGGGCACCACGCCGCGGCGGGCCAGCTCGCTGAACACCGACGCCGCGTTGCCGACCACCGCGATCGATCGGGCGAGGCCGGCCCGTTTGTGCTCGTCGGCGCGGGCCAGCGCGGTATCGAGATCCGGCGCGACCTCGTCGAGGTAGCGGGTCTCGAGCCGTCGGCGGGCCCGCTCGGGATCGATCTCGACGGCGAGGCAGACGCCGCCGGCCATGGTCACCGCCAGCGGCTGCGCGCCGCCCATCCCGCCCAGTCCGGCGGTCAGGACCAGTCGACCGCGCAGGCTCTCCTGGCCGAAGTGGATCCGCGCGGCCGACAGGAACGTCTCGTAGGTGCCCTGCAGGATCCCCTGGGTGCCGATGTAGATCCACGACCCGGCGGTCATCTGGCCGTACATGGTCAGCCCGGCCGCCTCCAGCTCGTGGAACTTCTCCCAGGTGGCCCAGCGCGGCACCAGGTTCGAGTTGGCGATGAGGACGCGGGGCGCCTCCTCGTGGGTGCGCAGCACGCCGACCGCGCGCCCGCTCTGGACCATCAGGGTCTCGTCGTCGCCGAGCCGGCGCAGCTCGTCGACCAGCACGTGGTAGTCCTCCCACGAGCGCGCCGCCTTGCCGGTCCCGCCGTAGACGACCAGATCCTGGGGCCGCTCGGCGACCTCCGGATCGAGGTTGTTCATCAGCATGCGGAGGGCGGCCTCCTGCGGCCAGCCGCGACAGCTGAGCTCGGAGCCGCGCGCGGCGCGCACCACCTCGGGAGACCCTTTCAGCGTCATGGGCTCGTGTGTATCACGCACCCGCGCCGGCGCGCCCGGCTCAGCCGAGGACGGCCGCGACCAGGCTGCCGTCGTCGATGAGGGCGCGGACCGCGCGGATGTCCTCGTAGAGCGGGCGGTCGGTCATCATCGGCGAGACGGTGCGGCGGATGTGCGCGTGGGCGGCCTGGAGCAGGCGCGCGGGCCGGACCGGGCCGCGCAGGTCGAGGCCCATCGCCGCGGCCAGGAGCTCGATGGCCAGCACGTCTCGCACGTGGTCGTGAACCTGGGCGAGCTTGAGCGCGGCGGTCGCGCCCATCGAGACGTGATCCTCGCGCCCGGCCGACGACGGAATCGAGTCGACCGACGCGGGATGGGCCAGGATCTTGTTCTCGGACACCAGCGCCGCCGCCGCGACCTGGGCGATCATGAAGCCGGAGTGGAGGCCGCTCTGCGGGGCCAGGAACGGGGGCAGCCCGCTCGACAGGGCCGGGTTGACCAGCTGCTCGACCCGGCGCTCGCTGATGCTGGCCAGCTCGGCCACCGCGATGGCGGCGGCGTCGAGGGCCAGCGCGACCGGCTGGCCGTGGAAGTTGCCGCCCGAGAGGATCTCGCCGCCGTGCGGCACCTTCGGGTCGACGAACACCAGCGGGTTGTCGGTGGTGGCGTCGGCCTCGCGCTCGAGGACGCTGCGCGCGAACTCGAGCACGTCGCGGGCGGCGCCGTGCACCTGCGGCATGCATCGCAGCGAGTACGGGTCCTGCACCTTGCCGCAGTCGCGGTGCGACTCGGCGATGTCGCTGTCGGCCAGGAGCCGGCGGAGCAGGGCGCCGGAGACGATCTGCCCCGGCTGCGGGCGGGCGGCCAGGATGCGCTCGTCGAACGCGCGCACGGTGCCCTTCAGCGCCTCGAGCGACATGGCGCCGGCGATGTCGGCCACCACGCAGGTGGCCGCGGCGTCGTGGAGGGCGAGGCCGCCGACCGCCGTCATGTGCTGGGTGCCGTTGAGGAGGGTGAGGCCCTCCTTGGCCTGGAGCTCGAGCGGAGCCAGCCCGGCCCGGGCCAGCGCCTCGGCGGCCGGCAGGATCTCGCCGCCGAGCTCGGCCCGGCCCTCGCCGATCATGCCGAGCGCGAGGTGGGCGAGCGGGGCGAGGTCGCCGGATGCGCCGACCGAGCCGCGCGACGGGATGACCGGGTGGACTCCGGCGTTGAGCATGTTGCACAGGAAGTCGGCGACCTCGGGGCGGGCGCCGGAGTGGCCGCGAGCCAGGACCGCGGCCCGCAGCAGCATCATCGCGCGGACCGCGTCGCGCGGCAGCGCCACGCCCAGGCCGCACGAGTGAGAGCGGACCAGGTTGCGCTGGAGCGCCCGGATCTCGTCGGGGGAGATGCGGACCTCGGCCAGGGCTCCGAACCCGGTGTTGACCCCGTACACCGCGGGCGCCGCCGCGCCGCCGGCCAGGACCGAGTCGATGACCGCGCGGGACGCGATCATGCGGGTCCGCGCGGCGGGGCCGAGGCTGACCACGGCCCCGTCGCGGGCGACCGCGGCGATCCGACCGAGGGTCAGCGCGGCCTGGCCCAGCATCACCTCAGACGTCGAGTTGCGCTCGCTTGGCACCGCGCCGCTATACCTGCCGCGATCCGGGATGGTCAAGGCGGACCGGGCGGGGTGGGTGTGCTCGCTATTCCGACCGCGCGCGTTGACAGCGAGCGGGCCGACGGCCGATATAATATAAATCCTTTTCGAGCGTTACGAATGGCCTCGGAAATCAGCGACGCCAAGTCAAAGGGGAAGGCGGGCGGTCACGGAGAGGCCGGACGGGAGCGGTCGGAGGGGCAGGATCCGCCTCGGGCCGCGCTCGAGCGGGCGGGTGCGAGCGCTTCGACGGATGACGACAACCGTGACGACGAGAGCGTGGAGGGCGGTGGCGGGGTCGCGGCGGACTCGTCGCCCAGCGTCGAGATCGATCTCGACGACCTCACGACCGACGGTGACGCGGAGGACGCGAGCGTGAGCGGCGAGGGCGGTTCGACGAACGGCGCGGCCGGTGGCGGCGGATCGGCGTCGGCGGGGCCGGGCGCGGCGGGCGATGCGAGCGACGGCGACGACGAGGTTCGCGTGGTCGTGGTGGACGACGAGCAGGATCCGTACGACCCGACCTCCGACCCGACCTCCCCGCGCGACGCCGACTCGAGGCGGACGATCCGCGTCACCCACGAGGCGCTGCACGGGCGCGGCTCCGGTGGCGACAAGGTGGCCGCGGACAAGGTGGCCGCGGACAAGGTGGCCGGGGCGGCCGAGCGCGGCGTCGTCGTGTCGGACGATGAGGATGAATACGAGGTGACCGCCCGGCGCGAGGTCGATCGGGCGCGCGCGGCGGAGGCCGCGGCGGCCGGTGGCGACGCGGCCCAGGCCAGCCAGGCGAGTGACGAGGAGAGCCCGTCCGGGTCGTCGGTCGTCGAGGGCGGTGACGAGGCCGATGCCGATGCGGGAGATGATCCTGGCGACCTCGGGCGTCCGGTGGCCGAGCGCTTCGATGTTGGCGGCGAAGGCGGCGCCGACCCCGACACGGGTAGCGTCAGGCGGTCGGTCTTCGTCCGGGTCGAGACCGGCGGCGGGGTCGGGCGCGACAACGATGACGACGATGAAGACGACGCCGATGGCGATGGCGATGACGACGGCGATGGCGCCGACAGCGCGGCGCTGGCTGGCCCGATCGTGGAGGAGACGATCGAGATCGAGACGATCGAGGAGCTCGACCTCGAGCCGGTCGCCGAGGACGACGACGAGGACGACGAGGACGACGACGACGACAACGACGAGGATCAAGAAGACCTCGACGAGGACGACCTCGAACAGGCCAGTGAGGGCGAGGGCGAGGGCGAGACCGCAGGCAAGGCCGAGGACGCAAGCGAGGGCGGTGCCGCGCCGGTCGGCGGCGATCTCGCGGCCTCGCCGCCTTCTCCCTCGCGAACCCGCGCCGGATCTCGCTCGGAGCAGCCCGATCTCGCGGCGTCGGCTCCGTCCGGGTCCACGCCGCCGCCGACCCCTGCCGACGCGCCGTCGCGTCCGCTGACCCGACCGCCGCGCGCGCGCACCGTCAACAGCACGCCGCCTCCGCCGCCCCGGCCGCCCGCGCGCACCCGGCCGCCGAGCGCTCCGGTCACCGGCGGGTTCCAGGTGGTCTCGCCGGAGTCGGCGGCGGCCGATCCGGACATCTCGCCCGCGTTCCGCGCCGCCTACGAGGCGAGCGCGCCGTCGGTCGACGCGCCGCCCGACTCGGGGCCCGATCCGCTGGCCGGGCCGCTCGAGCTTCCGAGCGCGCTGGACCGCCTGCTGCTCGACATCGAGCGCGGCTCCAGCGCGGCGCGGGCCGAGGCGCTCAACCGCGAGCTGGCCGCGCCGGAAGGGCAGCTGACCAGGGAGCGGATCGGCGAGGTGGCCTACGAGCTGGGCGAGCTGTGCGAGCGACAGCTCGGCGACGAGGCCCGCGCGGTCAAGGCGTTCGGTCGCGCGCTGCAGGCCGATCCGACCCTGCGCCCCAACCTGTGGGCGATCCGGCGGGTGTTCTACCGGCGGAGCCTCTGGCCCAACCTGGTCAAGCTGATCGGCGCGGAGACTCGCATTGCGACCACCGACGAGGCCCGGGCCGACCTCCTGGTCGAGAAGGGCCACATCCTCGAGGACCACCTCGGCGACGCGCCGGCCGCGGCCGAGGCCTACGAGCAGGCGGTGGCGGCGCACCCCGGCTCGCTGGCGGCGCTGCTCGGCCTCGAGCGCCTGGCGCTTCGCCGCGGCGACGACGCCGTCCTCGAGCGGGTCTGGTCGCTCCTGGCCGACGCCACCGAGACCCCGGCCCGCCGCCAGGCCTACTACCTCGACCTGGTCCGCCTGCACGGCGAGCGCGGCGGCGACGAGCTGGAGCTCGCGCGCGAGCTCATGGCCCGCGCGGTCGAGCTGGGTGGGCTGGGCGACCGCGGCGCGCGCATTCGCGAGTGGCTGGCCGAGCGGAGCGGCGATCCGGCCGAGCTGGTCGCCGCGCTCGACCTGCGCGCCGACGAGCTCCTGGCCCGGTTCGGCCCGGCCGGGCCGATCGGGGTCCGCGCGTCGACCGAGGCCGGCGTCGGCGCGATCGCCCCGCGCACCGCCGATTCGCCGGCGACCGCCGACCCGGCGGGCGAGACCGAGGGCGCGTCCCGCCTGCGCCGCCAGATCGCCGCGCTGCGCCGGCGCCAGGCCCGCATCGCGTCCCATCAGCTCGGCGATCCCGAGCGGGCGTGGAACTACCTGCAGCAGGCGACCGCGCTCCTGCCGGGCGAGCCGCTGCTGCTGGCCGATCTGGCCGACCTGGCCGAGCAGCTCGGCAAGTACGACGAGCTGGCCGAGCTGGTCGAGGGCTGGGAGTCGGAGGAGCCGGATCCGGCCCGCGCGCTCAGCCTGTCGCTGCGCCGGGCCGACGCGCTGTTCCGCGGCGGCCACGCCGACACCGCGCGCGCGCTGCTCACCACCCTGGCCGCCACCCAGCCGCCCTACCTGCCGATCCTGGCCCTGCGCGAGCGCGACGCGCTGGCCCGGGCCGACGCCGCCGCGCTGGTCGCCACCTACGTGGCCGCCGGCGAGGCGGCGCGCACCGGCGCCGGTTTCGGACCGGGCGCGCCCGGCGAGCCCGACCACCGCGCGGCGGCCTCGTGCTTCCTGGTCGCCGCCGACATCGCGCTTCACCTGGGCGGCGCGCCCGACCAGGCCCAGGCCCACTGCGCCCAGGCGCTCGCCCTCGCGCCCGACCACGCGCCGGCGGTGCTCGCGCTCGGCTCGCTGCACGAGCGGGCCGGCCGCCTGACCGACGCCGCCGCGCTCTACGAGCTGCACGTGGACGGCGGCGACGCGGCCTTCCGGGCGCACGTGCTCGAGCGGCTGGCCGATCTCTACCAGCGCATCGACGGGCCAGGAATCGGGCCTGGCGGTGCGGACCGGGCGGCCGACGTGGCCGGCGCGCTCCGCCGGCTGGTCGCGCTCGAGCCGGACGAGCTGGCCACTCGCTGGCGCCTGTCCGAGGCGCTGGCCGGCCTGCCCGGGCGCGAGCAGGTCGCCGAGCGCGCCGAGCTGCTCGCCGACATCGCCGGCCGGCTCGACGATCCGGACCAGCGCGCCGCCGCGCTGCTCGAGTCGGCCCGCCTGCTCGACGAGGAGCTGGGCGAGGGCGAGCGCGCGATCCCGCTCTACCGCCGGGTGGTCGAGGCGTGGCCGGCGGACCGGCACGCCCGCCAGGTCCTGGCCGACTCCCTGCGCCGGGCGGGCCGCTGGGAGGAGCTGGCCGCCGAGCGGCGCGCGGAGGCGGCCGAGCTGGGCGATGACCCGGCCGCGGCGCGCGCGCTGCGCGAGGCGGCCGCGCTGCTCGCCGACCGCCTCGATCGACCGGGCGAGGCGGCGGCGGTCTACCGCGAGCTGTGCGACCGCGCGCCGGACGACGCCGACGCGCTGGCCGCGCTGGCCGAGGCGCTCGGCCGGGCCGGCGATCACGACGGAGCCCTCGACGCGCTCGAGCGCGAGATCGGCGCCCGCGGCGGTGGGCCCGACGCCGAGCACGCGCTCCACCGCCTGGCCCACCGGGCCGAGCAGGCCGGCCGCTCCGCCGACGCCGAGGAGGCGTACCGCCGCGCGCTGGCGGTGCGCCCGGAGTCGGCGCGCGCGGCGACCGCGCTCCTCGATCTGGCGGTGGCCGCCCGCGATCCGGCGGCCGAGGTGGACGCGCTGATCGAGCTGGCCGAGGCCCCGACCCAGGCGTCGTCGCAGTGGGCCCCGGCGTCGACCGCGGTCGCCGCCGAGCTGATCGAGCGCGCCGCGTGGCTGAGCGCCGCCCCGGTCGGCGACGGCGAGCGCGCCCTGCAGCTGTTCGAGCGCGCGCTCGAGCTCGACCCGACCCGGCGCGGCGCGCTGCTCGGCCGCCTGCTCATCGAGGCGCGGGCCGGCGATCCGTTCGCGCTCGGCGAGGCGCTGTCCGATCTCGCCTCGGCGCTGCCGCCGTCGTACGCGGCCGCCTCGCTCCACCTGCGCGCCGCGGTGCTGGCCGAGGTGCAGGGAGACGAGGGCGGGGTGGAGGAGCGGATCGCCCGCGCGCTGGCCGCCGCGCCCGACGACATCGGCACCCTGGTGGTCGCGTCCGAGTACGTGCCGCAGCTCGGCCCGTCGCCGTCGACGTCGCCGGGCGGGGCCGAGGCGCTGATCCGGCGCGGCGAGCTGCTCGCCACCCGCGCGCACATGGCCGGCGACGCGCCGTCGCAGCACGACTGGCAGCTCGACCGGGCGGAGCTGTCCGAGGCCAGCGGCCACCTGCGCGATGCCCTGGCCCAGGTCCGCGCGGTGCTGGAGAGCAGCCCCGACCACGTGCGCGCCCTCCAGCTGCTTCGCCGCATCTGCCGGCGCGGGCACGATCGAGCCGGGCTGGCCCGCGCCTCGGCCGCCCTGGCCCGGGTGCTCGGCGACCGCGACGGCAAGCTGGAGCTCCTGCGCGAGGCGGCCGAGGTCCTCGACGGCGAGCTGCGCCGGGTCGACCTGGCCATGCCGATCTACCGCCGCATCGTGCTGGAGGACCCGGGGGCGGAGGAGTTCCATCGCCTGCGCGAGGTGATGGCCGGCCACGACGACATCGGCGGGATGTTCGAGATCGTGAGCCAGCGGATCCATCACCTCGACGTTCCCGACCGGCGCGACGCGGCGCTGGCCCAGCTGCTGATCGAGCGGGCCAGGCTGCGGGTCCGCCTGCGCGACGACGTCGGCGCCGCGCGCGACCTGGCCGCCGCGCTCGAGATCGAGCCGAACCACCCGGACGCGCTGTTCGAGCGGGCCACCGCGCTGGTCCGCCTGACCGAGGCGAGCGACGCGGCGCGCGCGTTCGAGGACTTCCTCGAGCGGGCCGGCGACGATCCGCGGCGCGGCCGGGCCGAGCTGGCCCGGGCCGAGATCCTGGCCGAGAACATGGACGACCTGTCCGGCGCGATCAACCAGCTCGAGCACCTGGCCCGCGAGGTGCCCGGCGACCTGTCGGTGCGCGAGCGGATGATCGATCTGCTCATGCGGGCCGGCGAGAACCGGCGCGCCGCCGACGAGCTGCGCGTGCTGGAGCACATGCGCCCGAACAACGCGGAGAAGGCCCGCGACCAGCTGCGCCTGGCCCGCCTCCTGCGCGAGAAGCTGGGCGAGCGGGCCAGCGCCCTGGCCGCGCTCGAGCAGGCGCGCGAGCTGGATCCGCTGGCCAGCGAGCCGGTCCGCCAGCTGGTCGAGCTCTACCCCGAGGCCGACGAGCGGCGCCAGCGGGTGCTGGCCCGCTCGGCCGACGACCTGCGCGACGCGATCGGCGCCGACCCGGGCCGCGCGTCGCTGTACGAGCGACTGGCCGCGATCGCGCAGTGGATGGGCGACCCCGAGCTGCGCGCCACCGCGCTGGCGGCTCAGGGCGCGCTCGGCTCGCTGCCGGCGGACCACCGCCGCTTCGTGTCCGACTGGTCGGCGCGCGGGCTGGTCGAGCTCGACCTCGCCCGGCTGGCCCAGCCGCTCGGGATGGCCGAGTGGACCGATCTGCTCGATCCCGGCGCGGGCGGGTTCGCCGCCGAGCTGTGGTCGGTGGTCGGGCCGGCGGTGTCGATGGCGCTGCCGCGCGAGCCGCGCCAGCTCGGCTTCGCCAAGGGCGACCGGCGCCGCGCCCGCGACCTCGAGCACGAGGCGCCGGCGGTGCTCGGCTTCCTGCGGCTTTTCGGCTGCGACCAGCCCGACCTGCCCGAGGTGTTCGTGGCCGGCGGCAAGCCCGGCTATGCCCGCGCGCTGGTCGGCGACCGGCGCGCGCTCTACCTCGGCGTGGACGTGGCGGCGGCGCAGACGCCGGAGGCGCGCTTCATCCTGGCCCGCGCGTGCGCGCTCCTCTACCAGGGCACCGGCACGCTGGCGGATCTCGCGGATCAGGAGCTGGCGGCGTGGTTCGCGGCGGCCAGCCACCTCGCCCTGGGCGAGACGCCGCGCGGCGTGGCCGCCGGGCGCGACGCGCGCCGGCACGACGAGCTGGTCAAGCACCTGGACAAGTACCTCGACCGGCGGCTCCGGCGCGGGCTGGCCGGGGCGGAGCGCGGCTTCGCCGGACTCGGCGATCCCGGGCCGTGGCGGAGGGCGGCGCTGCGCACCGGCGCGCGCGCCGGGCTGCTGGTGTGCGGCGATCTGCCGGCGGCGCTGGACGTGCTCGACCTGGGCCCGGGGGCGCGCTCGCTGACCGACGACCGCGCCGCACTGTCGCTGCTGGTGTGGGCGGTGTCGGGCGAGCGACTGGAGCTGCGCAGGCGGCTGGGGCTTTCGAGCTAGTGCTCCGACCGAGAAATACTGATATCGCGGGCGGGCCCCTCACGCCCCGAACGGCGTTGCTCGTCGGTCACTGGCGGGCCACCCAGCTCCCTTCTTCGGAGCACTAGCGGGACACGATGGAAAAGCGCGACGACGAAGAACTGCTGGGCGACGGGCTCCTCGAGGAGATCGAGGAGTGGGACCGGATGTTCGACTCGCTCCACATCCCCGACGTGCCGGGCGAGGAGCTGGCCAGCGCGCCGCCACCGGCGGTGACCGGGGCCGTGGCGCCCGGGGCGGCCAGGGGCGGGGCGGCGGCGAGCGCGGCGAGCGCGGCGAGCGCGGCGGGTCGGTCGGCGACCGAGACCGCCCGGCGAGTCGCGGCGCCCGCGGCTGCAGCTGCGTCCGAGCCGGCCGTGTCGGCGACGCGCGCGGCCAGGGCGGCGGGCTCGGCCTCCGCGGCCGAACAGGACGACGACGAATCGGAGAACGAGAACGACTGGTCCGACGTCGGCGCCACCGAGGCGGAGGTGGCCGCGCTGCCGCCGGCGTCCGACGTGGCTGCGGCGGGGCGGTCGGCTCCGCCGATGCGTGGCCCGGCGGCACCCGGCCAAGCGGTACCGGGCCCCGCGGCGCGGGCCGCTGCGACCGGGCCGGAGCGGGCCGGCTCGCGATCCACCGCGCCGGGACCCGTCCCGTTCGGCCGGTCCGGACCGGCGTCGACCAGGCCGTCTCCGGCGAGCACCACCTCGCCGCCGACTGCGTCCGGTCCGGCCTCGCGCAGCCAGCCGATGGCCACCTTCTCGGGCGCCTCGGCCCGCGAGGACGACCTCGACCCGTTCCCGCTGCTCGAGGACGAGCTCCTGCTCGACGGCGAGGCGCGCGCGCTCGGCTCGCTGCTCGGCTCGTCCGGGCGCCGGTTGCCGCTCGGGGCCGAGGAGGATGATGGTCTGTTCACCTCGGCGGTCCGACCGGCGCTGGGGGCGGCGCCGGATCCAGCCGCGGCGCGTCCGGCCGCGTCCGGCCGGCGCAGCGCCGCCATCGTCCGCCGACCGGGGGCCCCGCCCATGCGTCACGGCCTGCCCGGCGGCGACGCTCGCCTGCGGCCGGGTCCGGGCGGCGAGGGATCGGCCGCGCCGTTCCCGCTGTCGGACGACGACGCCGACTCCTCGTTCTGGCCGGAGGAGCGCACCCAGGCGGTCGCGGCCGAGCTGGTCGAGCGCCTGGCCGAATCGGCGGAGGCGCTGTTTCGCGACGCCCCGCCCGAGGTCGTCCTGCAGCTGGACGAGGACTTCTACGAGGGGATCGAGGTCGCCGGCGGCAGCGCCGACGCGCCGGCCGCGGCGCCCGCGGAGGAAGGCGCCGAGGGCGCCGACGACGCCGAGGATGAGTCCGGCGCCGAGCCGTCACGCCGGGCCGCGAGCCGGGCGTCCGGCACGCGTCCGCCCACCGGCGAGAGCGCGGCGCGGCGCACCACCTCGCACGTGGTCCGGCGCTCCCCGACCCACAGCGGGCGCACGCCGGCGCCGGCGCCGTCGGTCGAGGCGGGCGGCGCGCCGGCGGACCGGCCGGACGTCGATTTTGGCGAGGCCTTCGACGAGGAGTTCGGCGAGGCGCTCGGCGAGGGGCTCCCCGGCGCGCGCGGCGAGCCGCGCGACACCGCCCCGGTCGCGGACCCGCCAGCCCCGGCCGACTCGATCGCGCCGCCGGTGCGCGCCGACGCGACCATCACGCCGCGGGTCGACCCGAGGACCGTGCCGCCCCCGCGCGCCGGGACCAGGCCCCCGCCGCCGCTGAGCGTCGCGCCCAGGAACGCGCCAGCCCGCGCCACCTTCCCCCCGCCGCCGCTGCGCGGCCCGTCGACCGTGCCGCCGCCGCGCACCGGTCCGGCCGCGGGCCCGGCCGCCGCGCCGCCGCCGATGAGCTGGGATCGCGACGACTGGGGCGAGGGCGTCGACGACGACACCGCCCTGTTCGAGAGCGGGGTGACCCGCGCCGGCCCGCCCCCGGTCGGCTACGGCGCCGAGTCGCCCGACCCGCCCACCCTCGAGCAGGATCGTCCGAGCGCGGCGGCCCTCATCCGCGCCACCCGCACCGCGCGCGCCGAGTCGGTCGAGGAGCGCGAGCTCGACGCCGCGCTCGAGGGCGCCGTCGCGATGGGCGACGGCACCCTGGTCCGCCCGTCGTCGATCGCCGGCGATCTGGTCCAGGTCGACGTCGCCCCCGACCTGCCGGCCTCGCCGTTCGCCACCGCCGAGCTGGATCTCGACTTCGACGCCATCAAGGTCACCGACGTCGAGCCGTCCACCGACGATCGCACCGAAGAGCTGGCCCGCGACCTGGTCCTCTACGAGCGCGAGCTGGTCCTGGTCGACGAGCCCGGGCCGACCGCGCGCCTCCGCCTCGAGGCCGGGCGCCTGGCCGAGCAGCTCGGCGACCTCGACCGCGCCCGCACTCACTACGACAGCGCGCTCCAGCTCGATCCGCGCCTGCGTCCGCCGCTGCGCGCGCTCCGCCGGGTCGAGCGAGCCCTCGGCAACATCCCCGAGGCGATCCGCCACCTGGAGGCCGAGATCGAGCTCTCCTCGGCCCAGGAGCGCCGCGCCCTGGCCGCGTACCGCGCCGATCTGCTCATGGCCAGCGGCGAGCAGGACGTCGCCCGGGTCGCGGTCGGCGACCTGGTCGACGAGGCGCCGGCCGACGTGCGCGCGCTCCTGGCCGACCTCGAGCTCGCCTGGGTCGACGGCCGCAAGGACGAGCTCGACTCGATCCTCGATCACCTGGCCCAGGCGGTGGCCGATCGGGCGCTGGCCGGCGCGATGGCCCGCACCCGCGGCCTCCTGGCCGAGGCGCGCGGCGCCGACGGTGGTCCGGCCTACCGCGGCGCGCTGCTGGTCGACCCGGCCGATCGCCTGGCCTGGATGGGCCTGGCCCACGCCGCGCTCGCCCGCGGCGAGGCCAGCGACGCGGCCGAGCTCACCGGTCACCTGGTCGGGCAGGGCGGGCTAGGCCAGGCCGCGCCCGCGCTGGGCGGCGCGCTCGAGTGGCGGCGCGGCGAGGCGCTGATCGGCCGCGGCGAGCTGGCCGCCGCGTCTCGATCGATCGCGCGCGCCGCCGAGCTCCTGCCCGGCGACCCCGATCTCGGTGAGGTCCACGCCATCCTGCTCGAGGCTGGCGGCCAGACAGGCGCCGCCGGTGTGGCCCTGGCCCGCGCCGCGCGCGCCGCGACCTCGCCCGCCCACGCCGCGCGCCTGCTCCGCCGCGCGGCCCGCCTGCACGCGGCCGCCGGCGACGCCGCCGAGGCCACCGCGCTCCTGCGTCAGGCGGTCGAGCGCGATCCCGACGAGCCGCTCGCCGCGATCGACCTCACCAGCGCGCTCGAGGCCGCTGGCCAGCGCGACGGGCTCATCGATCTCGCGCGCCACCAGGTCGACGCGGATCCCGAGGGGGCCGTGCTGGCCCGCCTGCACCTGGCTCGCGAGCTCGAGCAGCTCGGCCGGGCCGGCGAGGCGATCGCGGTCCTGGTCGCCGGCCGCGACGCCGGGGTGCGCAGCGCCGCGCTCGACGCCGAGCTCGAGCGGGTCTACACCCGCGCCGACGACCTGGCCGGGCGCACTGCCCTCCGCCGCCAGCAGGCCGACGAGAAGCTGCCGTACCTCGACCCGATCGTCGCCGCGCGCCGCGCGGCCGCGTCGCTCGAGGAGCTGGCTCGCCTGCGCGCCCCGGCGCCCGCGTCGAACGGCGCCGCCCCCGGCCGGGCAGCGCCTGACCGGACCGCGCCCCCGCCGGCCGCGCCCCCGCCGGCTCACGGCGAGGTCGACGCCGACGACGCCGACCTCTTCTTCGCCGCGCCGTCCGCCTCGCCCGGCGCATCGCCGGCGCCGGAGGCGGCCGGTCTGCCCGCCGGCATCTGGCGCGAGCCGCGCTCGGAGCCGCTCGGGCCATCGTCCGCGCCGTCGTCCGCGTCGTCCTCCGCCCAGGAGAGCGGCGAGGACCTCGCCGTCGCCGCGCTCGCCGCCTGGCGCCGGGTCCTCGAGCTCGATCCATCGTCCGCCGCCGCCCGCGCCGGCGCGGTCCGGCTGGCCGAGCGTGGCCCGATCGACGAGCAGCTGGCGGTCCTGGCCGAGGCCCAGCGCGGCGAGTCGCAGCCGACCTCCGCCATCGAGCTGGCCCTCCGCCGCGCCGAGCTCCTGCTCGCCCGGCCGGCCGCCGAGCCAGCCGCCGAGCCAGCTGATGATCCGGCGCGACCGGACAGCCCGCGCGCCGAGGCCGAGGACATCCTTGCCGCCGCCGCCCAGCTCGACGGCGACGACCCGCGCTCGACCCACGCGCTGCTCCGCCTGCTCGCCGCCGACGGCCGCTGGGCCGACGCCGCCAGCCTCCTGGCCGACCGCGCCGACGCGCTCGGCGACGGCGATCAGGCGATCGCGTATCGCTACCGCGCGGCGACCATGCTGCTCGAGCGCCCGCCGCGCGCGGTCAGCGGCGCGGATGAGCCAGGCCAGGACCAGCCCGGCCAGGATGAGATCGACGAGCGCCGCGCCGTCGATCTGCTCACCGCGGTCGTCCACGCCCGCCCCGCCTTCGTCATCGCCGCCGAGCTCCTGCGCGCGGCCCAGCGCCGGCTCGGCGAGTCACCGCCGCCGCTCGAGTCCTCCTCGGCCGCGCCGCCGGCCGGCGAGCGGCGCGAGCGCGACGAGGGCTTCGCCCGCTTCCTGCGCGAGGCCGAGATGGTCGAGCAGCAGGTCGGCGACCCCGGCCGCGCCGCCGCGCTCTACCAGCGCGCCCTCGAGCTCCGCCCCGACGATCCGCTCGCGCGCGACGGCTTCGCCCGCAACGCCGAGCGCGGCGGCGAGGCCTCGCCGCTGGCCGAGCTGGCCCTGGCCGACCTGCGCCAGGCCGAGGCGATGGGCGACGGGGTGGCCAAGGCCACCGCCTACGAGGAGCTGGCCCGCATCGACGCCGAGCTGCGCGGCGACCTCGCCTCCGCCATCCTGGGCTGGGGCGCGGCGGTCGAGTCGGATCCGACCCGGATGACCGCGCTCCGCTCGCTCGAGCGGGCCTACCTGGCCGCCGGCGCCGAGCGCGAGCCGGACCTGTACCAGCTCTATGGCCACCTGCTCGAGGCGCTGGCCGGCGATCGCGACACTGCCGCGATGCTGGCCGAGCTCGCTCGCCTGGCCGCCCGCGCCGACCGGCCGCAGGACGAAGTGCTCGGCCACTTCCGCCGGCTGCACGCGCTCGATCCGGCCAGCCGCACCGCGCTGTTCCGCCTCGAGGCCCACGCGCGAGCCCAGGGTCCGTCGCGCGCGCTGGCCGACCTCGAGCAGGCGGTCGCCCGGTCCTACGCCGGCGATCCGCGGGCCGAGGCCGCGTTCCACACCCGCGCCGGCGAGACCCTGCGCGCGCTCGGCGACCGCGACGGCGCGGTGCAGAGCTTCCGCGCCGCGGTGGTCGCCCGGCCCGACCACGGCCCCGCCCTGATCGGCTGGCGCGACGCGGCGATCGCGGGCGGCCTGTGGCTCGAGGCGGCCGACGCAGCCGAGCGCGCCGCCGACGCCGCCACCGACGATCACGAGCGCGCCGGCCTCTATCACCTGGCCGGCGTCGCCCTCATGGACCGCGCCCTCGACGGAGAGCGCGCCATCGCGCTCCTGCGCCGGGTCATGGAGGTCGAGCCGGGCCACACCGACGGCTTCCTCCGGCTGAAGCTCCTCTACGAGGAGACCGGTCAGGACGTCGAGCTGGTCGAGCTCTACCATCAGCGCCTCGCCGTCGAGCAGGAGCCGGCCATGCGGGTCGCGCTCCACCAGGGCCTGGCCTCGCTGTACCGCAACTTCTTCGACGACCGCGAGGGCGCCCGCCGCCACCTGCGCTCGGCGCTCGCCCTCGACGCCGGCAACCTGCGCGCGGTCGCCGACCTGTCCGACATCGCGTGGGAGCTGGGCGACTGGGCCGAGGCAGCCGAGTCGCTCATCGCGCGCGCCAAGCTGGAGGCGCGCCCGCCGGTCCTGCGCCAGATCTTCTACCGGCTCGGCATGATCTACGCCGACCGGCTGCCCGACCCGCGCTACGCGATGATGTCGTTCCAGAAGGTCCTCACCTACGACCCGACCGACACCGCGGCGCTGGCCCAGGTGGCCGACCTGGCCGCCCGCTCCGGCGATCACCGCCTCGCGCTCGGCGCCTGCGAGCAGCTCATCAAGCTGACCCCGGTCGACGCCGACAAGGTGCCCCACCTCCACCGGGTCGCGCGCGTCTACCTCGACGGCCTGCACGACCGCCAGAAGGCCGAGCGCGCGTACCGCATCGCTCTCGATCTGGATCCGACCAGCGAGGCCGCGCTGGCCGCGCTGGTCGCCTTCTACACCGAGGTCGGCGACGCGATCAGCGCGCGCGTCCACCTCGACCGGGTGGCCGGCGCCATGCGCCAGCGGATCGCCGCCCAGCCCGGCCAGATCCACCCGTACCAGGTTCTGGCCCGCGCGCTCGAGGCGCGCGAGCAGGCCGGCGCGGCCGGGTCGCTCGCCGCCGCCCGCGCGGCCGCCGAGATCGCCGTCCTGTTCGGCTCCACCGAGCCGCGCGACGTCGAGCTGGCCGCCGGCGCCGCCCACGCGCGCCCGCCGCTGGGCGGGCTGGCCGCGCCCGAGGTGGACGACCTCCTGTTCCCGGCTCCGGTCTCGAGCTCGCTGCGCGCGCTGTTCCGCCTGCTGGGCGATCGCATCCCCAAGCAGCTCGGCCTCGACGTTCGCCGCTACGGGGTCGGCCGCGCCGAGCGCCTGCGCATGGGCGGCGACCCGCTGGCCGGGATGGTGGTCGAGATGGCCGGCGAGATGGGCATCGACGAGATCGAGGTCTACGTGTCCGCCCGCCAGCCGACCGTGCTCGCGGTCGAGCCGACCACGCCACCGTCGCTGGTCCTCGGCGCCCACCTGGCCAGCCTCGACCGACCGGCCGAGCTCCGCTTCCTGGTCGGCCGCGCGCTCAAGCTGGCCCGCGCGTCGCTCGCGGTCCCCGCCCGCATGAACGTCGACGAGCTGGGCGCGCTCCTGGCCGGCATCCTGCGCCAGTTCTCGCCCGAGTTCGCGCCGGAGGGGATCGACCCGGTCCAGATCGCCGCCGAGCAGCAGAAGCTCCGCCGGCTCATCCCGCACAACATGGTCCAGGAGCTGGCCCCGTTCGGCCTGGAGATCGCCGGCGCCGCGTTCGATCACCGCGCGGTGTGGGCCGGCATCATCGAGGGCGGCAACCGGGCCGGCATCCTGGCCGCGGGCAGCGCGACGGCCGCGCTCGGCGCCGTGCTGCGCCTGGGTGGCTACCGCGATATCCACCAGGGCATGCATGACCCGTTCGTGCTGGCGCTGCTCCGCTTCGCGGTCAGCGAAGATCACGCCGCGTTGCGGGCTCAGCTGGACTCTTGACCGGTGGATCGCATCTTGCTAGCCATGTCCGCCAGGTGCTGTCCCCGTCGCCGCGCGCGCATTTCCTGATCCTCGCCGGCGTGGCGCTCGCGGCCGGCGCGGCCGCGGCGTGCGGGCCGAGCGGCAGCCCGCCGTCGCTCCAGGCGGTCGAGGACCAGGTGGTCGCGGTCAACCAGGAGCTGGTCCTGGTCCTGGCCGCCACCGACGAGGACGGCGACCAGCTCGACTACAGCTTCTCCGCCGAGGTGCCCGACATCGGCGAGCACGCCACCATCGCGGCGCTGCCGGTCGGCGCCGGTGAGTTCCGGTGGATCCCGCTCGCCGCCGACGTCGGGGTCTGGGACTTCACCTTCACCGTGTCCGACGGCTCGCACGAGGACACCGCCTCCGCCCGCATCGACGTGCGCTCGGCGGTGGGCGACATCAGCGCGCCCAGCTTTCTCCACCCGCAGGGGATGGGCACCACCCTCGACCTCGAGAAGGCCAGCTGCCTCGACCTGGATCTCGAGATCGTCGACTCCGACTCCACCGAGGTCGAGCTCGGCCAGATCGAGCCCCTGGTGGCCGGCGCCGAGGTCGACCAGACCGGCGGCCTGCGCGGCGCCTGGCGCTGGTGCCCCAGCCCGGCCCAGATCGAGGCCGACGACCGCTACAGCGCGGTCCTGTCCGCCGACGACCACGACAACCCGCTCACGGTTCACCCGTACCTCATCGTCCTGCGCCGGCCGATCAAGCCTGACTGCCCGGGCGAGGCGCCGGTGGTCGACCACGAGCCGGCCGACCTCACCACCGCCGGCGCGGTCGCGCTGTCGGCGCAGATCTCCGACGACCAGGGTCTCAAGCGCGAGCCGCTGCTCTACTACTCGACCACGGCGCCGTCGGATCCGCCCGACCTGTCGCAGATGACCCAGGTCGCCATGACCCTCGACGCCGGCGACATGCTCGACGGCACCTGGCGCGCGACCGTGCCCAACCCGGTGGCCGGCCAGGACACCGGCGCCAGCGCGCGCATCTACTACCTCATCGCGGCCGGCGACGACGACGATCCGGTCGGCAGCTGCGATCACCTGACCCAGGCCCCGGCGGCCGGCGTATTCTTCGTGAACGTGACCAACCCGGGCGGGGAGGGCGGCGGCGAGCTGTGCGAGCCGTGCAGCCAGGACGCGCAGTGCGGCGGCGTCGACGACCTCTGCGTGCGGGTCGGCGGCGGCTCGGATGCGTCCTGCCTCCAGGCCTGCGCCGGCCCGGCCGACTGCCCGGCCGACTTCACCTGCTCGAGCGCGCCGGTCGTCTCGGTCAACGGAACCAGCGCGCGCCAGTGCGTGCCGCAATCGTCGGACTGCGCCAGCCCCGGCGGCGAGACCTGCGAGGATGACGAGCTGGAAGACAACGACAACCAGGTCCAGGCCAGCTTCGCGCCGCTCCTGCCGGTCGGCGCCCGCGACGACCTGGTCAGCTGCCCGGCCGAGGTCGGCACCGGCGACGACGAGGACTGGTACGACCTCGAGCTCGACGGCGACACCCGGGTCACGCTCGCGCTGAGCGGCGGCGACGACAGCGATCTCGACCTCGGCATCTACCAGCAGGACGGAGCGCTCATCGACGCGTCCCAGAGCCTCGACTCCGAGGAGACGGTGACCGCGTGCCTGCCGGCCGGGGTCTACACCGCGCGCGTGTTCGCCTTCGGCCCGGCCAGGAACCCGTACTCCTTGTCGCTCGCCGAGGTCGCCGAGACCTGCCCGCAGATCTGCGACGCGGACGAGAACGAGGACGACGACGGGCCGGGCGAGGCGCGCCCGACCGACCTCACGCCGGGCCCGTTCGTGTCGACCGATCAGTCGATCTGCGCCGACGACGACGACTGGTACGAGGTGTCGCTGTCGACCGGCGATCTCCTGGTCGCCGATCTCACCTTCACCCAGGCCAGCAGCCGGGAGGACCTCGACCTCCACCTCCACGACCAGGATGGGGTCGATCTCACCCCGTGCACGCCGGAGGAGCCGGCCGCCTGCGATCTCGCCAACGGGCAGAGCGCCGACTCCGACGAGCACTTCGAGATGACGGCACCGTCCGGCTGCGCGCCGTGCACCTTCTACCTGGTCGTGCGCGGCTTCGACGGCGCCGAGAACGACTACGACATCTCGATCGAGTCCCGCTGAGGCGAAGCCCGCCGAGGGCGAAGCCCGCCGAGGGCGAAGCCCGCTGAGGCCTATCGCTCGGCCAGCGGCGCGATCGGTTCGACCTGGTTGTCCACCGACTGGGCCGGCGGACAGAGGCGGAAGTCGACCGACACGGTGCCGTCCGGGTTGGCGCGATAGACCCCCTCGCCGCACGGTGGACCGCCGCCGGTGACCAGCGGCGCGACCGCATGCGGTCGCGTGTGGGACGCGGAGTGGGCTCGATCGCAGCAGTGACCCGCCATGCGCGCGCGGACCACGAAGGCGGAGCCGGCGACCGCGAAGAACATGGCGGCCGACGCGATCAGCATCACTCCCAGCCCGGTCGGTTGACGCTGAGGCGGCTGGACTTCGCGCCGGAGGGTCTTCTCCGACGGTGAATCATGCATGAAAACCATCATACCAAAGGACGCGCCGACGATCCCGCGAATCGATCGCGCGGCGCGAGGAGACACCGACATCGCCCGACACAACCACGTCGGCCGATCGAGTATTGTGCCGCCCCATGGCGCAGAAACGCCCTCGCCGCCGCTCGCCGCGCGGCGCCTCCGACGAAACGATCACGCCGGACAAGGCCGCGGACGCGAGCAGATCGGCCGGCCGCCAGTGGCCTCCGCGATCGGCGCCCGAGGCAGACGGCGCGACCGCGCAGGCCACGCGCCGCCGGCGCGAGATCCGACCGTTCATCTACGCCGGCTTCGACTTCGCGATGGCGGCGCTCTACGCGGTGCTGCTCACCCAGGCACCGACCCGCCACGCCGGACAGGCGGCGATCCTGTGGAGCACGGTGGCGGCGGTGGTCCTGGCCGGCGCCGGCATGCTGTGGCGCAGCCGCTGGGGCTGGCGCGCCGCGGTGACTGGCTGCGCGCTCCTGCTCGCGATCGCGGTCGTCATCCTGGTCCTCATCCTGCTGTCGGCCTCGTTCCTGGCCGGCGTGTACGGGTCGATGGGCCGCGGCGCGGCGATGATGGCGCTCCTGGCCGGCGCGCTGGTGATCGAGGTGTGCGGGCTCCTGCCGGCCTTCCAGCTCAAGTTCCTGCTGACCCGGGCCGGGCGTCGCTACTTCGGCCGACCGGTGCCCGTCGAGGAGCCGTCCCGGTGAAGCGGCGCGCGCGCGTCGCCGTCGATCCGCGCCGCCGCCAGCGCCGCCACCGCCTGGCCCTGGCCGCCGTCGTCGTCCTGCCGTCCGCGCTCCTCCTGGCCGCGGCCACCTGGGTCGGCGGGCGCTATCGCCTCGAGCCGCCCGAGCGACTCGGTCCGGCCGGGCGCACCGCCGCGCTGGCCGCGCTGCGCGCCGTGGTCGAGGGCCGGCCGCCGGCCCGTCCGCACGGCCAGGGGCTCGACGCGCCGCTCGAGGATCGCGGCCCGGCCGTCGTCACCGTCTGGCACGGCGGCGCGCGGGTGGTCCGGGTCGACGGCCGCGGGGCGACCGCCGCCGAGGCGATCGAGGCCGCCGGCCGCGCCCTGGCCGCCAGCAAGCCGATCACCGATCTGACCGCCGACGAGCGGCGCGCCTCGCGCATCCAGGTCGACCTGGTCACCGCGCGCGGCCCGCTGCTGCAGAGCGTCGGGGTCCTGGCCCCGTTCGCGGTCCATCCCGGCCTCGAGGGGCTCGGCGCGATCACCGCCGGACCCGAGGAGCACCTGCTCACGCCCGACGAGCTGGTCCGCAACCGCCTGCTGGTCTCGCAGAAGCCGATCGGCGCGATCCCGGACCTCAAGATCGGCCTCGACATGGTGCGCGCCGACGCGGTGTTCGCGCTGAGCTCGCAGATCACCATCCAGGGCTGGTCGGTCATCGACCGCTCGTACTTCCGCTTCCGCGCGGACACCTTCGCCGAGGGCCCGGATCACGCGGCGGTCCCGCTCGAGCGCGGCATCGCGCCCGCCCCCGCGCTCACCGCCGCGTCCCTGCGCCACGCCGCCCTCGAGGGCGGGCACTACCTGGTCCGCCACCTGGCCCGGAACGGCCGCTACGTGTACGAGGCGGACCTGGCCAGCGGACGGTCGAGCGATCCCGAGAAGCCGCGCCCGTACAGCCTGCCGCGCCACGCCGGCGTCACCTACTTCCTGGCCCAGCTCTACGGCGCGACCGGCGAGTCGTGGCTGCTCGAGCCGATCGAGCGCGCGTTCGGCCACTTCGCCGAGCTGGTCGAGCAGGGCGGCTGCACCGGCAAGACCGCGTCGGGCGCGCCGTTCGCCTGCGTGCACCAGCGCGAGGACAGGCGGGCCAGCCTGGGCGCCACCGCGCTCGCGGTGGTGGCGCTGTGCGAGTACAAGCGCGCCACCAAGTCGACCCGGTTCGACGAGCTCACCCACAAGCTGGGCGAGTGGCTGCTCTTCATGCAGAACCCGGACGGCACCTTCTCGCACCTGTACGAGGTCAAGGCCGGCAAGCGCGACCTCGACACCCAGCTGCTCTACTTCTCGGGCGAGGCCGCGCTCGCCCTGGTCCGCATGCACTCGGTCTACGGCGACGCCCGCTACCTCGACGGCGCCCGCCGCGCGATCGATCGCCTGATCGAGTGGTACGACTTCTTCGCCGGCGGCTTCTTCTACGGCGAGGAGCACTGGACCTGCATCGCCGCCGAGGCGGCCTTTCCCGCGCTGCGCGACCCGCGCTACCTCGACTTCTGCGACGGCTACGGCGACTTCCTGCGCCGGCAGCAGACCCAGGAGGACGACTTCGCCGACCAGCCCGACATGGCCGGCACCTACGGGTTCACTCCCTTCATCCTGGCCAACAACACGCCGGTCGGCTCGCGCAGCGAGGCGATGATCTCCACCTACCTGCTCGGCCAGCACCACGGTCGCCCGTCGGAGCCGCTTCGCCAGCAGATCCTGCGCTCGATGCGCTTCGCCCTGCGCCAGCAGATCCGGCCCGAGGGTGACTTCTGGGTGGCGGCGGCCGCCCAGGGCCTGGGCGGCATCCCTTCCAGCGTCATCGACCCGACGGTGCGCATCGACTACGTGCAGCACGTCTGTTCGGCGATGCTGCGCTCGGCGCCCCTGGTCGAGCCGGGCACGCCCGGACCGGCCGTCGACCGCGCCGAGAAGTAGCCCCGACCCGACGGGGATCAGGAGGCCCGGGGCGAAATTCCCTGCGGGGCAGGATGCCCCGCGGTGTACAGCCGGCCCAGCTCGCGCCGCTCCAGCCGATCGAAGGCGCGCGCGGTCTTCTCGATGCGGTGGACCAGCGAGCTGGTGCGGTGGCGGCGAACCCCGCGCGGCGGCCCGTGTCGGCGCATCCGCCCGACCAGCAGCAGCGCCACCAGCGTGATGAGGACCAGGGTCATGATCACCGAGCGAATCGACATGACGGCTCTCCTTGCCGTGCCTCGGGCACCGGCCGGATCGCCGTAGTGCATCTCCCGGGCCACGCCGGCCGCTCCGCCGCGAGGCGGAGCGACGAGCGTGACGGCCGCGGTCCGCTGCCTACCGGCGCGCGCGCTCGACCAGGAGCTCGCGCTCCTTGAAGAACTTGCCGCGGGTCGAGTCGATCACTCGGTCGACCATGTCCTCGGGCACCCGGACGTACGCGTGGGTGTTGCGGAGCGCCACCGTACCGACCCGCGCGGCGTCATCGCCCAGACCGCTGCACAGCAGCTCGCGGATGTCGTCGGCGGTCGCGTCCTCGCGCTTGCCGATGTTGACGTAGAGGCGCGCGCTCGAGCCGTTGTCGGCCTCGCCGTCCTCGGCGCTGCCCAGCTCGGCGCTGCCCGGCTCGCCGGCATGTCGCTCGCCGGCATGTCGCTCGCCAGCATGTCGCTCGCCAGCATGTCGCTCGCCAGCATGTCGCTCGCTGGCATGTCGCTCGCCGGCATGTCGCTCGCCGCCGTTTCGCTCGCCCGAGGGCGACTCGCCGCCGTCCGGCTCGCCCGGGTGACCGCCCATCCCGTCGCTGCCGTCGAGCCCGCCGCGCAGCTCCTCGAGCGGCAGGGGCTCGGTCATCTCGCCGACCGCGCCGGTCCGCGTGTTCTTCTCGTCGGCCCACGCCTCCCAGAACTCGCGGCCGTCGTCGCTGGTCCGCGCCACCGGGGCAGGGCGGGGCACCACCGGCTTGCGCTCGGCTCCGTCCGCCCGGGCCGGCCCACGCTCGCGCGACTCCGATCGCGCGCCTGGCGCGCGGTCGCGATCCCGCCCGCCGGTCCGCGCGCCCGCGCCGCGCTCGCGATCTCGCCCGGCGCCGGGGCCGCCGTCCAGCTCGCGCCGGCGCCGCCGGCGCTTGCGCGGCTCACCCGACTCGTCGACACCCTCGGGCGCATCGCCCGCCGGCGCCTCGGCCTCGACCGGAGCTCGCTCGCCGGCGCCCGGCCCCGCGATGATGGTCCGGATCGGCCGGTCGGTGTCGTCGCGCGATCGCCGCGGTCGGTCGGTGTCGTCCCGCGATCGCCGCGGTCGATCCGAGTCGTCGCGCGACCGCCGCGGCCGGTCGGAGTCGTCCCGCGACCGCATCGGCCGCTCCGACCGCTCTGACCGCTCCGCCGGCGCCGACTCGCCACCCGCGCCGACTGCGCCGACTGCGCCGACTGCGCCGACTCCGGGAGCCGCTGCCGGCTCCGCGACCCGCGCCGATGGCCGCTCCTCGGTCACGTCGCCCTTGGCGGACAGGAGCCGCTGCAGGAGCGCGCCGACCACCCGCTCGCCCTCGACCGACTGCCACAGGCGCCGGGCCAGCGACAGGTACTGCTGGCTGGGAGCCTCCGGCACGAGCTGCACCACCCGCTCGTACTGCTCGCCTTCCTGCATGGTCAAGAGCTCCTCGGCGGACGGCAGCTCGCGCTCTTCCGGGCGGATCTTGTAGATGAGCTTCAGGTAGTAGAACGCCCCGATCTCGCGCGGACCGACCAGCGACACCGCGACGCCGGTCTTGCCGGCGCGCCCGGTCCGCCCGGTCCGGTGCACGTACACCTCGGGCGACTCCGGGAACGTGTAGTTGATGACGTGGCTGAGGTCGCTGATGTCGATGCCGCGCGCGGCGATATCCGTCGCGACCAGGAACTGCAGCGTCTTGTCGCGCGAGCGCTTCATCACCCGCTCGCGATCGCGCTGGACCAGGTCGCTGGAGATCGCCTCGGCGTCGTAGCCGTGCCGCACGAGGTACTTGGCGACCGTGGCGGTGTCCTCGCGCGTGTTGCAGAAGATGATGGCCGACTCCGGCCGCTCCGCCTTCAGCACCTTCAGGAGGTCGCGGGTGCGGGCCAACCCGCTCACCATGTAGTAGTAGTGCGAGATCTCGCGGACGCCGATCCCGTCGACCGACAGCGAGATCTTGGCCGGGTCGCGCATGTGGCGACGCGCGATCCGCTCGATCGCCTCCGGGATCGTCGCCGAGAACAGCATCGTCTGCCGCTCCTCGCGCGGGGGCAGGAAGCTGAGGATGTTCTCGATCTCCTCCTGGAAGCCCATCGACAGCATCTCGTCGCACTCGTCGAGGACGAGCAGGCGGATGCCGGAGCACTTGAGCGTCTTTCGCCGGATGTGGTCGAGCACGCGCCCGGGCGTCCCGACCACGATCTGCGCGCCCGCGGTCAAGGCGTCGATCTGGGGCTTCATCGGGGCGCCGCCGTAGATCGGCACCACCACGATCGACTTGAAGCGGGTGATCCGCTTCATCTCCTCGGCGACCTGCAGGGCCAGCTCGCGGGTCGGGGCCAGGCACAGCACCTGCGCGCCGCTCGACTCCGAGCTGATCTGCTGCGCGATCGGGATACCGAAGGCGGCCGTCTTGCCGCTGCCGGTGCGCGACTGGACCATGATGTCGTGGCCGTCCATCACCTGCTGGAAGACCGCGACCTGCACGTCCATCGGCGTCAGGTAGCCCATGTCGCCCAGCGCCTGCTGGATCTCGGGCGCCAGGTTCATACCCGCGAACGAACGCGGGTCGTTCTCGAGCGCTTCGGAAGCGAGTGCTCCCTGGTCGGCGTCCATCTCCGCCAGCTCGGCGGCAGGACCTATGTCATCGATCATTGTGTCGTCCTAACGCAGCCGCGCCGGATCCGGTGCAGTGGGCGAAGTGGGCTCGCCTGCAGGGGGCCGCGCGAGGGCGGAGTGCTGCGCCGGCCGTGGCCTGTGCGCCTCCTCCTCGAAAGCCGTCCTGGACAGGTCGAGCGCGCGCCGCATCCGCGCCAGCTCGGCTGCTTGCTCGTCGTCGAAACGCACGACGAGGCTCTGGTACTTGTGTCTCATGGTTTGGAGATCGCTATGGACCTGCGCAAGCCGGTCATAAGCGACTCCGAGGTTGGTGTCCGCCAGCTCGGAGAAGCGGCAGCGCGCGTTGGCCTCGTCCCACTCGTCGTGCCACGTGCGCGAGAACTCCTCCCACCGGGCGGGCAGCTCGCTCCTGCTGCCGCTCGGCGGCAGGGCGAGAAGCTCGCATGTCTCGTGTCCCAGCTTGGTCAAGAGATCGAGCACCTGGCGGTGACACTCCAGCAGCTCGCGCGGATCTGGATCTTCCGCCGAGATGGCCGACACGGATAGCTCGACCGCCGACCGGCGGAAGAGCAGCTCCTTGAAGACCGAACCGGCAATCAGCGCGAAACCAGCGACCGCGATCACCAGGTACACCGCCGTCAGGGCTCGTCGATATTTCCGAAACTCGGAAACGTCGCCCGTTCTCTTGCTCTCGAAGGACACAGGACGCTTCTAGCGTGGCGGAACCATACTGGTCCGGCCTCCAACCGTCAAGGCGCCGGGTGAGCACGCTTACGGGTCAGGCAGGACCACGCGGACCACCCCGTCGGGGTCCGTGCGCCAAACGCCGCGCAGCTTGGCAGGTGGCTGGCAGCTGGCCGGGTCGAGCTTGGACTGGCTCGCGCAGTAGTCGTCCGCCGGCAGCTGGTAGAGATCGACCTCGGCCCCCGGCACCGGCGCGCCGCTCTGATCGCGCACCACCGCCCGCGCGAACGACGCCTCGGGCAGCTCGCGCACACCGAGGTCGAGCGGGTCGGCCGACGACGGCATCTCGACGTCCTCGAAGCTCCAGCTCGGCGCCCCGGAGTAGGTCGGCGGGGTCACGTCGATGTCGTACGAGGCCGCGCGTCCGACCAGCTCGCGGTCGAGCCAGAGGAGGAACTTTCCGCTCGCGTCGGTGGTCGCGGTCGCGACCGGCAGCGCCGCCACCACCGCCCTCAGCGCGTCCAGCTCGAGCCCCTGGCGGAAGAGCGACGACGGCAGCGCCTCGATCGGCGCGTCGGCCACCGGCTCGCCGTCCTTCGCCACCGCCACGCCGGTCACCGCGGTGCGCCGCTCGAGCGTGAGCGGCTCGAGCAGGTCGGCCCCGTCGGCGCCGACCTCGACCTCCCGGTCGAAGGCGGCCTGGAACTGCGATCCGGCCGCAGGCACCACGCTCACCAGGTAGCGCCGGTTGTTGTTGCCGCCCGGGTAGAGCTGGACGGTGGCGACGCCCGCCTCGTCCGGCTCGGCGCTCTCGGTCACCGCCTGCGCATCGAACCGGATCTCGACGTTGCGGTCCTCGTTCAGGCTGGGCGGCGTGAACACGGTCGTGAAGCGCACGTCGGCCCCGATCACGCGCTCCTGCCCGCCGGCGCTGCCCTGGGCCTCGACCGGCAGCCGGAAGGTGATCGGCGCCGGCGCGTCCGGCATGACGATCGGGGGATCGATCGCGTGGACCGCCTCCTCGCCTGCGCCCTCGGGCGGGTCACGCACGAACTCGCCGCGCAGGGTGATGCTCGGCAGGATCGCGCCCGGCGCCGGCGTCACCGAGATGTCGAACTCGTCCAGCATGTCGCGCGGCACGCTCAGCTCGAAGCAGCCGTGCGCGTCGGTCACCGAGCGCGACGACGCCCGCTCGAGCGGCGACAGCTGGGTCCAGCGCCCGTACGCGACCACCTTCATGCTGGCGTACGGCTCGCCCTCGCCGAGCACGTTCTGCACGCAGCCGGTCAGGGTCTTCAGCTCGGCCGGCTCGCCCAGGATCCACTCGACCTGCTGATCGTGGTCGGCCACCACGACGATCTGGCGGGGCGGCGCGATCTGCCCCGGGGCGATGTCCTCGCCGCCCACGCTGTCGTCGGGGACGATCGTGATCCGGTACTCGGCGTCCTCGTCGCGCGGCAGGAGGAACGAGAACGCGTCCTGACCGGGGCCCACGTCGGCGATCGCCACCACCGAGCGGCTGTACGCCGGACCGCCGGTGAAGCCGGGCGCGCGCTCGACGACGATCTGCGCGGCGACCGATCCCTCGTCGCCGCACGGATAGCGGCCCGCGGGCGCATCGGGACAGGCCAGCAGCACCCGGCCGCTCACCTTGACCGCGCCGGGGAAGGCGAGGCCGCCGATGCTGCCGTCGGCGCCGATCGCGAGGATCGGCACCACCGCGACCGGGAGGTCGACTCGCTCGGCCGGCGGGACCAGCACCGCGGCGAACTGGGCCTGGGCCGGCGGATCGCCCCAGCACACGCCCTCGTCGCACACCTCGCCGGACGGGCTGTCGCAATCGGTCGAGCTCTGGCACATCGCGGGCAGATCCGGCCCCGGCGTGTCGGTGCTGATGCAACCGCCCAGCCCGAGCACCACCAGCGCGGCCGCGCCGATCGTCGTGCGAGCGACGGTCCTCATTGGCTGGCCGAGCACTGCATGACCCAGCTGCGCAGCGAGTAGCCGGCCCGGGGCCAGTCCGCCAGCGCGCGGAACGGAGGCTGTCCGAACGCCTCGGGGTCGGCGTCGGGCAGGAACGGCCGGTCGGCGATCATCGCCTCCAGCACGTGATTGCCGCGGTCCTCGTCGTCGATCGGGTTGCAGAGCGCGTTGGTCTGGCACCGGATGGTGCGCTCGCGCGATCCGCTCGCGTCGGGGGCGGCCTGGCAGTCGCCGTAGGGCGGCTGCGCGTCGGGGCGGCCGTAGTCGATGTACAGCTTGACGAAGAGAGAGTCGCCCACGTCGTTGTCGACCGCGTCGAGGACCATCACCTGGCTGTCCTCGCGGTTGACGACGATCGGGCCGGGAAACGCGTAGATCTCGGGGGGCGTGGCCGACAGGATGATCGGCGGCGAGCTGGCCCCCGCGTCGGCGCCGGCTGGCTCCAGATCGGCCGGCAGTACGCAGCCCAGCCCAGTCGGGCTGGCGAGGGCCCCCACGAGTAGCACCCCGGACATCCTGCTGCCAGAGGGTAGCAGAAGCCGTGCCACCCGCCGCAAACCCAATCGAGACGCCGACTTGTGCGTTGCAGGGTCGGTGAAGCATCCACGGAACCAAGACATCGGCGTCATGGCCGCTCCCCGCGCCGGACACTTCCGGACGCCGGCCCCGACCCGTCGACCGGCCTGGTCATCAGGGCTGCTCCTCCTTCTCCAGGTGCCGGAAGATGGTCCGCGGGTCCACGCCGAGGTCGCGGGCGGTCTTGGTGCGGTTGCCGTTGTTGAGCGTCAGCACCTCGTTGATGTAGTCGCGCTGGAACTTCTCCTTGGCCGCCGCCAGCGACAGGATGGCCGGCAGCGTGTCCGCCGACAGGCCGAGGTCCTCGGGCCCGATGAGGTTGCCCTCGGCGAGGACGATCGCCTTCTTGATGCGGTTCTCCATCTCGCGGATGTTGCCCGGCCAGTCGTGCTTGCGGATCGCGACCGCCGCGTTGGGCGAGAAGCCCTTCACCCGGCTCTCGTACTCCTTTCCATAGCGCGACAGGAGGTAGCGCGCGACGACCGGGATGTCGTCGCCGCGCTCGCGCAGGGGAGGGAGGTGGAGGTTGACCACGTTCAGCCGGTAGTAGAGGTCCTCGCGGAAGCGGGCGTGGCGGATCTCCTCCTCGAGCTCGCGGTTGGTCGCGGCCAGGATGCGGATATCGACCTGCTCGGGGCGGGTGTCGCCGACTCGCACCACCACCCGCTCCTGGATCGCGCGCAGGATCTTCACCTGAAGGTTGAGCGGCATCTCGCCGATCTCGTCGAGGAACAGCGTCCCGCCGTCGGCCGCCTGGAACTTGCCGGCCTTGTTGGCCACCGCGCCAGTGAACGAGCCCTTCACGTGGCCGAACAGCTCGCTCTCGAGCAGGTTCTCCGGGATGGCGCCGCAGTTGATTGTCACGAACGGGCGGTCGCGCCGCGGCGAGCGCCGATGGATCTCGTGGGCGATGAGCTCCTTGCCGGTGCCGGTCTCGCCGGTGATGAGGACCGAGATGTCGGTCGTCGCCACCTTCTCGACCTTGCGGAACACCTCCTGCATCGGCCGGCTGGTCCCGACGATCTCGCCGAAGTGGAGGTCCTCCAGCCGCCGGCTGAGCTGCTGGTTGTCGACCTTCAGCTCGTCGAGCAGCATGGCGTTGGAGATGATGAGCGACGCCTGGGCGGAGAACACGGTCAGGACCTGCATCGTCTCGATCTGGAACAGGTCGACCACCGAGTCGTTGCCGACGTAGATGAGGCCGATGAGCTTGCCGCGCTCGAGCAGCGGCACGCAGATGACCGAGGTCAGGCGCAGCTTGATGATCGACTGCGAGCTGGAGAACTCGTCGTCGTTCATCGCGTCGGAGATGACCACCGGGCGGTGGGTCTCGATCACCTTCGCGATGATCGAGTCGCTGAGCTGGCTGAGCGCGTCGGCGATGTTCTCGCGTTTCAGGTTGCGCGCCACCTTCACGTCGACGTTGTCCCCCTCCATGAGGATGAGGAAGCCCTTGTCCGCCCCGGTGATCTCGACCACCGCGTCCATGAGCGCGTGGAGCAGCTCACCCAGGTCGTGCTTCTGCAGCAGCCGCGCGGAGAAGTCGTACAGCTTCTGGTAGGCGTCCAGGTCGGCGACGGTCTCGGCCGCCTCGTCCTCGATCGGCGGGGCCTCGTCCATGAGCGAGAACCGCATCTCGATCGCGCCGATGATGATCTTGTCGTCGTGGGACAGCCGGTGCTTCTTGCGCCGCTTGCCGTTGATCGAGACCTCGTGCCGCCGCGACGCGGTCGCGATGGTGTAGACCTGCCCGTCGAAGTGGATGTGGGCGAAGCTGTCCGGGACCAGCGGGTCGGGCAGGGTGACGTCGCACTCGGGCGAGGAGCCGAGCGAGGTGATCTTCTTGTACAGGTGGAAGACCGTCGCGCCACTCCCCGGGATCTGCACGCGAAGCGAGGGCATTCAGAACTCCCATGACAGCGCCGCGCCGGCGGCGTCGGGCGAGATGGTGGGGGTGAGGCGAAAGGAGCTCCTGGCCGGCGGTTCGGCCCCGACCTGCTTCATGTACTCCCTCTTCTCCTCGGGGGTGAGCGCGCGGAACCGCGCCCCCTTGTAGCGCAGGAACGCGTCGATGATCCCCCAGCTCATGACGCCGATGCACAGGGTGCCGGTGGTGACCTGGAGAACCTGGACAGTGCGCACCGTGTCGACCTCGTCGGGCGGGACCAGCCCGTTGGCGTAGCGCAGCTGGTAGGCCCACATCGCGAACGACGCGCCGCCCAGCACCACCTCGGTCAGGCCGAAGAACAGCGCCCGCCCGCTCTCGCCGTTCTGGAACTGCCCGACCCCGAACGGGACCAGGTTGAGCAGGATGTTGGGCCGCTCCTTGACCTTCAGCCGGTTGACCGCCGCGATCAGCCGCTGCCGCTCGCGCGCCATGCGCAGCCGCTCGGCCGCCGCTTGCGCGCGCCGCTCGATCTCCTGCTTGCGATTGCCGAGGAACTCGGTGGCCGGGCGCGAGAACCCGAACGCCTCGATGTGGAGGTCGGGCCGGAGCGCGAGCGCCTCCTCGAACTCGCGCACCGCGAACTCGCGCTTGCCGGTCTCGTAGTAGCAGACCGCCAGGAGCAGGTGCGCGTCGGCCAGCTCCTGCTGGTCGGACAGCTGGCTGGTCGGGTAGAGCAGCCCGTTGAACAGCGCGATCGCCTCCGAGTACTGCCCGGCCCGGAACACCGTGCGCGCCTCGACGAACTCCTTGGACGGGGACGCATCGGCGGGCCGGGGGGAGAGCGCGCCGAGAGCTGCGAGGAACACGAGCAGCCGGATCAGAGCCGGCACACCACTTCCTTGCTCACGCCCGCCTCGATGACGACGGTCTGGTCGTCGATCTGATCCGGCGTCGCACCGACGAAGGTGATCGTGACCTCCTTGCTGCCGGTGGTGCCGTCCACGATGACGTTGCGCCAGTGGCCGAGGTTGGCGCTCTGCCCGTCGACCTGCACGGTCACCCCGCGCGCCTTGCACCGCGCGCGCACCGCGCCGGGCATGAACGGCAGCTCGACCTGGATCGGTCCGCCCGGCTGGTCAGCCGCGATGACCTGCTCGCGCTCGTCGCAGCACGGCCGCTTGCGCACGGTCAACCGGGCCTCGCCCGGGCCGACCTCGACCGCGGCGGTGCGGCCGCTGATCTTGCGCCACGCGCCGTCGCCGAGCCGGTACTCGGCGTCGTGCGGGTAGACGCTGAGCGCGAAGCTGCGCTCGTCCTTGTCCGGCTTCTCCGCCGCGCCGGCGCCGGCGTCGGCGCGCGGATGAGCCCCGGCCGCCTCGGCCCGGCGGGGCTGGTCGGCGCCGCTGGCCGGCCGCTTGCCATCGGGCGCGCGGTCTCGGCCGGTCCGCGCGGCCGGCGCCTCGGTGCGGGCGACCGGCCCCTGCGCTCCCGGCGCCGTCACCCCGCCCGCGATGTCCCCGCCCGCCGCCGCGCCGCGCCGGACCGGCGCGCCCGGCCGCGCCTCCGCCTTGCTGACCGCGGTGCCGCCGATCGCGCCGGCGCGCAGGTTCTCGCGCAGGAAGAAGCCGCCCACCGCGACCACCAGCAGCCCCACGCCGATCGTCGCACCGCGCACCCAGCGCCGCTGGCGCGACAGCCGGTCGATCGCGCGCAGCACCTCGACGTTGTCCGGATCCATGGTCAGGACCCGGTTGAAGATCTCGAGCGCGCCGTTGCGGTCCTCGGCCAGGCGAGCCAGGCCGCGCTTGCCGAGCGCGGCGACCAGGCGCGGCCGCAGCGCCATCTCGTACGACACCGGCGCGGCGAAGAAGCGGGCCAGCTCGTCGCGGGCCGGGCCCAGCCCGCTGGCGGTGAGGTAGCCCTCGAGCGCGGCCACCATCTGCGACACGTCGGCGTAGCGCGCGTCCTTGTCGTGGGCGAGCGCCTTGCGGATGATGCCGCCGAGCTCGTTGCCGATGAGCGGGCTCATCTGGCGCGGATCGGTGTAGCTGCACTCGGCGATGCGCTTCAGGATCTCGTGCGGGTTCTTGCCGCGGAACGGGAGCTCGCCGGTGGCGAGCTGGTAGAGCACGATGCCGGCGGCGAACACGTCGGTGCGGAAGTCGAGCTTGCCACCCTCGACGTGCTCGGGTGACATGTACGCTGGCGAGCCGAGCAGCTGTCCGGTCACGGTCAGCCGGTGATGATCGAGCATCTGCGCGATGCCGAAGTCGGTCAGCTTCACCACGCCGTCGTTCCGGATCATGATGTTCTCCGGCTTGACGTCGCGGTGCAGCACACCCAGCGAGTGCGCGTGGCTGAGCGCGCGGCAGACCTGCACCGTGATCATCGCGCCCACCTCCGGGTAGCGGATCTGGTGCTCGGTCGTGAACTGCTTCAGCGTCTGGCCGTCGATGAACTCGGTGACGATGTAGCTCTCCTCCGACTCGACGCCGGAGAAGTCGAAGATCTCGAGGATGTTCTCGTGGCGCAGCTTCGCCACCGCCTGCGCCTCGCGCTCGAAGCGATCGCGCGCTTCCTTGTGGTCGGCCAGGTGACGGTGAAGGACCTTGACCGCCACCTGCCGGCGCAACGACGTGTCGAGCCCGCGATAGACGATCGCCATGCCGCCCTGGCCGACCTTCTCGAGCAACTCGTACTTGTCGAGTATCTGGCGGATGCCTGTGGTCAACACCGGTCTCGCTTCCGGAACCCCGCTGACAGAGATGTCAGGCTCCCGGCCGGCGTTCGACTGCCGAACGGTGAGCGCGGAATCGAGTCTAACTGCTCTACTTTAGACAGCTCGTGACCGGGTCGGCAACTCGCACCGTCACGGTCCATGATCCGATTACCACGACCCCGTGGTGGGCCCGAGGGATGCCTGGGTCAAAGTCGGGCCTCGGCCTGGAGCCGGGCGAAGAACGGGAGCGCCTCGTGGAGCAGGTCGAGCCGCGGGTCGAGCTGCTTGCCGATCCCTTCCGTGACCGCGATCGCGATGTTGACCATCGTGAACGTGGCGTTCACCCGGACCCGGTGGCGGCGGAGGATCCCCATCATGTCGAACACCACCTGGGAGACCGCGACCTCGCCCAGCGCCTTGCCGTGGTAGCGGGCCACGAAGCTCTCGATGTCCGCCTGATAGCTCGGGTAGTCGGCCACCGCGGCGCTGGGCG
This sequence comes from Kofleriaceae bacterium, assembly GCA_035489015.1. Taxonomy (GTDB): domain Bacteria; phylum Myxococcota_A; class Polyangia; order Haliangiales; family Haliangiaceae; genus DATFRY01. The sequence continues at coordinate 51,780 of DATHKR010000067.1, read as the reverse complement.
AGAACTCGGCCATGAGGCGCGCCATGGTCGCGCCGTCTCCCTGGGCCCACGCGGCGAAGTAGAGCGCGAAGATGCGCCGGTGGTGCTCGTCCAGCTCGGCGGTCAGGCCCAGGTCGAGCAGCGCGACCGTGCCGCGCGGCGTGACCAGGATGTTGCCCGGGTGGAGGTCGGCGTGGACGAAGCCGTGCTCGAACACCATCCGGAGCAGCAGGCGGAACCCGATCCGGGCCAGCCGGGTCGGGTCGGCGCCGACCTTGCGGTGCTCGGAGAGCTTCACCCCCCGCACGAAGCTCATGGTCAGGACCCGGCTCGAGCACAGCGCCGGGTGGAGCTCGGGCAGCTCCACGTCGTCGTCGCCGGCGAAGTTGGCGCGGAAGCGGCGGTTGTTGTCGGCCTCGACCCGGAGGTCGATCTGGGTCCGGATGGCGTGCCCGAACTCGTCCACGCTCTCGACGGGCGCCAGCAGCCGGAACGACGGGACCAGCGCGACCGCGCGTGCGAACAGGCGCATCACCGCGAGATCGAACGAGACGATCTGCTCGACGCGCGGTCGCCGCACCTTCACCGCGACCTCGCGCCCGTCGGCCAGGACCGCGCGGTGAACCTGGGCCACCGACGCGCTCGCGATCGGGGCGCGCTCGAAGCGGGCGAACACCTCCTCGGGCGGCCGCCCGAAGTCCTCGCGGAACGTGCGCGCGACGCCGCGATAGGCGAACCCGCCGACGTCGTCCTGCAGGGTCTCGAGCTCGCGCACGATGTGGGGCGGCAGCAGATCCGGGCGCGTGCTCATGATCTGCCCGACCTTCACGTAGGTGGCGCCGAGCCCGCGGATGAGGGCGCACAGCCGGGAGGCGAACCAGGCCTGCCGGCGCGGCTTGCCCCGGCCGGTGGCGAGGAGCGCCAGCCAGCCGCCGAGCCAGACCAGGAGGTGACCCGCGACCAGCAGGGTCACCCACGGCCCGCGCAGCGCGAACCCGAGGAGGTACATGAGGGGCGGATTCTACGCGGGCGGGACCCCGCGATGCCCCCAGGATGACTCCGGGCGCGCCGAGGTCCGGTCGGGGAAGGGGGGTCAGCCGCTTGACAGGGACCGCGCCGCGGAATAAGAAATCCGCTCTCATGCGGATCCCCGAAGGTGCGTAGCTCAGTGGGAGAGCACTACCTTGACACGGTAGGGGTCGGCAGTTCAATCCTGCCCGCACCTACGAGCAATACCACTGCCGTACGCGTCGACGACATTGCCCCGCTCGTGGCGCCTCGTGCGCTCGAAGCTGGCGATGTCTCTTGAGCGCGTGGCAACTCCGCCGAGGCGGCCCGGACAGTCAGTCCGAGCGTCGCACGGCGGAGCTCTGCGTTCGCCGTCCGTCCACTGATTCAGGAGGAAGCTGCCATTCGCCCACCACCGCCAGGAGGAGGCCCCAAGGGGGGAGACAGGGATCGCCGTCCGCGCGACCAGTACCGCGTCAATCATCGGATCCGCGTCCCGGAGGTGCGCGTCGTCCTGGACGACGGGACCCAGCTCGGGATCCTGACGCGTGACGAGGCGCTGCGCCTGGCCGAGGAGAAGGGGCTCGATCTGGTCGAGATCGCGGCGCGTTCGAGCCCGCCGGTCTGCCGGATCATGGACTACGGGCGCTTCAAGTACGAGCAGTCGAAGAAGCAGAAGCAGGCCCGCAAGCACGCCTCCTCCATGGAGCTGAAGGAGATCAAGTTCCGCCCCAAGACCGAGCAGCACGACATGGACTTCAAGGTGAAGCACGTGCGCCGGTTCCTGGAGGAGGGGAACAAGTGCCGCCTGGTCATCGTGTTCCGCGGTCGCGAGATCGTGCACCCCGAGACAGGGGTGGCCGTCCTCAACCGCGTCGTGGACGCGACCCAGGACATCGCCTCGGTCGAGGTGAGGCCCAGCCTCGAGGGCAAGCGCATGATGATGATCCTGGGACCGCGCGCTGGCCTGGTCCGCCGGGTCAAGCCGCCGACCGCGACGGGGCCGGGGATGCCCGGCACGGGACCGGTCCAGCCGGCGGCTCCGGGGATGGGCGATCAGGCGCCGACGCCACCGCCCGAGAGTCTCGAGTAACCCCTTGCTTTTTTTCTTGCCCTCTGGAAGATACACGCCCTCATGCCGAAGATGAAAACCAAGTCCGCGGCCAAGAAGCGGTTCCGCGCCACCGCGACCGGCAGGTTCAAGCGCTCCCAGCAGGGCAAGCGACACATCCTCACCAAGAAGTCGCAGAAGCGGAAGCGTCAGCTGCGCGGGACCGCGATGGTGCACGAGACGCAGGAGCACCAGATCCGCGCCATGCTGCCCTACGCCTGAACCGCGCCAGCCAGCAGTACGCAGCAGAGCCAGGTAAGGAAGAGAGACAGAGATGCCCCGCGCCAAACGAGGTTTCAAGGCCCGCCGCCGCCGCAACAGAGTCCTGAAGGCGGCCTCGGGCTATCGCGGCAAGCGCCACTCGTGCCACGCGATCGCGATGGAGACGCTCCAGCACGCGTGGATGCACATGTACCGCAACCGGAAGAAGCGAAAGCGCGACTTCCGGCGGCTCTGGGTGGTCAGGATCAACGCCGCTGTTCGCCCGCTCGGTCACAGCTACTCCAAGCTGATCGGCGCGCTCAAGAAGAGCGACATCGAGCTCAACCGCAAGATGCTGGCCGAGATCGCGATCAGCGATCCAGCGACGTTCCAGGCCATCGTCTCCAGCGCCGTCGCCTGAGCGACTGGGCGCTGCCACGACCGCTCCGGTGGCCACCTCCGACCTGGTGAAAGAGCTCGAGGCGCTCGGCGCCGAGTTCGCGCGCACCGCCGGAGGCTGCGCCACCGAGCAGGACATCCGCGCCCTGCAGGCGCGCTTCCTGGGCAAGAAGGGGAGCGTGTCGCTTCTGATGAAGCAGATGGGTGCGGTCCCGCCGGAGGCGCGCCGCGAGCTGGGCGCGGTCTTCAACCGGATCAAGGAGTCGATCGAGGGAGAGGTCGCGCGCCGGCTGGGCGAGCTGGAGAACGCCAGCGCCACGGCCGACCTGGGCCGGTCGATCGACGTGACCCTGCCCGGACGGGCGCCCTCGGTCGGGCGCCTGCACCTCCTGACTCAGATCCGCCAGCACGCGGTCGACGTGTTCGGCGAGCTCGGCTTCGAGGTGGCCGAGGGGCCGCAGATCGACACCGACTTCCACTGCTTCGAGGCGCTGGCGATCCCCAAGGATCATCCCGCCCGCGACATGCAGGACACCTTCTACGTCTCGGACGACGTGGTCCTGCGCCCACACACCAGTCCGGTGCAGATCCGGGTGATGCAGTCGCGGCCGCCGCCGGTGCGCATCGTCGCGCCGGGCGTGGTCTATCGCCGCGACGACGACGCGACCCACAGCCCGATGTTCATGCAGATCGAGGGCCTGCTGGTCGACGAGGGCGTGCGCTTCTCGGATCTCAAGGGCGTCATGCTCCACTTCGTGCGCCGCACGTTCGGCGGCGGCCTCGACATCCGCTTCCGGCCCAGCTATTTCCCGTTCGTCGAGCCGGGCGCGGAGGTCGACATGCAGTGCTCGTTCTGCGGCGGGGCGGGCTCGAGCTGCCGGGTGTGCAAGGGGACCGGCTGGGTCGAGATCGCCGGGTCCGGCATGGTCGACCCGGAGGTGTTCGGCCACGTCGGCTACGACGCCGAGCGCTACACCGGCTTCGCCTTCGGCATGGGCCTCGAGCGGGTCGCGATGCTGGTCCATGGGGTCGGCGACATCAAGCACTTCTACGAGGGGGACCTGCGCTTCCTGGCGCAGTTCTGACGGCCGATGCGCGCGCTCTGGTCATGGCTGCTCGAGCTCTGTGAGCTGGACCGCGAGGTCGGCGCCGACGAGGGGGCCGCGCTCCTGACCGGAGCCGGCCTCGAGGTCGAGGCGATCGAGCGCCTCGGCGGCGGCTTCTCCGGCGTGGTGGTGGCCGAGGTGGTCGCGGCCGAGCGTCATCCGCGCGCCGACCGGCTGACCGTCGTCGATGTCATCGACCAGGCCGGCGGGCCCATCACCCGCGTGGTGTGCGGCGCGCCCAACGTGCCGCGGCCGGGTGGGCGAGTCCTCTGGGCCAGGCCGGGCGCGCGGCTGCCAGGCGGGCTCGAGATCGGCGTGCGGCCGCTGAAGGGGGTCGAGTCGGCCGGCATGCTCTGCTCCGAGAAGGAGCTCGGCATCGGCGACGACTCCGGTGGCATCGCGGTGCTGGTCGGAGCCGAGGCGGCCGGGCCGCCCGGCGCGAGCGCGCAGGACGCGCTTCACCTCACCGACGCGATCCTCGAGATCTCGGCGCCGGCCAACCGGCCGGACACGCTCGGTCACCTCGGGCTGGCGCGCGAGCTGGTGGCGCTGGTCGGCGGCCGGCTCACCTCCGGCGCGATCGACCTCTCGCCGGTGACCGACCCTGGGCTCGACGCGGCGGGCCTGGCCGCGGTCGACATCGACGATCCGGTCGGTTGCCCCCGCTACGTCGCCCGCGTCATCGATGGCGTGAAGGTCGGCCCGTCGCCGGGCTGGCTGCGCCGGCGGCTGCAGGCGGTGGGGGTGCGACCGATCAGCAACCTGGTCGACGTCACCAACTACGTCCTGTTCGAGCTGGGCCACCCGCTGCACGCGTTCGATCACCGCGGGGTGGCCGAGGGGCACATCCGGGTGCGGCGGGCGCGCGCCGGCGAGCGCATGACCACCCTCGACGGGCAGGACCGCGCGCTCGAGCCGGGCGATCTGCTCATCTGCGACGCACGCCGGCCGATCGGGTTGGCCGGCGTCATGGGCGGCCAGGACAGCGAGGTCGCCGATGACACCAGCCGGGTGCTGCTGGAGGCGGCCGCGTTCGATCCGCGCTCGGTGCGCCGCACCGCGCGCCGGCTCGGCCTCCACTCCGAGGCGGCCCAGCGGTTCGAGCGCGGCGTCGACGCCGAGGGCGCCGACCGGGCCTCGCGCCGCGCCGCGCGGCTCATGGCCGAGCTGAGCGGCGGTCGCGTGGCGAACGGCGTGATCGACGCGTATCCGCGACCACCGTCGGGCGGGTCGATCCGGTTGCGCGCCAGTCGGGCCTCGGCGCTGGCCGGGTTCGCGATTCACCGTGACGAGGCGGCGGCCGCGCTCCGGCGGCTCGGGCTCGAGGTCGAGCCCGACGGGAGTGATGGCGACGAGCTGCGGGTGGTCGCGCCCAGCTTCCGACCCGACCTCAGCCGCGAGGTGGATCTCATCGAGGAGGTGCTGCGGCTGCGCGGCTACGACCAGCTGCCGGCAACGCTGCCGCCGCTGGCCGCGCCACCGTCGGGCGAGAGCGACGGGCGGCCCGCGGCCATCCGCCGCGTCATGACCGGGCTCGGCTGGAACGAGGCGATCACCTTCGGGTTCACCTCGCCGACGCGCATCCGCGCGCTTCGCCTCGCCGACGGTGACCCACGCCTGCGCATGGTGGCGCTGCGCAATCCGATGTCGGCCGAGCAGTCGGTCATGCGGACCACGCTCCTTTCCAACCTACTCGCCGCGCTGGCTCGTAACCTCAAGCACGACATCGCCGACGTGTGGCTGTTCGAGATAGGAAGCGTGTTCGCGCCGGGCGACGACGGCGCGCTGCCGGACGAGCGGCAGCGGGTGGCAGGCATCGTGTGCGGTCACCGGCCCGGCTGGCTCGCGGCCGGGCCCGAGGTCGACTTCTACGACGCCAAGGGCGCGGTCGAACGGACCGTCGCCGAGCTCGCCGCCGGGGATCAGTCGGGCACGTGGTCCCGCGGACTTCGCTTCGAGCCAGCGCCTGACATCGCGTATCTACATCCCGGCGTGGCGGCGCGGGTCGTGTCCCCCGAGGGTGAGTTGCTCGGCGAGGTCGGCCAGGTCATCCCGTCGGTGGCGAGTGCCTTCGAGATCGAGCCACCTTGCTTCGTCTTCGATCTCGATCTCGATCGCCTGCCGCGGCCGTCGCCGCGCCAGATGCGCGCGGTGCCTCGCTTCCCGGCCGTCACGCGCGATGTGTCCCTGTTCGTGGCTGCGGAGATCCCGGCGGCGCGGGTGGGGGATCTCATCGCCGAGCGAGCCGATTCTCTGATCGAGCAGGTCCGCGTCCTGGAGGAGTACCGAGATCCAGAGCGAGTTCCGGCCGGAAAGAAGGGCCTCCTCTGGTCGATAACCTACCGTTCTTCCGAGAGAACTCTCACCGATGGAGAGGTCGACCAGCGGCACGAGGCGCTCGTGTCCCACCTGGTCGAAAAACTTGCGGCCACGCGGCGATAGGCCTCGAATGGAGCCCAGGGGCTTCCCCTCCCCGAGCCAAACTATGGCAATCTCGGGGTAAAGTAGAGACCGTCCAACTCACTGCGGGGAGTCATGGAGGATGGCGAAGATGACCAAGGCCGACATCATCGAGGCCGTGTACGAGAAGGTCGGCGGCTTCTCGAAGAAGGAAGCCGCCGAGATCGTCGAGACAGTCTTCAACTGCATCAAGGAGACCCTCGAGAGCGGTGAGAAGATCAAGATCTCGGGTTTCGGTAACTTCGTCGTCCGCGAGAAGAAGGCGCGCATTGGTCGCAATCCGCAGACGGGGGAAGAGATTACGATTTCCGCGCGGCGAGTTCTGACCTTCAAGCCGAGCCAGGTCCTGAAGAACGCGCTGAACGGGCAGCCGATCCCGTAGACCCGCGATCTCGAGGGTGAGGGAAGGGACGCGGGATGCGCGATCCGGCCACGAGCGATCCTCGAATTCCCGACAAGGAGTATTTCCGCATCGGTGAGGTCGCCGAGATCGCCCAGGTCGAGCCGTACGTGCTTCGATTCTGGGAGACGGAGTTCGGCAAGTTGCGTCCGAGCAAGACGCGCACGAGCCAGCGGGTGTACTCGCGACGCGACGTGAGCTTGGTTCTTCGGATCCGCGATCTTCTCTACGAAGAGGGCTACACCATCAGCGGCGCGCGCCGTCGGCTGCGGCTCGGAGGACCCTCTGGCGAGGTCCCGGCACGCACCCGCGCGGTGCTCGAGCGGGTGCGAAAGGAAGCTGAAGAACTATTGCGGCTCGTCCAGGACTGAGGTACCAACGCCGCTCGGTCCCGGGGCGTAGCGCAGCCTGGTAGCGCACTAGACTGGGGGTCTAGGGGTCGCTGGTTCGAATCCAGTCGCCCCGACCGACTTTGTTCGAACCGCCAAAGCGCCAGGGCCGCCAAACTGGGATTGCACTCGGTCTGGCGTCCTTGGCGTCTTGGCGGTTTGTCCCATGCGACCTCTCCTCCTCCTCTCCAACGACGACGGCATCGACTCGCCGTACCTGGCCGCGCTCGCCGATGCGTTCGAGCGGGAGACGACGGCCGAGGTGATGGTGGTGGCGCCGGAGCGGCAGCGCTCGGCGATGTCGCACACGCTAACCCTGCACAAGCCGCTGCGGGTGCGGTCACACCGGGAGGGCCGCTTCTGCGCCAGCGGCAGCCCGGTCGATTGCGTCTACCTGGGCATGATGCGCCTCTGCCCGCGCCCGCCGACGCTGGTCGTGTCCGGGATCAACGACGGCTTCAACCTGGGCAACGACGTCTTCTACTCCGGCACCGTCGGCGCGGCGATCGAGGGCGGCCTGCGCGGCGCGCAGGCGATGGCGATCTCGCTCGCCCCGGGCGCACCGGAGTGCATCGACAAGGCGGTCGGGCTGGCCGTGTCGATCGGGCGCGAGCTCATCGAGCGGCCGCTGGCGCGCGGCACGGTGCTCAACATCAACGTGCCGGCCGGCGACGATCGCCGCTATCGCATGACCCGCCTGGGCCGGCGCGTGTACCGCGACGACGTGCAGGAGCGGAGCGACCCGCGCGGCCGGGCGTACTACTGGATCGGCGGGGGCGAGGCCGGCATGGAGGACGTGGCCGGCTCCGACTGCGAGGCGGTGGCGGCCGGGCTGTCGTCGGTGACGCCGCTCCACCTCGATCTCACCGCCGAGTCGCTGCTCGGCGCCGGCGCGCCCCAGTGGCCGCTCGAGGGCGGCTTCGAGCGCGCGCCATGAGCCACAGCCGGCGCCGGCTGGACATGGTCACGCGCCAGCTGCGCGCGCGCGGGATCCAGGACGCGCGCGTCCTGGCCGCGATGGCGGCGGTGCCGCGCGAGCAGTTCGTCACCCGGGAGCAGAACCTCGAGGCGTACGCCGATCAGCCGCTGCCGATCGGGGCCGGGCAGACCATCTCGCAGCCGTACGTGGTGGCTCGCATGGCCGAGCTGGCCGAGATCCGCCCCACCGACCGCGTGCTCGACATCGGCACCGGGTCGGGATACCAGGCTGCGGTGCTGGCCAAGCTGTCTCACTCGGTGCGCGGGGTGGAGATCCGGCGCGAGCTGGCCGAGCTGGCTCGCCGCAACCTGGACGAGCTCGGGCTCGAGGACGTGGCCGTGCGGGTAGGCGACGGCGGCTACGGCTGGGCCGAGCACGGGCCCTACGACGCGATCCTGGTCGCGGCGGCGGCCCGGGAGGTCCCGGTCCCGCTGGCGGCGCAGCTGGCCGACGGTGGGCGCATGGTGATTCCGCTCGGCGAGCCGCGCGGGCAGGAGCTGGTCCGCCTGATCCGACACGGCGACGGCTTCACGCGGGCCAGCTTCGGCCCGGTCCGCTTCGTGGCGTTCATGGGCGACTATGGCGAGCGCTTGGCTCCCAGCGGCAACTGAGCGACCATGACGGCGTGACGACCCCGCTCCTGTCCGCCGACCAGCTGAAGGCGGTCATCCGCGACGTGCCCGACTTCCCCCGGCCGGGCATCCTGTTCAAGGACATCACGCCGCTCCTGGCCCACCCGCGCGCGTTCCAGACCGCGGTCGAGCTGCTCGGCGAGCGCGTCCAGGCGCACGGCGGCCAGGCGATCGTCGCGATCGAGTCGCGCGGGTTCCTGTTCGGCGCGGCGCTGGCCGCCCGGCTCGGCCTGCCGCTCCAGCTGGTCCGCAAGCCGGGCAAGCTGCCGTACGAGACGGTGAGCATGTCGTACGAGCTCGAGTACGGCAGCGACCGGGTCGAGATCCACGTGGACGCGATCCAGCCCGGCGTGGCGTACGCGGTGGTGGACGATCTCATCGCCACCGGCGGGACCGCGGCGGCCGCCGCCGGCCTGGTCGAGATGCAGCGCGGCGTGGTGGCCTGCTGCGCGTTCGTCATCGAGCTCGCCTTCCTGCGCGGGCGGGAGCGACTGGGTCAGCGCCCGGTCGAGGCGCTCCTCTCGTACTGACCGGTTACGCTTCGCGCATGCGCTTCGAGCGATCCGGTCCTCTGTCCGCGGTGATGATGGTGCTGTGCCTGGGCGCGTGCTCCGGCGGCGGCGGCGAGGCGGCGCAGCCGACCGCGCCGGCCGCGAGCCCGCCGGCCGCGGCTCCGGCGGGGCAGGGCGGTGGCGCGGGCGACGCCGAGCGCAAGCTGCGCGCGGCGCAGGACTCGGCGGTCGAGGCGCTGTGCGACCGGCTGGTCGACTGCGCGGTCGAGTCGGCCAGGGCCAGCATGAGCCCCGAGGAGGTCGCCAAGCTCGACGTCGAGGAGACCGCACCGCGGCTGCGCGACGAGTGCGAGGCCGATGGGGCCAAGAGCAGCCTCTCGCCGCGCCAGGTGCGCGTGGTCCAGCGCTGCGTGACCGAGGCCGGCACCTGCGACGAGCTGCAGGCCTGCGTGCAGGAGGCCAAGAAGAAGGAGTGAGGGCGCCCGCGCCGTGAGCCGGCGCGGGCAGCGGAGCGGAGCTACTTCTTCTCGACGACGCCGCAGGCCACCCGCGCGCCCGCGTTGCCGGCCGGCTGGCTCTTCAGGTCGTCCTGCTTCTCGTGGACGATGACCGCCTTGCCGATGGCCGAGTTGGGGCCGTCCCCGAGGGTGAGGAAGTCGACCGTGGTCGTGGTCTTGACGTTGCCGTCCTTGTCGACCGTGAGGTTGCCGAGGTCACCGGCGTGATGGACCGGCGCATCCGGCGCCCCGTGGTCCTTCTTGTCCGGGTTGAAGTGATCGCCGGCGCTCTTCGCGTCCGGCGAGCTGCAGTCGCCCTTCTCGTGGATGTGGAAGCCGTGCTCGCCCGGCTTCAGCCCCTTGAGATCGACCGCGACCTCGACCTTGCCGTCCTTCTCGGTGAAGGTGACGGTGCCCGACACCTTGCTCTTGGAGGCGGGCTTCATCTCCGCGACCCCGGACCCACCGCCAGCAGCCGGCTGATCGCCGCTGGTCGTGGCCGGCTGATCGCCGCTGGTCGTGGCGGGCGGCGTCGCGGGCGGCGTCTCCGCGGGCGGCGTCTCGGCCGGCGGCGTCTGCGCGGCCGGCTCTGCAGCCGGAGGCGGCTCCTCCGCCTTCTTCTGCTTCTTGCATCCAGGGGCCCCGGCGGCCGCGACCGCCACCAGCAGCCCAACAGTGCTCCACCAGTTCGCTCGAATCGTCATGCCCGGCAGTGTGTCCAGCTGACCCCGTCCGATCAAGCCATCTCGCTCACCGTCGCCATGTCTGTCGCCCTTGCGACGCCACCCGCATGCACCTATCCTTCGCCGCGCCGCCGGATCGGCCAAGGTCCCATAGCTCAGGTGGATAGAGCGACGGTTTCCTAAACCGTAGGCCGCAGGTTCGAGTCCTGCTGGGATCACTGACGTTGACTGGCTCCGCAGGAGCGGGTCGAGAGGGGCCTCATGGTTCCGTTGCGAGGGGGCGGCGGGACCGGCATCATGGATCGGTGCGGGTCGTGGCTGCGTTGCTCGTCGGTGCGGCGACGATGGTGATGGGGGCGACGCTGGCGCGGGCGGGGCAGGGGCAGCGGGTTCGGTGCGGGGGGCGGTCGGCGGTTCGCGGGATCGATGTGTCGAAGTGGCAGGGGGAGGTGGACTGGCAGGCGGTGCGGGCGGTCGGGGTTCGGTTTGCTTACATCCGGGTCTCGGATGGGTCGACGATCCTGGACGGGATGTTTGCTCGCAACTGGGCGGGGGCTCGCTCGGCGGGTGTGGTTCGCGGGGCGTACCAGTACTTCCGGCCCGAGGAGGACGCGGAGGTGCAGGCGGACCTCCTGCTGGCCAGCATGGGGCCGCTCCGCGCCGGCGATCTGCCGCCCGCCATCGACGTGGAGGTGTCGGGCGGGCTGGCGTCGCGCGAGCTGGTCCGCCGGGTCGGCCAGTGGGTGGCGCGGGTCCGGGCGGCGACCGGGGTGCGGCCGGTGGTGTACACCAGCGCGCTCGGGTGGATGGCGCTGGCCGGCAACTCGCGGCGGTTTCGATCGCATCCGCTGTGGGTCGCTCACCACGACGTCGAGTGCCCGAGCACGCCGGCCGGGTGGCGGCGGTGGACGTTTCACCAGTTCTCCCGGCAGTCGACGGTCGGCGGCGTCCCCGGTCTGGTCGACGAGAACCGGTTTCGCGGCACGCTTCGCGCGCTGCGCCGGATGACGGTGCACAGCGAGCGCGCCGCGGCCAGACGGTGGGGACGCTGGCGCAAGCGATACGCCAGCGCCGCGCCGTAGCGGCGCCGGTCGACGAGGCGCCGCGGGTGGCGTGGTGCATGATGGGCGCATGCGACACCGCGAGGAAGCGAGCTGGACCATCCGCATCGAGGCGAGCGCCGAGTTCGACGCCGACTACGACGGGGAGCTCGACGGGCTGGTGTGGCGCGAGAGCCTGTTCCGCGACGTGCAGCGTCGGGTCGCGGCCGCGGTGCTGCGCGAGCTGGCTGCCGCGCCGGGCTGGCGGGTCCGGACCGGCAACCGCGGGCTGCCCAGCACCGACGAGCTCATGATCCACTTCGAGCTCGACGCCAGCGCCGACCAGGTGACGCGCGGCTCGTGAGGTCGCCGCGGCGAGCCCGGCGCTACGCCGTCGGCCAGCTCGGAAGGTCGCCGGTCGACTCGACTCGCGCGACCACCTCGCCGGGGCCGTGCAGGTGGGGCAGGCGGCGGAAGTAGTCCGGCACGGTGACGCCGACCAGGCCGAGCGCCGACGGGTTGCCGTCGTCGCTGTAGAAGTGGCGGCGGGCGGCCTGGTGCAGGTTGCCGCGGTGGCCGAGCTGCTGGGCGATCGCGTTGAGGCCGAACGTGATGCGGGTGAAGAAGAGCAGGTCGGGCGGCAGGTTCATGCCCCTGGTGTTGCGCGGGCTCATCAGCTCGCGTCCGCGCGCCAGGTAGTCCTCGGTGAAGGCGAAGTCGCCGAACCAGTACGGCTCGAGGTGGTAGCGCCAGTGGGCCCAGATCATGTCGCGGTCCCAGTCGCGACCGGCGCGGACCAGGCCGAGCGGGATGACGTGCTCGTCGAAGGTGGGTCGGTCCTCCTCGATGATGGCGCGGAAGAACCGCATGAGCCGCTCCATCGACTCGACCGGGAACCGCTTCACGCAGCCGAAATCGATGAACGTGACCGCCCCGTCCTCGTGGAAGAGGTAGTTGCCCGGGTGCGGATCGCCGTTGTAGACGAGGTGGCAGAACATCGAGTCGAAGACGAAGTCGGCGATCGCGGCCGAGGCGATCCGCTTCTCGCGCTCGTCGGCCTCGCGGACGAAGTCGTAGAAGCCGAACCCGCGCACGTAGTCCTGCGTCAGCACGCGCCGGGTCGTGTGCTCCGGGTAGACCGCCGGGACCCGGATGAGCGGATGGCCGCTCCACAGGCGGCGAAAGAGCGCCTGGTTGCGCGCCTCGAGCCGATAGTCGAGCTCCTCGATCACCCGCGTGCGCAGCTCGGCGAGCAGGCTCGGCGCGTCGAAGGCCGGATTGACCGCGCCGATCACCCGCCCGAACCGGTCCAGCGCGGCGAGGTCGCGCTGGATGGCGAGGTCGACCCCGGGGTACTGCACCTTCACCACCACGTCGGTGCCGTCGCGCAGCCGGGCGCGATGCACCTGGCCGATCGACGCCGCCGCCAGCGGGCTCTCGTCGACGCTCCTGAAGCGCGTGGCCAGGTCGCCGCCCAGCTCCTCCTCCATGACCCCGCGGACCAGCGCGAACGCCATCGGCGGCGCGTCCTTCTGCAGGCCCTGGAGGGCGTGCCGGGCCTGCTCGGGCAGCGCGTCGTGCGCGAACGACACGATCTGCCCCACCTTCATGAACACGCCCTTCATGTTGCCGAGCAGCGCGGCGGCCTCCTCGGCCGAGCGGATGCCGGCGCGATCGGCCAGCTCCTTTCTGCGATCGCGCGCGGCCAGGGCCATGCGCACGCGCAGCCACGCGCGCCGGAGCAGGCGCCGGCCCATGAAGCTGCCCATGAGCAAGCCGCGCCCCCCGGTCGGGATGCCCGCCTCGTTGCGCACGCTGGCGGCGCGGCGCAGCCGGTGGCGAAGGAGGGCCGCGGCCGCGACCATCACGAGGACCACGGCCAGCAACATCCAGGTCGCCATCCGGCTCGAACGTACCAGAACTGGCCGGCCGCAGGCCTGCGCGCGGCGTGCGGGCCCCTACCTGGCGGGCAATCGACGCGGTGGCGCGGCGATGGAATGGTCAGCGAGGACCATGAAGGAGAGCGCCGCCGCCTACGCCCGCGCGAGCGCCGAGCTGCTCGCGCTGGTCCCGGACCTCCGGCTCGAGGTGCTGGAGTCGGCGGCGAGCGGCGAGGGCGTGCCCTGGCCGCTGGCCTGAGACGCTAGCGACGGAGCTGGTGCCCGCGGCGCCGGCGGCGGGTCACGAGCAGGGCGGCGAGGGCGAACGTCCAGGTGGCGAGCGACGAGCTGCCCCGCTTGCCGACCGCGCAGCCGGTGTCGCGATCCATCGAGGCCTCCCGGATCCAGTCGGCGTAGGGCGCGACGCGGGTGTAGATCGCACCCGTGTCGCACATGTGCGAATCGCCGCTGGCGCGCGATACCAGCCCGGCGATCCGCCGGCCGCGGCTGGTCTCGGCGAACAGCGGTCCGCCGGAGTCGCCCTTGCACGGCTGCGGATCCTCATCGATGCTCTGCAGCTCCCAGCTGGTGGCGACGTCGACGAAGACGCTGCCGTCGCGCTTGAGGCCGGCCGTGGTGGCGACTGACCACTTGTCCCGCCCGTACCCGCACAGGAACAGCTCGGTGCCCGCGGCGAGGGAGGTGGCCTCTTCGCTCACGTCCAGCTTCTCGACCCCCACGCCGAAGATCGGCTCCTCGAGGATGACGACGCCGACGTCGTTGCGCCGCCCGATCTTGGTGTACTCGTTGCCCTCGAAGTGAAAGTCGGGGTGCTGGTGGGTCACCATGGCCGGGATGATATCGGTGACGTCCCTCGTGAGATCGTCGTCGAGGGTGAAACCGAAGTCGCCCCAGCCGTCGCCCTCGAGACAGTGAGCAGCGGTGAGCGCGACGTCCGGCGCGATGAGCGTCGCGGTGCAGCGGTAGCTCCGCCCGCGCACCAGCGCTCCGGTGGCCGGGTACTCACCCGGATCGGCGGCTTCTCCGCCGATGATCGCCTGCTCGAATGTGCCGGTGTCGTCCATCGAGCCAGGAGCGCAGCCAGCTGCTCCGGCGATCGCGACCACCAGCACGGCATCTCTCCCCGCGCCTCTGGTCAACACCTGACCAGTATATGGATCTCGATCGCAGAGGGCCTAGGGGAATGTTCGACGGGCACAACGTCGTCGTCGCTACGGGCTCACACGGCCGGGGCTCTCGCGGCTATCCGGCGCTGACAGCGCGGCGCCTCGTGCACCCGCACCAGGTACGCGCGCGTACCGTCATCGGTGAGCAACCAGAGGGAACTCCTGTCTTCGATCGAAGAGCGGAGCGCTGCGGCGCGGGATGAGCAGCTGGTGGGTGAGGGTGGCCGTCGTGTCCTCGACGATCGAGAGACGAGCTCGCCGGCGCCGACGATCCGTCGCCGCGCGACCGTCGCCGCGATCGCCGGGGTGGGCGCGGATCCCCTGGCCGCCAGGCCCGACGGCAGGTCGCGATGGGACGGTCGCCATGGGCTGGTCGCAATGGGACGGTCGCCATCGGCTCGAACGCGGCCCTGGCCAGAGACAGAGTGAAGACGGCGCTGAGATAGACATATAGCGAAACATCAAACAGCGAGATGGCACCGGCCGCCCGCGCGCCGAGCGACGCGGACGCGCGACAGCGGCTCGCCCCCCGTGCTACCAACGGGCGTGGTCGACCTGTCGCCAGCCGGCCTGCTCGCCCGGGTGTTGCCCGCGCCGGCGATCGGCATCGTGGCCGACCCGGCCGACTGGGAGGCCGCGCTCCTCGCAGGGGAGGTGGAGATGGTGGCGCGCGCGGTCGACCGACGCCGCCGCGAGGTGGCCGCCGGGCGCTCCTGCGCTCGCCGCGCGCTCGCCCGCCTGGGAGCCGAAGCGGGCCCGCTGCCCCCCGATCCGGATCGAGTGCCGCGCTGGCCGGCCGACGTCGTCGGCAGCATCACTCACACCGCCGGCTTCTGCGCCGCGGCGGTGGCGTGGCGCCGCGAGCTGCGCGCGCTGGGGCTCGACGCCGAGCGTCCGATCGGCTCGTCGCGCGGCGAGATCATGCGCCTGGTCGCGACCCCGACCGAGGCGGCGTGGCTGGCCCGCCTCCCCGAGCAGCGCCAGGCGACCGGATCGGCGCTCGTCTTCTCGGCCAAGGAGGCGCTCTACAAGGCGCAGTTCCCGCTGACCCGCGAGTTCCTCGACTTCACCGACGTCGAGCTCCAGCTCGATCGGGTCCAGCTCGACCGGGCCGGTGATGGGCACGGCTGCGGCGAGCTTAGCGCCGCGTTCCGGCCCGACAAGGCGGCCGCCCGGCTACCGCCCCTGGTCGCCCGCTTCGCCGTCGGCGACGATCTGGTGGTCACCGCCGCCCATCTGCTCGCGTAGCACCCGCCGCAGGGGCGCCGGGACCGAGCCGGAGCCGGAGCGGAGATCGATCGCCGCCGCCGCGCGTCCCTAGGCCGGATGAAACGCATGGTCCTGGCCGCCCTCGCCGCGACGTCGATCACGGCGGCCGGGCCCGGGCTGGCCCGGGCCGACTGCGCGAGCCCGGCCATCGCCACCAGTCCCCTGGTCGGCGCCGGCGTGCCCCCCGATCCGACCATCTACGTGTTTCTGCCGGCGCCGTTCGCCAGCGGCTCCGTCGCGGAGGTCATCCACGCGACGGCGGACGGGCAGCCGGTCCCGGCGCGCGTCGATGAGGTCTCGCGCAGCGAGGCATACGCGGTCGCCCGGGTGGCGGTCGAGACCGGGAAGGCCCACCGGCGCTTGACCATCCACTACGGGCCGGCCTGGGAGGGGCGCGAGATCAGCTTCGCGATCGATCGCCGCTGGCGTGCGCCGGCGCGACGGCCGGTCGAGCTCGCCGGTCTCGAGCGACGCCGCGATCAGTGGTCGTGTTCCTTCACCGACGCGTGGTTCCTCCAGATCGCCACGCCGGCCGACGCCTACCGGGTCGAGTGGGCGGCGTCGCCGGCGGCGTGGGACCGCGGCGCCCAGGCCAGCGCGGTCTTCCCGCGCTCCGACATGGACTTCTGGCACCGGCCCGATCAGGGAGCGGAGCCGGCCGCCGGTCCCGGCTCGGTCGGGCTCGGCCACCTCAGCTGCTTCGACTACACGATCCCCGAGGCCGCGCTGGGCGGGCCGCTCCATGTGAAGGTGACCGGGCTGTACGCCGACGGCAGCGAGAGCCCGGCCTGGGCCGCGCCGCGTCGCCTCGACGACGGCGCCGCCTCGCCTCCCGAGCCGGGTCCCAGCGCCGCGGCGCCTGCGTCGGCGCCCGCGCCGGCGGAGTTGCCCTCACGACCGACCACGCCCGAGGTGCCGACCGCGCACCGGTCGACCGACTCCGACACCGCCACCGCGCTGGCCACGGCGCTGGCCGGCGCGCTCTGCCTGGCCGCGCTCACCATCGCCCTGGTGTCGCGGGCTCGTCGCCGGCGCAGGCTGTCGCGCTCGGCGCTTCCGCCGCGCTGACCCGCGGGGAGCTCAGGGAGCTCAGGGCTTCGTCGCGGCGACCGCGACCAGGTCGAGCTCGAGGTCGCGCAGCTCGAAGATCCCGGCCCAGCTCCAGAACCGTCCGGCATTCGACGCGCCCAGGTGGGCGACGAGCTGGCCATCCCGGTCGTCCTCCACGGTGACGGCAAAGGCGAGCGACGGCATCCGGATCGGAGCGAGGTCGACCGCGCCGCTCTCCACCTCGACCGCCCACTTCACATCGACCGACAGCGCCGCGTCTGCCTCGATGGCGTCTCCGCTGCGCCAGCCGAGCTCGGCGCTGGCCGGCTCGCCGAGGTCCATCGTCAGGTCGGTCAGCACCAGCCCGTCGGGCGGCCCCATCGCTGGCGATACCGCGACGTCGTCGCAGTCGAGCACGAGGTCGTGGAAGCGGATCCGCTCGACGCCGTCCGCCTGGTCGAGCGACAGGGTCAGCGCGCCTCCGGTCACGGTCAGCTCGACGGAGGCGGTCTCGTCGTCGCTCAGCGATACCGCGGTCAGCTGGACCCGACTGCCGCCGCTGTTCTGGCCGAGCACGGCGAAGGTGGTGGGTCCGGCCAGGCGCTCCGCCAGACCGGGCGCCGATTCGCCATCGTCTGCCGGGTCTTCCCCGGCGGCTGGCGCGCGGTCCGCGATCTCCGCGCTGGTGCATCCGAGCAGTGAGGTGGCGCCCAGCGCGCCGAGAGAAATCAGCAGCCAACGATTCATGGAGCGCTTCATCGGACCGCCGGCCTCCTCCGACCGAGAAAAGTGCTGCGACATGTAGGCGCGGTTTCTACGCCTCCTTGACGCTGCGTGTCAACGGCCGTCCGGTCGCGCAAACCATCAGCCCTGGAGGGTCGAGACACCAGGCGAGATCGCGTCCCGGCGCGCCTTGCTTCCTGTTTTCATTGGGTTGCGCGACCGCCAAGACGGCATCCGACCTGCAACCACGTCCCTTCATGGGAACCCGCACCGCCATCGCCGTCTCGCTGGGCCTGGCCCTGGCCATCCCCCTGGGCGTCGGTTGCGGCATGGCAGCCGACGGCGATGTCGCCGCGCAGATCGGCGAGGCTCGCGCGCCGATCGTCGGTGGCACGCCGACCAACCAGTACCCGGCGGTGCCGCTCCTCTACAGTGAGGTCGCCGATCAGGACGGCGCCCAGCTTTGCAGCGGCACGCTGATCTCGCCGCGCGTCGTCCTCACCGCGGCGCACTGCGTCGAGTTCCCCGACGGAGCGCCCTCCCAGTACGTGGCCTACTTCGGCGCCGACGTCACCGTGCAGAGCGACCCGGAGCGGCGAGGCGCGATCAACATCGTCGACTTCGTCTTCCACCCGGAGTGGGACATCGACAACCTCGAGGCCGGCCACGATATCGGCCTGGTGCTGCTCGAGCAGAACGCCCCGGTCGCGCCGATGCCGTTCAACCGCGCCCCGGTCGATTCGCTGGTCGGCCAGCAGGTGCACCTGGTCGGCTGGGGCAAGACCACGGGCGACGGAGAGGACGTCGGGGTCAAGCGCGAGGCGATGTCCGACCTGCAGAGCGCCGGCCCGCTCTTGATGCGCTACGGCTCGGCCGCGGCCAACACCTGCCAGGGTGACTCGGGCGGCCCCAACTTCATGACCATCAACGGTGTCGAGTCGGTCGCCGGGATCACCTCGTACGGAAACGTCGGCTGCGATCAGTTCGGCTTCGGCACCCGCGTCGACGCCTTTGCCGCGTCGTTCATCGACCCTTACATCGCCGAGCACGACCCGAACGGCGCGGTGCCGAGCGCCGGCACCCCCCCGCCAGGTGACGACGACGAGGACGACGGCGAGACCGATGGAGCGACCGGCGGCCCGAGCGCGAACACCGACGACTCACCCGTGAGCGGTGGCTGCAGCGTGGGCGGTGGAAGCGATGCGCCCGGCGGGTTCACCCTGCTCGGCTTCATCGGCGCGGCGCTCGCGCTGGCTGGCGCCCGCCGTCGTCGCCACCCCTGAGACGATCGATCGGCCGTCGGCTGCAACTGGCTCCGAAATTTCGCGCCGCGGCGGCCCGCCTGATTGCCGGGCCGCGCGCGGGCATGTAAACTGATCGACGGGGTGGGAGAAATCGCCGACGGCCTCCTGGTCGCCGACGATGGCGCTGTTCGCGCCGCGCTTGGCCAGGAACTGACTCGCTTGCAGAAGGCGGAGCCCGCCGCTGCACTTGCGGTCGCGCGCGATGCGTCGCCAGACGAGGTCAGGGCCCGATTTCTGGCTCTGGTCAAGGTCTTCCATCCGCATCGCTTCGCCCGTCGACCTTCCGACATCGTGCGGCTGGCCAACGAGGTGTTCCTGCTGCTGCGCCGCGCGGCCCAGCGGCTGAGCGAGCCGAGCACCGCGGCGGCCGGCGACAGGATCGCCATCTTGCCGGCCGCGGCCAGCGCGCCGGCGACCGTCGCAGCGTCGGTGGCGGCGCGGGCCAGCGACATCTCACCGGCCACCCAGCCGCGGCTCGACGTGGACGCGGCGCTGGCCCGACGAAGGCGCAATCGCTCGCACCCGTCCACCACCAACGGCGGGCAGGCCAGCACCGCGACGCCGCCACCAGCCAGCCCGGAGACGCTGGAGAAGGTCCGCCGGCGCGAGGAGGAGCAGAAGGGCCGCTTCGACACCGCGATGGAGGACCTGCGCCGAGGACGGCTGCCCAGCGCGCGTGTGGCGCTGCGCGCGCTCGCCGCGGAGAGCCCGTCGGCGCGCCCCTATCGGGCCTATCTCCACTACGTCACCGGGCGCATGCACGAATCGGCCGGCCGCACCAGCGAGGCCATCGTCGAGTACGAGCGCGCGCTCGGCTTCGATCCGGATCTCGATGTGGCGAAGCAGTCGCGAGCGGCGCTGAACGGCGCGGGCGCGGCAGAGCCAGCAGGTGGGGCAGGGCGCTTCGGACGCTGGTTCCGCAAGTGAGGAGACGCGAAGGCGTATAGTGATTGAGGATGGCTGGTCGGATCATCGGGATCGACCTGGGCACGACCAACTCATGTGTGGCGGTGCTGGAGGGGGGCGCGCCCGTCGTCATTCACAACCAGGAGGGCGGGCGAACCACGCCGTCCATGGTGTCGTGGACGCCGTCGGGCGAGGTGGTCGTCGGGTCCGCTTCCAAGCGCCAGATGGTCACCAATCCGTCGCGCACCGTGTTCGGAGTCAAGCGGCTGATCGGGCGCCGCTTCGACTCGCCGCAGGTCGGCCGCCTGGCCGCGACCTTGCCGTACCAGATCGTGCCGGCCAAGAACGGCGACGCGTGGGTGCGGATCGGGGACCGCGACGTATCGCCGCAGGAAGTATCGGCCAACGTGCTGCGCAAGATGAAGCAGATCGCCGAGGACTACCTGGGCGAGGAGGTCAGCGAGGCGATCGTCACGGTACCGGCTTACTTCGACGAGGTGCAGCGGCGAGCCACGCGCGACGCCGGCGCCATCGCCCAGCTGGAGGTTCGATCGATCCTGAACGAGCCGACCGCGGCGGCGCTGGCCTACGGGGTGCAAAAGCAGACCGAGCAGAAGCTGGCGGTGTTCGACCTGGGTGGCGGGACGTTCGACATCTCGATCCTGGCGATCGAGAGCGGCGTGTTCGAGGTGCTGGCCACCTCGGGCGACACCGACCTGGGCGGTGATGACTTCGATCGGCGTCTCATCGACCGCATGCTCGAGGAGTTCGCTCTGGCCCATGGGGTCGACCTGCGCACCGACGCGGTGGCGCTCCAGCGGCTCAAGGAGGCGGCCGAGCGGGCCAAGATCGAGCTGTCGTCGTCGCTGACGACCGAGATCAACCTGCCGTTCCTGGCCTCGGGCGATGGCGGGCCGCTCCACCTCCTGCGCGAGCTGTCCCGCGGTGAGCTGGAGGGGATCTGCCGCAAGCTCATCGACGGGCTCGAGGGGCCGTGCCGGCAGGCGCTGTCCGACGCGCAGATGGAGGCGGCCGACATCGATCAGGTCCTCCTGGTCGGCGGGATGACGCGCATGCCGGCGGTGGCGAGCAAGGTGGTCGACATCTTCGGCAAGCAGCCGTCCAAGGGGGTCAACCCGGACGAGATCGTCGCGATGGGCGCGGCGGTGCAGAGCGGGATGATGGGCGGCGAGCTGGTCGAGGTGGTGTTGCTCGACGTGACGCCGCACGCGCTCGGCGTACGGGTGACCGGGGATCGCATGGCGGTCGTCATCCCGGCCAACACCACGATCCCGACCCGCGAGCACAAGGTCTTCGCCACCACCGACGACGATCAGTCGTACGTGGTGATCGAGGTCTACCAGGGGCAGGGCGAGCGGGCGAGCGACAACCGGTTCCTCGGCCGGTTCGTGCTGGGCGATCTTCCGGCGCGGCCAGCGGGCCGGGTGCGGGTCGATGTCTCGTTCACGCTCGACGCCGACGGGCTGCTCGAGGTGACCGCGCTGGAGTCGGAGAGCGGGCGGGCCGCGTCGGTCAAGATCGAGGCGGCCAGCGGTCTTTCGCCGGCCGAGCTGGCGCGGCTGGCAGCGGCGCAGCCATAGTCGGAGGCGCGATCGCGCGCGACGACCAAGGAGGCCGCATGTTCGAGCTCGGCGAACAGCACAGGATGGTGGCGCAGATGGTCCGCCGGTGGTGCGAGGCGAACCTGGTGCCGGCGCTGCCGGCGCTCGAGGCGGGCACCGCCCAGCCGTTCGAGCTCATGCGCAAGATGGCGCGGGCGTTCGGTCTGGACGCGATGGCGAGGGCGTCGGTGACCAGGCGAGTGGAGAAGCTGCGCGCGGCAGGAGACGCCGCGGGTGCGGAGGCGGGCGCGGGGGCGACCACGGAGACGGACGCCGACGCCGACGCCGACGGGCCGGGCGGAAACGATCCGATGCTTGGCTTCGTCCTGGTCAAGGAGCTCTCCCGCGTGTCGCCGGGATTCGCGATGGGGTTCGGCGTGTCGGTCGGGCTCGCGGCCGGCGCGATCACCAGTCGCGGCAGCGCGGATCAGATCGAGCGCTGGGCGCTGCCGCTGGTCACCATGGAGAAGATCGGATCGTGGTGTCTGACCGAGCCAGGAGCCGGCTCGGACGCGTTCGGGTCGATGCAGACCACCGCGCGGCCGGTTCCGGGTGATGGGCCGACCGAGTACGTGCTGCGCGGCTCGAAGACGTTCATCACCAACGGCCCGGGCGCGGACCTGTTCGTCGTCTACGCGCGCGTCGATCGCGGCGAGGAGCGCGCCGACCAGGACGTGGCGGCGTTCGTGGTCGAGCGCGGGATGGAGGGCTTCAGCGTCGGCCCGCCGTTCAAGAAGATGGGCATGCGCGACTCGCCGACCTCGGAGATCTTCTTCGACGACGTGAAGCTGCCGGCCGAGAACTTGCTGGGCGGACGCGAGCGCCGCGGCGGCCGGCACGACACCAAGCAGAACCTGGCCAGCGAGCGCTCGGCGGTGCCGGCGATGGCCTGGGGCATCATCGAGCGCTGCTACGAGCAGAGCCTGGCGTACGCGCGCGAGCGCCAGCAGTTCGGGCGGCCGATCGGCGATTTTCAGGCGGTCCAGCTGAAGCTGGCCGACATGTTCATCAAGCTGAAGAACGTCGAGAACCTGGTGTTCCGGACCGCCTGGATGCAGCGCAAGAAGATCCGCGACGCGGCGTTCGTCAACGCGAGCAAGGCGCACGCCGCGATGATGGCGGTCGACGTGGCGATGACCGCGATCCAGATCCACGGCGGCTACGGCTACATGGAAGAAGTCGGCCTCGAGAAGCTGGCGCGAGACGCAAAGCTGCTCGAGCTCGGCGCCGGGACCACCGACATCAACCTGCTGGCCGCGGCGCGGGCCGAGCTGGCGCGGCTGGGCTGAGCTCCGCGGGGACGGCCCGGAATGGGGAATGGGGTACCTGGTGTCCTGGCCGGCCCGTATTGAGAGCGTCGTCTAATCTATCTTATGTCAACTCCGCGTCTGGGGTGGCCAGGGGGCGGCCAGGTACTCGGCCAGCGGCACGTAGGCGTCGAAGCGGCGGCCCGTTCGGTGCGTCGAGGCCGTGCGTCGAGGCAGCGGAACAAGGCGGTCTGGATCCTCGCGCTGAGCCGGCGGCGCCGGTCAGGCGACCCAGAGCGCGATGAACCCGGCGACCGCGACCAGGCCGGCCCAGAACAGCGCGGTCAGCCCGACGATCAGCCACTGGACGCGAGCGTAGTGATCGCCGAGCGGACAGTGCAGGCCGAAGGAGCCCTTCCAGGCGACCACGTGGCGCGCGCATCGGCGGCAGCGGACCTGCGCGGCCGCGCGGTGGAGCGCGCCGGACAGGATGAAACCGATGCCGGCCAGCGCGAGCGCGGCGGCGCCGACGTTGCCGCCGATGTGGACCTCCTCGGTCAGGCGAGCCTCGCGCTGGCGGAGAACCTCGCCCTGCCCGGCCCGGCGCGCGAGATCGGCTTCCTCGTCGTCGGACAGCGGGCGATAGCGCGGCAGGAACAAGAGCGCGAGGCCGATGCCGAGCACGAGGAACAGCGCGCCGAGCGTGATGCGGAGCGGTCGCGGCGTGATCGGGATATGGCTCGGTGGCGGGATCGACGCCCCCAGATCGATCACCTGCGGCCTGCGCGGATCCGGCTCCGGTCCGACCGCGCGCGCGGGATCGACCGGCGTCCGGCGCGGCCGCCCGGGGACCTGCGCAGGCGACCGAGGCCCGAGGGCCGGCGGAGCGCCGAAGGGCGGCTGGGCCGGCTGGCTCGGAGGCCGCGCCGCAGGTCCGTGCGAAGGCGGCTGGAGCGGAGGTTGAGCCGGCTGGCTCGGAGGCCGCGCCGCCGGTGCCTGGACCTGGGGTTGATACGGCGATGGCGGCTGGGCCGGCTGGCTCGGAGGCCGCGCCGCAGGCGACTGGTGGCCCAGCTGGAATGGCGGTTGTGCCGGCTGGCTCGGAGGCCGCGCCGTCGGTGCCTGGGACGGAGGCTGAAACGGCGACGGCGGCTGGCCCGGCTGGCTCGGAGGCCACGCCGTGGGTGACTGGTGCCCGGGTTGGAATGGAGGTTGGGCCGGCTGGCTCGGAGGCCGCGCCGTCGGTGCGTGCGAAGGCGGCTGGAATGGAGGTTGAGCCGGCTGGCTCGGAGGCCGCGCCGTCGGTGACTGGTGGCCCGGCTGAAATGGCGGCTGCGGCGGCGGTTGATGCGGCGCGCCGGCGGGCGGCGCGGTGTTCGGGTCGCCACCGTCGGTGCGGGCGGTGCTCGCGGGCTGAGCCGGCGGCGCGGCGGGTGGCTGCTGGACCTTGGGCAGCGTGTAGACGGTCGCGGCTCCGGGCACCGCGGCCTTGAATCCGCACATGGGGCAGAAGATCGAGTCGACGGGGATCTTCGCTCCGCACTGCCCGCAGAAGAGCGAGTTCACGTCCGGAGCATAATTGTTGGCGGTGCCCACAGCGTGCCCCATTCGCGTGTAACGCGCCGTGGCGTGCGCCGATTCCGCCGGCCTCGCGGGCCTGTTCTTGCTGTGCGCATGGATGGATGGCCGCTATTGTCCGCCGCCATGAATGTCCGCCGATCGATTTCTGCGCTGCTCGCGCTCTCGCTCCTGTCGTTCGGCGCGGCCTGCCGGCAGGGCGGCGTGGACGACGACGACGCGAGCGGCGACGGGCAGGCGGATGACGGTGATTCCGCGGACGGCTCGGACGATACCGGCGACAGCGCCGACGACGGCGATGGCGATGGATCCGACGGCTCCGACGCCGCGGATGACGCCGGCGACGACGGGGACGCCGGCGACGACGGACCGGTCGACGATCTGGTCGACCCGATCGGCACCGCGGGCGCGATCGACATCGCCGCCTGGAACATCGAGAATTTCCCGGCCGACGCCAACACCCCGGCCCTGGTCGCCGATCTCATCACGTCACTCGGCATCGATCTCATCGCCGTCGAGGAGATCGCCGACCTCGACGCGTGGGACGAGCTGGTGGAGCGCTTGCCTGATCACGAGGGAATCCTGTCGTTCCACGAGTACAGCCCGGGGAACTTCCAGAAGGTCGGCTATCTCTACCGCGCCGACCTCATGCAAGTCGACCCGGACTCGCTTCTGTTCCAGGACGACAGCTTCCAGTTCCCGCGCCCGCCGTTCCAGGTGCGCGTCACCGTCCCCGGCGCCAGCGGCGGCCCGATCGAGTTCGTCGCCATCGTGCTTCACCTCAAGGCGGGCACCGGCACCGACGATCAGGAGCGCCGCCGCCAGGCGATGATCACCCTCGAGGAGCACATCCGCGGGCTGGTCGCCGAGGGCGCCGACCAGGTCATCATGCTCGGTGACTACAACGAGATCCTGACCAGCACCGCCGGACGCGACGTGTTCGGGCCGTTCCTCGACGCGCCCGACCTCTACCGGGTCCGGACCGACGCGCTGGCCCAGAGCGGCGCTGTCTCGTTCGTCCCGACCGGGCGCATGCTCGACCACATCATCACCACCGTCGGCCTCGACGAGGAGATCGGCGCGAGCGAGGCGGTCATCCCCCCGCTCGACGTCGAGGTCAACGACTACGTCGATCGAGTCAGCGACCACCTGCCGGTCGCCATCGCGCTGCCGATCCTGGAGTGACTCACCGGCACTCCGCGTCGCTCGCCGCGCAGCGGAAGCGCACGTGGATGTGCTCGGTGTGGCCCGGCCAGTGGCGGATGAACCCGTGGTCGGCTCGCCGACCGTGCGGGTACTGGAACCACGCGTCGAGCCGCGCGCGCGGCACCCCGTGCTTGCGGGCCAGCCGGTAGAACAGCGCCTGGGTGGTGTAGGTCATGTAGATGCGCTCGACCCCGCCCGGCTTGCCGGCAGTGCGCAGGAACGCGCTGATGAGCGCCCAGGTTGCGGGGAAGTCGAGGTTGTCGGCGGTCGCGACCGCGAACCCGCGCGGATAGCCGCGCGGCTGGCGCCGGAAGTAGAAACCGATGTCGGCGTCGCGTCCGGACTGGTGGGAACCGTGCATCGAGAGCGTCCCCCCGTGACGGGCGGAGAAGTCGCCGATCGCGAGCGGCTTGACCCGCGGGAACTGCCGGCGCACCGCGCGGATCGCGCCGACCACCTGGTCGACCGCGTGTCGGGCGCCCCAGGCGCGCTCGGGCCGGCGCAGGAAGTAGGCCGCCGAGTTGGGCGGCATGTGGGTCCCGGACACCAGATAGCCGTTCTGCGGGCGGCCGAAGCTCTGCCCGCGCAGCGGCACCGCGATGCCGACCGCGGTGCGGCGCTCGCCGGTCGAGGACGGGCCGCGGCCCCGACCCCGCTCCCTCGTCACCGGCTCCGTCGTGGCCGGCTCGGTCGGCTCTACCGGCTCCGTCTCCTCGTCGGCTCTCGCACGGTCCAGCTCGTCCTCCATCCGGTCGACCGCGCTGCGATCGATCATCGCGACCGCCGGCGCCCGATCGATGGCCTCCGGGGTGGTCGCGCTGCCGACGGCGTACGGGTCGATCGGTTCCTCCTCGGGTACCCCCATGTCGGTGAGATCGTCCGTGTCACGGTCCGTGCCGCGGTCGGCGGCGCGCTCGGCGCCGCGCGCCACGGCGTCCACGTCCGCGTCCGCGTCCGGATTCATGCCATCCGCATCCATCGCGTCGGCGGCGTCACGCTCGGCGCTCCGCGCGATCGGACGGCGCTCCGCGCGCCTGGCTGGCTCCGCGGCCCGGGCCCGCCGCGCCGGGCCCGGCTTTGCCTCGGCGCGCGCCCCGCACCGCGGAATCCGCAGCCGCTGACCCGGATGGAGCGAGTCCCCGTGGATCCGGTTGGCCCGGCGCAGGTCGTCGACCGTGCACTGGTTCGCCCGCGCGATCTTCCACAGACTCTCGCCGCTGGCGACCCGGTGCGAGCGCCGCGACACCCCGGCTGCCGCCGGACGCGCGCCGGCGGCCACCAGGAGCCAGGCGAGACAGGTTGCTACGAGGAGACCACGCCCGCGCGCCATGCGCGCCACCGTAGCGGCGGGCGCCTCCGCGAGCCATTTTCTTGCCGACACGTACATCCGCGTCCACCTGCCTGGCGCCCCCATGGACCCAGCAAATGAACGGACTGGCCGTTTTCCAGACTAGCCGATCTCGCGGCGCGAGCCAGGGCGTTCGTCACACCCCGGGCGCGGCCAGTGCAGTCTCTGGTTCAGCGCGCGCTCACAGGAGCGGCCCGCCCATCACGACCTGGGTCGGCGCGCCGTTCGGCGATCCGCCCTTCGGCTCGAGCGAGATGGCCGCGCCGGCCGGATCCACCCCGGCCGGCACCTGGGTGAGCGTGTGGAGCGAGCTCGACGGCCCCGGCGACAGCAGGGCCGACGCGATCGGCTTGCCGCCCTGCTTCTTGTCCAGGAACCAGAGCTGGTAGACCTTGTCGGCCGACACGCTCGGCAGGTCGAAGGCGAGCACGTACCAGTTGCCGGTCAGCGGATCGAGCAGGATCTTCATCACCTCGCCCTGATCGCTCTTGATCGTCGTGAGCCTCAGCGCCGGCGTGCTGACCTTCTGCAGCGTCCCCTCGACCTCGGCCAGCTTGCGCTCGATGCGCGCGCTCTCCTCGACCGCGCGGGTCCTGACCCGGCGCTCGTTGTCGAGCTGGCTCTCCAGCTGGGCGGTGCGCTGGGCGAGCTCATCGCTCTTGCCCCGCTCCTGCAACCAGAAGAACGCGAACGCGGCCGCCGCCGCGAGTGGCAACACCACCGCCAGCGCGATCGCGGGCGAGCGCCGGCGACTGGCCAGCGACACCACGTCGGCCCCCGCTCCCGGCAGGCGGCCGAACGGCGGCGCGCCCGGGCCGCCTTCACCGGTCCCGCCCGGGACCAGGCGACGGCGCACGGCGTCCAGCGCACCGGTGGGTGGTGGCAGCGGCGGCAGATCGAGCGCCACGATCGAGGCGGCGTCGGCGAACCCGCGCACGATCTCGCGCACCGCCGGATCCTCGGCCGCCAGCGACTCCAGCTCGGACCGCTCCGACGCGGTGGCGGCGCCGATCGCGCAGAGCGCGGCCAGCTCCTCGATTCGCTCGGGCGATGCGCTCATGGCAGATCTCCGAGCTCGGCCAGGCCGCCGCGCAGGAGCTTCATCGCCGACAGGATGCGCGACTTCACCGTACCGAGCGGCAGGTTGAGCCGCGCCGAGATCTCGCTGTGCGAGAGCCCGTCGTAGTAGGCCAGCTCGACCGCCTGGCGCTGCTCCGGGGTCAGCCGGCGGATCGCCGACCGCACCGCGACGCTGCGCTGCTGGGCCTGCGCCTGCTCGTCGGGCCGCTCCTCGTCGGGGGCGGGCGGGATCGCGCTCTCGTCCCCTCCCCCGCTCGGCCGGCGCGCGCGCGCCCGCCTGGCGTCGAGGGCGCGGCTCCGCGCCACGGTCAACACCCACGTCGTCACCGACGCGCGCCCGCTGTCGTACTGCGGCGCCCGCCGCCAGAGCTCGAAGAAGATCTCCTGCAATACCTCTTCCGCCTCCGCCCGGCTGGACAGGATGCGGTTTGCGACCGCCAGGACGATCCCGGCGAACCGCTGGTAGAATGCCTCGAGCGAGGCGCCGGTGTCACCGGCGGCCATCCTTGCCACGAGCTCTGCCTCCGCTGCGCGGTCAGGGGCCATGCGACCGGGCGCTCGTGGCGTGGAGATACTCAGCAAGAGGGCAGCCATGCAAGGATGTACCTGACAGAGCACTACGTACGGCGCGGCCCTCTGGATTTCCCCCCCGCATCCGGGGCACGATCTCTCAGGCTGGCGCGGTTCGCAAGCTCACGCCCCCCCGATCCGCCCCAGGGGTGGCCGTCGTATCCATCGCGTCCTCGTGAGGGAGAACTCAATGGAGATAGACAAGTTCATTCGCCACTCGCGTCGCGTCGAGACCGACGATCTCGACTGGGACGCGGCGCGCCGGGTCGGCCTCGAGGGAGACGAGCCGTTCATCCTTCGCTACTTCGCCGACGTGGAAGGACAGACGATCTTCTACTTCCGCGAGATCCTCAACACGCATGCGGCGCGTCAACCCGACATCCTCGCGTTCATGACCACATGGAACTACGAGGAGTTCTTCCACGCCGAATCGCTCGGCCGGCTCCTCGAGGTGTGCGGCCATCCGGCGGCGGCAGCGCGCCGCACCCAGGTCCGTGACGGCGCCACCATCCTGGCCCGGCTCGAGAAC
Source organism: Kofleriaceae bacterium (assembly GCA_035489015.1). Taxonomy (GTDB): domain Bacteria; phylum Myxococcota_A; class Polyangia; order Haliangiales; family Haliangiaceae; genus DATFRY01. Next base: position 22,885 of record DATHKR010000067.1, on the reverse strand, counting down.
CTGGCCCAGCTGGCGATGTCGCGCATGGCGCCCGACGCGTTCCTCGCGCTGTACATGACGTGGGGCGCGAGCCAGGAGCTCCTGACCTCTCGCTGCTACGAGCGGATCCAGGAGACCACCCGCAACCCGGTCCTGCGCGAGCTGGCCGGGCGCATCGCCAAGCAGGAGCGCCGGCACTTCGCGTGGTACTTCCAGGGCGCGCGCGAGCACCTCCAGCGCGGTCTCGCCGCTCAACAGATTACCCGCTTCTTCTTCCAGCGCTTCTGGAACCCGGTCGGATCCGGCGTCAAGACCGGCGACGAGGTGTACCGGCTGGTCGATGGCGTGTTCCCGGGCGAGGTCATCGATCAGACCATGGGCGACATCCAGAGCCGCATCGCGACCCTGCCCGGCATGGCCGGCGTCGACGCGCCGTCGCGCTTCGCCGGGCGAGTGTGGCGCAATCGCGGCCGCACGGCCTCGGCGGCGCCGGCGCCGGGTGACGTCGATCGTCGCGCGGACACTCGCGCCGCCTGATCGACCGGGTGACGGTGAGCTCGTCAGCCGAGGCACACGGGAAGCGCGTTATGCTGGCCGGCGGTGAAGCCGCTCCTCCTGGCCGCCCCCGGCGACTCGAGCGCGGCCCGCGCGATGGCCGGGCGCATGGACGCGGACCTCGGCGCGGCCACGGTGCGCAGCTTCCCGGACGGTGAGCTCTACGTCCGCATCGACTGCGCCGTGGCCGGACGCGCGGTGTGGATCGTCTCGACGCTGCACCCGGCCGGAGAGAAGCTCTTGCCGGTCTATTTCATGGCCCAGACCGCCCGCGACCTGGGAGCGTCCGCGGTCTACCTGGCCGCACCGTATCTGGCCTACATGCGCCAGGACGAGCGCTTCGAGGACGGCGAGGGGATCACGGCGCGCTATTTCGGGCGGCTCCTGTCGAGCGCGGTCGACGGCCTGGTCACCGTCGATCCGCACCTCCATCGCCTGGCCGCGCTGGCCGAGGTCTACTCGGTGCCGACCCGGGTGGTGGCCGCCGCCCCGCGCATCGCGGCGTGGGTGCGGCAGAACGTGGAGCGGCCGGCGCTGGTCGGTCCGGACGCCGAGAGCGTGCAGTGGGTCGCGGCGGTGGCGGCCGAGCTCGACTGCCCCACGCTGATCCTGACCAAGGTGCGGCGCGGGGATCGCGACGTGTCGATCTCCCCGCTCGACGAGGGCGCGCGGCAGGGCGCCGCGATCGACTGGAGCACGCACACGCCGGTGCTGGTCGACGACATCGTGTCGACCGCGCGGACGATGATCGAGACGGTCGCGCGGCTGCGCAGCGCGGGCGCGACGTCGCCGATCTGCGTCGGAGTTCACGCGGTGTTCTGCGAGCGCGCGTACGACGACCTGGTCGAGGCCGGCGCGGCGCGCGTGGTGACGTGCAATACGATCCCCCATCCGTCCAACGCGATCGACGTGCTCGATCTGCTCGCCGACGCGATGGATCGCTTCCCCTGATCGGGTCGCCGCGGGCAGGCGAAAAGCGGTTGCAGGGCCCCGCTTTCGGAGCGGTGCTGGGTTAACATGGCGCCGCCCGGCGCCTCGTGCTTGGGCGCAGCGCTGGTCAATAACTGGGAGAAGGGTGAGAGATATGCCGCCTGGCTTGAGCGAGCTGATGGGTGCCTCTGGAGACGTGTTTCTTCTGGGCGCTCCGGCATTTCTCGCGTTCGCGTACTTCTTCCTGGTGTGGGATGCACGCCGAGCCGACAGCCCGAACAAGGACGACGGCCAGATCGGGATCAAGCTGGTCCTCTACTTCTTCATCATCGTCGGCGTCGGGATCGCGGCCGGTGGGCTGGCGACGCTGCTCAACTACCTGCTGAGCGGAGCCAAGACCGGTACCCCGGCGCTCAAGCAGGGGCTGGCCGACCTCGTCTCCGGGGTCGTGCCGATCTTCGTGGCCGCGGTCGTCCTCTTGCCGCGCACCAACTTCAAGCAGTACACGCGCGCCGGCCGCCTGGCCTACGGCTTCCTGGCCGCGTCCGGCGGCTTCATGGCGTGGCAGTCGCTGCACGGGCTCGTCGGGCAGCTGATCCAGTCGGCGCCGTGGGCGAGCACCTCGGGTCAGCTCGCCAACCTCGTCGTCTTCGGCGGCATCGGCTTCTTCGCGCTGTTCCGGCTCGGCTCGCTCAGCAGCTGGAGCGCGCCGGTGAGGCCCGCGCCCATGGCACCGACCCACAGCCAGGGTTACCCCCAGGGAGGCGGCTATCCCCCGCAGGGTTATCCCCCGCAGGGCTACCCCCAGGGCGGAGGCTACGGCGGCGGCGGAGGCTACGGGCCGCAGCAGGGTGGTGGTGGCTATCCGCCCGGCGGTGGATATCAGCCGCGGTGACTCCGCGCTGACGCGAGCCTGACCTTCACGGCGGTTTACCGCAGAATGTGCGCGGTAAACCGCTGTGAAAAACGTTCGGTTGCATGGCCTGGTTGCCTCTGCTAAGAGGGGATCACCCCTGCAATGCGCCTGCTATTGGCACGCTTTCGCAGCGGGGCAGATCTGCTCGCCCGTCACCTCGACGATCGCGAGTTCGGTGGATTGTTTCTGCCCACGCGTCGGATCATCGAGCCGGGTCAACCGGTGCTGGTGGATGTCCGGCTGTCCGAGTTGCGCGACCACCTGCTCCTGCGCGGCGCGGTGAGCGAGCGGCAGCGCGGTCGGCGCAACGACCACGTCCGCGCCGGCCTGTTCATCGAGTTTCTGCCCACCGAGGCGGGGCGGCGCGACCATCTGCTCGCGCTGGCGCGCGGCGAGGCGAGCGGCGCGGCCGGCAAGCGCCGGCACCGTCGACTACCGATCGAGCTGCGAGTCGACTGGCGAGTGCCGCAGCAGACCGAGCGGTACGACAGCCTGGTCGACGACATCGGGATCGGCGGCGCGTTCCTGCGCACGCTCGAGCAGCCGGCCCAGGGAACCTCGGTGGTCATCGAGCTGCGCCCGCCGGGCGCCAACACCCCGCAGGCGATCGAGGGCCGAGTAGCGTGGCGGCGCGACACCCCCGGTCACGAGGGTGTCGGGGTCGAGTTCCGCTGCCGCGACATCGGCGGCATGCGCCGGCTCCGCGAGCTGGTGCGCCGCATCGAGCGGCACGAGGTCACCCCGGTCCACTGAGGCGGGCGAGGCTTCAAGCCCCGCCCTCGGCGCGTCGCTCGATCAGAAGCGGCGAACGGTCAGCGCGTAGAGGATCGCGCTGTTCGAGACCAGGTACATCCGGTCGCGCGACAGCGTCGGCAGTGACGAGACGCCGTAGCCCGGGTCGAAGTACTCGTACACCGCGCCGGTCCGCTTGTTGGCCACGTACAGGCCGGCGTCGCTGAGCGCGTAGAGGAGGTAGTCGCCGCTGACGACCGGGCCGGCCGGCTCGCCGCCGCCGCGGGTGCCCTGCCGCCAGATGACGTTGCCGCCGAGGTCGATCGCGAAGACGCCCTCGTCCGCGGCGGCGACGTAGAGTCGCTCGCCGTCGGTCGACATCGCCCCGCCTCCCGACAGCGGCAGGCGCCAGCGGACCAGGCCGGTGCTCTTGTCGACCGAGTACACGCCGCCGGCCGACGACACCGCGTAGACGTGCTCGCCCACCACCGCCGGCGTCGCGTCGACGTCGACGAAGCGAGTGGCGTCTCCCTTGAGCGAGGTGAGCCACGCGACCGAGCCGGTCGCCACCCGCAGCGCCACCAGCGTGCCGTTGGAGAAGCCGGTGAAGACCAGGTCGCCGTCCACCACCACGCCGGCGTGGCCGCGGAGGGTGAACTCCTCGGGCGTCTCGCTCTTGTACTGCCAGCGGAACTTCCCGGTCATGCGGTCGATCGCGTAGACCTGATCCGCCTCGTTGGACATGATCAGCAGATCGCCCGAGACGATCGGGCTCTCCAGGACCGGGCCGCGGGTGGCGTAGCGCCACTTCTCGCTGCCGTCCTCCGGCCGCAACGCGACCACGTGGCCGTCGTCGGTGCCGACATAGATGAGACCCTGATCGGAGGCCAGCACCGGGCGCGAGCTGACCGAGCCGATCTTTCGCTTCCAGAGGACGCGGCCGGTGCGCGACTCGAGCGCGTAAAACAGGCCCTCGTGCGAGCCGACGAACAGGCGGTCGCGGTCCGGATCCGACGCGTCCAGGGCCAGCGCGCTGGCGAACTCCTGCGGCTGCGGATCCTCGGCCCGGTTGCCGAGCTCCAGCCGCCAGCGCAGGCCCAGCACCGGGCGGCCCACGTCGGTCCGGTCGGCCGCGTTGCGGGCGTCGAGCTGTTCGATCGGAGCGCAGCCGGACGCGAGCCCGGCCAGGATCAGGGCCGCGGCCGCCGATCGGCCGTGCGGTCGACGAGTCACTCGCTCCGCCCTCACTTCGCGGGTGCCCCGCGCAGGGCGGGCAGCCGCATCTCGATGTCCTGCTTCAGGTTGGAGCCCGGATGATCGGCCAGCACCTGCTCGAGGGTCTTGCGGGCCTGATCCTTGCGGCCGAGCTCGGCCAGGATGCGCGCCTGGTGGTAGAGCGCCAGGTCGTGGCGCGGGCCGTCGGCCTGCGGCTGCATCTCGCCGAACGCCTTGAGCGTGCGCTCGAGCCCTGCCTGGCGCGCCTTGGCGTCCTTCTCGGCCATCGCCATCGCCTCGAGCGAGTACCCCAGGCCCTCGCGCGCGCTGAGGACCAGATCCTCGGGTCCGCCGCCGTCGGCGTACTTGCCGAACTTCTCGGCCGCCTCGCTGTAGCGGCCGAGCTGGTAGAGCGCCTCGGCCGCGAGGAGCCGGCCGTGCTGGGCGACCGGGGTCGAGTCGTAGTCGGCCTCGAGCTCCTCGAGCGCGGCCAGGACCGCGCTGGCGCGCTGCTCGGCGCTGGCGAACTTGGTGGGGATGCCGCGCGAATCGAGCTCCGGCTCCTCGGCTGGCTTTGCCTCGACCGGCTTGGCGCCCTTCTTCTTGTCCTTGCCGGCCGCCGCGGCCTTGCCGCCGTCGGGCGCCGGCGTCGGCTCCGGCGCGCGCACGGGCACGTGGTTGAGCGTCACCGCTCGCGAGTAGAGCTCCGTCGCGTGGATCAGGTTGCGCTGCTGCCACCAGCTCCATGTGGTGTAGCCGATCACCACGACCACCACGACGCCGAGCAAGACCGCGAGCTTGGTGGCGTGAGGCTTGAGCGCCTGCACGATGCGGTCGACGCCGGAGATGAACTCGTCCGTCTCCGAAACCGTGGAGACCTTGGACTTGCCGAACTTGCCTTTGTTCTTGGGAGACACGGATGACCTCGCCGGGCTGCGATCCCAGGGGCGGGGTGTTAGCACCCGCCGTTTCTGGGTGTCAATTCGACCGCCGGTCAGCGCCGTCGGTTGCCCCGAGACGGGGCGATCGACCGGCATATTGCGCCGCCCGGGGCGGTTCCCGCCCGGGTCGACATGCACTATTTTCCCCCGATGTTGCGCGCCGGTCGGCTCGCCCTCGTCGCGCCGCTCGCCCTCGCGCTGATCGGCGCCCGTCCCGCCTCCGGCGACGAGGGAGAGTCGGCGCTGTCGGTCGGGCTCGGCTTCGCCACCTTCACCATCCCCGACCACGGTGGCGCCGGGGCCGCGCTGGGCGGCGAGTACGAGCGCGGGCTCAGCGACGCGTTCTGGCTGCGCGCGTCGGCGGCCGGGTCGATCTACCGCGGCAGCGACGGCGAGGGCGCCATCGCCGCCGGCCAGGGCATCGTCGGGCTGACCTACGTGGTCGACGTCCTCAAGTACGTGCCCTACGTCCACCTCGGAGCCGGCGCGGTCGCGATCGGCGGCGAGGGCGTGGATGCGGAGGTGCACCCGGTCGGCGAGATCGGGGTCGGGCTCGACATCCTGTCCCGCCGCGGGCTGTCGTACGGCCCGTTTGCCCGGCTGCAGTCGTTCCTCGACGACAGCGCGTTCGTCTCGGTCGGCGTGCGGATCACCTGGCGCTGGGGCTTCTTCTAGCGACGGCTGGCGATCCGCTACCGGCGCACCACCCGCATCGCGAAGGTGAGCTCCTCGAGGGTGCAGGACAGGCGGTCCTCGCCGGACCGATCCGGCGCCGCGTCGAGCTGACAGGAGAGGCCCTCCTCGGGGCCGTCGGCGTTGGGGAAGCGGAGGCGGAGGATGGCGGTCGCCTCGGCGGTCCAGGTGCCGGACAGTCGCGTGGTCTCGTCTTCGCCCTGGCAGCGGTTGCGGATGACGAGCTGGAACTTCTGGCTCTTGCGGTCGAGGCGCAGATCCACGGTCGGCTGCTGGCAGGCGGTCCCGGTCTGCTCCCAGTGCCCGCCCAGGCCGAGCAAGCGCTCGTAGGCGCTGGGCTGGTGGGCCGGATCCGGATCGATGCCGACCGCGCGGCGGAAGCCGGCGTCGCCGCGCAGGCGGGTGAACTGCGTCCCCACGCGGGCCTCGACCAGCCAGCGGGGCGCCTGCGGGTGGGTCGAGCGGGACAGCGCGGTCAGCTCGGCGACCGCGTCGGCGGCGCGGCTCTGTCCGACGAGGGCGGCGGCCAGGCCGTAGCGGGCGGCCGGGTGATCGCCGGCGGCGAGCGCGGCGCGGTACTCCGCCTCCGCCTTCTTCCACTTCTTGCGGGCCAGCTCCTTGTCGCCGGCGGCGACGCGCGCGGTGACCCTGGGATCGTCCGGAACCGGCGCGGCGGCGGTCGGGGTGGCGGGCGCGCCGGGCGGCGTGGGCGTGCCGGGCGGGGATCGGGTCGGCGCGGTGCGAGTCGGCGGGGTCGGCGCGGTGCGAGTCGGCGGGGTCGGCGCCGCGCCGCTCGCCGCCGGCGCCGGCGACAGCGCCAGCACCACCACCTGCGGCGCGCTGCGGCCGGCGATGCGCGCCGCGTATTCGATCGCGACCAGCTTGCCGCCGTCGCTGAGATACACCGCGCTCACCGCGCCGATCGGATCGCCGGCGTCCCACTGGGCGCGCACGGTCTTGCCGTCGGCGCTGCGCACCACCAGGCGGGTGCCGGTCGCCTGCACCGCGACGGTCGCGCCGGCTCCGCGCTGGACCGCGCCCTTGCCGAAGCCGAGCTGGGCCACCTGGTCGGCGCTCTTCTTCTCGCAGCGGGGCAGCCCGCGTGCGGCCGCCACCGGCGCGCAGACCCGGGCCTCGTCCACCAGGTAGCGGCTGCCGTCGCGCGAGAAGCCGCCGAAGGGGCCGGCCGAGGCCAGGCCGGCCGGCAGGAGAGCGAGGAGGACGAGCGTCGATCCGACCGCGCCGCGCATGACCGGACAGGGTAGCACCGGATCCGCGCCGTGCCGGGAAGCCCCCGGTGGGTCTGGACGCACTTGGTCCTGGGGTCCTACTGGCCAGCCCGGTGGCCAGTCGGCTGTTCCGCCAGCCCCCGCGGGGAGTCCCCTTCCCTTCTAACTCCGCTGAACCTCGATCCCTCGCGAGCGGCACGAGGGTTGCTGCTCCCGTGACTGCGGCTCCGGCCGCCCAGGATGCGTCCCAAGGAGCTACTCGGATCCATGCACGATCGGTTCGATCGCCGCGACGAACGCGCGCGCGCCAGCGAGGCGCCGGAGCCGATCGATCCGACCGAGGAGATCCTCCTGGTCGACCTGGACGATCTGACCGGCGTCGGGGACGAGCCGCGCGCGGTCGGCACCGGCCAGGGCCGCGCCTTTGCGATCGGCCAGTGGGGGCCGCGGCGCAACCTGCTGGCCAGCGGCGAGGTGCTGTCGACCAGCCTGCCGATCAGCGCGCGCCTCGCCTACGACGCGTTCTGCGACGTGGACGCGATCCCGCGCTGGCTGTCGTTCGTCGAGTCGGTGCGGGTGTCGAGCTGGACCCCGGATGGGCGGGCCACGCGGGCCTCGTTCGTCGGTCGGCTGCAGCGGGGCGCGCTCCACTACACCCTCTTCTATCGCCACAGCGACGCGGAGCACGCGGTGTCGTGGGGCACCGCGCCGGGCGCCACCACCCTCATCGCCGGACGAGCCCAGTTCCTGCCGCTCGGCGAGCGCGCGACCCTGATGGAGTACGAGCTCACCGTCGAGCTGCCCGAGGACGCGCTGCTTCCGTGGGAGGACCCGTTCTCCGGCCGGCACGCCACGTCGGTCGTCATGAACGACTTCCGCGAGTACGTCATCGGCGTGCACGGACGAAGACGGTCCTGAACCGCCTCGCGCGGCGCGCCGCCGCCAGCGCGCGCCCGGGCATCCCGTCTTGGGGTAGCTTTGACGGGTGCCGAATCGAACCCCGGACGTGACTGCGGTCGAGGACAGGGCGCGCGCCAGCGGCGCCGCGCGTCCCCGGACCGGGCTGGGTGACCGCGCCCGCGGGGCGCTCGACAGCGCGCTCAGCCGCGCGGGCGGCGCGGTCGACGAGGGCGTGCTGCGATTCATGCGCCGCGCCATGAGCGGGCGCGCGCGCGGACGGACCGCGGCCGCGCCGGTGGCCCGCGCGACGGCGTCTCGCTTCGACGGCGCCGGGACGCCTGGCGTCTCGTCGCCTGGTCTCTCATCGCCCGGTCTTTCATCGCCCCGGTTCTCGACGCCGGGCTTCTCGTCGCCGGAGGCGGTGGCCGGCGACCCGCGCGCCCGCCTGGTCGAGCTGGCCCGCCACTATCGCGAGGCGGGGCCGGCGCTGTTCGCGCCGCCGCCCGAGCCGGAGGTGACCGAGGTCGCCCTGGCGCCGCGGGCCGGCGCGACCAGCGTGGTCGACCTGTCGTTTCCGTCGCGCTTCCGCCCGACCTGGCCGGGCTATCTCGACGAGTACGCGTCGTACGCCGCCAACCTGACCGCTCGCGCGCGCCTGTATCGCGGCGCCGGAAGCGCCCGCCCCGTGCTGATCTGTCTGCACGGCTGGGGAGCCGGGCGGGCCTGGCTCGACGAGCGCGCCTTCGCGGTGCCGTACCTGCTCCGCATCGGCCTCGACGTGGTCCTGTTCCAGCTGCCGTTCCACGGCCAGCGCGCGCCGGCCCGGCTCCGCTCGGGCGCGCTGTTCCCCGGCACCAACGTGGTGCGCACCAACGAGGCGTTCGGCCAGGCGGTGAGCGATCTGCGCGGGCTGGCCGGCTGGCTGCGCGGGCGCGGCGCGCCGGCGATCGGCGCGGTCGGGATGAGCCTGGGCGGCTACACCACCGCTCTCTGGGCCGGGCTCGACGACGATCTCGCCTTTGCCGGGGCCATCATCCCGGCGGTGTCGATGTCTCGGCTGTTCTGGGCGCACGGAGCCGGCTCGCCGGCCCGGCGGCGGGCGGAGCGCGCCGGCGTGACCGCCGAGCTGCTCGACGACGCGTTCGCGGTGCACGCGCCGCTCGAGCGGCCGGTGCGCCTGCCGCGCGAGCGCCTGTTCGTCGCCGCGGCGCGCGGCGACCGGATCACGCCGCCGGAGCAGGCCGAGATGCTGTGGCGCCACTGGGGCGAGCCGGCGCTGGTCTGGGTCCCCGGCGGTCACCTGACCCAGCTGGCCCGCGGCGACGCGTTCCGCGGGCTGCGCCGGGCGCTCTCCCGCATCGGGCTGGCCGCGTGAAGCCGTTCCTCGAGTCGCTGTCGGCCGGCCCGCTCCTGTTCGACGGGGCGATGGGCTCGCTCCTTTACGAGCGCGGCGTGTTCCTGACCCGCTGCTACGACGAGCTCAACGTGTCGCAGCCGGAGCTCATCACCCGCGCGCACCGCGACTATCTCGAGGCCGGCGCCGACATCATCGAGTCGAACACGTTCGGCGCCAACCGCATGGCGCTGGCGCGCCACGGCTACGGCGATCAGGTGCTCGACATCAACCAGGCGGGGGTCCGGCTGGCGCGCGAGGTGGCACGTGGGCGGGCCTATGTGGCCGGCGCGGTCGGTCCGACCGGCATCAAGTTCTCGGTCGCCACCCAGAGCGAGCGCCAGCTGGGCCGCCAGGCGCTGGCCGAGCAGATCGCGATCCTGCGCCAGGCCGGGGTCGACCTCATCCTCCTCGAGACGTTCGCGTCGTTCCTGGAGATGGAGACGGCGCTGTCCGCGTGGCGGATCGCGGCGCCGGAGCTGCCGGTGGTGGCGCAGATGGTGTTCGACTCGAGCGGTCAGGTCGAGGGCGCGCTGTCCCCGGCCGAGGTCGCCCGCCGGCTGGTCGCGGCCGGGGCTCACGTGGTCGGGGCCAACTGCGGCGGCGGGCCCAACGAGCTCTACGAGGTCGGCAGCCAGATGGTCGGCCAGGGCGCGCCGGTGTCGATCCAGCCCAACGCGGGCCTGCCGACCATGGTGGATGCGCGCACCATCTACGTCGCGAATCCAGAGCACTTCGGGGTCTTTGCCCGGCGATTGCTCAAGTCGGGGGTGAACCTGATCGGCGGGTGCTGCGGCACCACCCCGGCCCACACCCGCGCGATGCTGGGCGCGGTCAGGATGATCGGCGCCAGCCTGCCGGCCACGCGGGTGGAGAGCGCGGTCAAGGAGCCGGCCCAGGCCGAGCCGCGCACCGCGGTGGTCCCGCTGGCCCGGCGCAGCCGGCTGGGCGCGCGCCTGGCCGCCGGCGAGTTCGCGGTGTCGATCGAGCTGACCTCGCCGACCGGGACCGAGCCGGACTCGGTCATGGACAAGGTCCGCCAGCTGGTCGAGCACGGGGTCGACGTCATCAACATCGCCGACGGGCCGCGCGCCACCGCGCGCATGAGCAACCTCGCCTTCTGCGCGCTGGCGGCGGCGCAGACCGGCGTCGAGCCGATCCTGCACGTCTGCTGCCGCGACCGGAACTACCTCGGGCTGGTCGCCCACCTGCTCGGCGCGCACGCGCTCGGCCTGCGCGACCTGGTCATCATCACCGGCGATCCGCCCAAGATGGGCGACTACCCGTTCGCGACGCCGGTCTACGACGTCGACTCGGTCGGGCTGATCGAGATCGCGGCCGGGCTCAACGCCGGGATCGATCCGAGCGGCAAGGAGGCCGGCGGGCACACCTCGTTCGTGCTGGCGGCGGGCGCCGAGCCGGGCGCGGTCGACCGCGATCGCGAGCTGCGCCGGATCGAGGCCAAGCGCGCGGCGGGGGCCGAGCTCATCATGACCCAGCCGGTCTACGACCCGGATCAGCTGTCGAGCTTCCTCGACCAGGTGGCCGAGTTCGAGCTGCCGGTCATGGTCGGGCTCCTGCCGCTCGCGTCGCACCGCAACGCCGAGTTCCTTCACAACGAGGTGCCCGGCATGCAGATCCCGCTGGCCTACCGCGAGCGAATGGCGCGGGTCGGATCCGGCGCCGAGGCGCGCGCCGAGGGGGTCCGGATCGCGCGGGAGGCGCTGGCCTCGGTCGCCGAGCGGGTGGCGGGCGCGTACATCATGCCGCCGTTCAACCGGGTCGAATCGGCGCTGGCGGTGCTCGAGGCGGTCGACGGGCGCTGGAAGCCGGCCGCGGCGCCGGCGGCGGTCGGGCGCTCGCCGCTCTACCGCTCGCGTGGATGATCGTGCCGGCTCTCGCCCTCGAGGACGCGCGCCAGCTCCACGGCGAGATCGTGGTGTTCGATCTCCACGCCGACACGCCCAAGCTCATGCACCGGCTGGGCTACGACCTGGCCGCGCGCCACGAGCGGCGCCAGCCGCGCCAGGTCAGCTACTACGGCCACCTGGACCTGCCGCGCATGCGCGACGGCGGGCTGGGCGCGCAGGTTTTCGGGCTGTGGACGTTCCCGTACCCGGAGCGGGGCTGTGCGCGCTCGGTGCACGCGCAGATTGACGCGCTCGACCGCGCGGTCGAGAAGAACCCGACCGAGATCGAGCGATGTCTGTCCGGCGACGACGTGCGGCGCGCGCACCGGGCCGGTCGGGTGGCGGCGCTGGCCGGAATCGAGGGCGGACAGGCGCTCGAGGGATCGATCGACGCGCTGGCCGGGTTCGCCGCCCGCGGGGTGCGCACGATCGGGCTGGTCCACTTCTCGGTCAACGCGATCGCCGCGCCGGCCTACGGGATCGGCGCGCGCGCCGACCGCGGCCTCAGCGAGTTCGGGCGCGAGGTGATCGCCGAGATGAACCGGCTGGGCATGATCGTCGACCTGGCCCACATCAACCGGACCGGCTTCTTCGAGGCGCTGGCGGCCACCGCCGATCCGGTCATGGTCACCCACACCGGCGTGTCCGGGGTCCACGAGCACTGGCGCAACATCGACGACGAGCAGCTGCGCGCGATCGGCCATCGCGGTGGGGCGGTCGGGATCATCTTCGCGCCGCGCTACCTGGGCGGGCGATCGGTCGAGGCCGTGGTCGATCACATCGTGCACGTGATCGACGTGGCCGGCGAGGACGTGCCGGCGCTGGGCTCGGACTTCGACGGGTTCGTGATCCCACCGTCGGGGCTGGAGGACGCGTCGATGCTGCCGCGCCTGACCAGCGCGCTGGCCGCGCGCGGGCTCTCGCGCGGGGCGCTCGAGAAGGTGCTGGGCGGGAACGCGCTGCGGGTGCTCGACGCGGTGCCGGCCCGGTCGGTGGTGAGCGCGGCCGACGGCGCGGCCGACGGCGCGGGCATCTGAGGCCGCGGGCCGGCGCGGGTCAGCGGGCCGCGTCGAGCGCGCGGCGGAGCTCGGCCACGAATCCTGCCACCGCGTCGCAGGCCGCGGCCGCGGTCGCGGCCGAGGCGATTCGCTCGACCACCGCCGACCCGACCACCACCCCGTCGGCCAGACGCGCCACTGCCGCGGCGTCGGCCGGGGTCTTGATGCCGAAGCCGACCGCGACCGGCGCGCGCGCGGCCTGGCGCACCTGGGCGATCCGCTCGGCCCCGGTCGCGCCGCGGAAGGCCGCGCCGGTCACCCCGGTCATCGAGATGTAGTAGACGAACGGCACGTCGAGCGAGCCGAGCGCGGCCAGGCGATCCGCCCCGGTGGTCGGCGCCACCAGCGGCACCACGTCCACCCCGGCCCGCGCGAGCGGCTGGCTCAGCTCGTCGAGCTCGTCGACCGGCAGATCGACGGTGAGGACCGCGTCGACCCCGGCCTCGGCCGCCTCGGCCGCGAAGCGATCGATGCCGCGCACGAACAGCGGGTTGTAATAGCCGAACAGGACGATCGGCACGCCGCAGCCGCGCCGGCGGAGCTCGCGCACCCCGTCGAGCGCGCTGGCCAGCCCGCCGCCCTGGCCGAGCGCGCGCTGCATCGCCGCCTGGATGGTCACGCCGTCGGCGTTGGGATCCGAGAACGGCACGCCCAGCTCGATCACGTCGGCGCCGGCGGCAAAGGCGCGCTCGCACAGGTCGATCGACGCCTCCGGCGACGGATCGCCCTGGGTCAGGTACACGACCAGCGCGGTGCGCTGCTCGCGGGCCAGCTCGGCCAGGCGCCGCCGCAGGCGGGTGTCGGGTGGGCTCACGATCCGTTCCCCGGGCCGAGCTCGTCGCCGAGCAGGCGCGAGACGGTCGGCATGTCCTTGTCGCCGCGCCCGGACACGCACACCACCACGACGCCGTCCTTGCCGACGCGCGCGCCGACCTCGGCCAGGGCCGCGATCGCGTGGGCGGTCTCCAGCGCGCACACGATCCCCTCGGTGCGGGCGAGCAAGACCAGGCCGTCGAGCGCCTCGCGGTCGGTGCGGGCCAGGTAGGTGGCGCGGCCCGACTCCATCCAGTGCGCATGCTCCGGGCCGACCCCCGGGTAGTCGAGCCCGGCGCTGATCGAGTGCGCCTCCTGGATCTGGCCGTCGTCGCCGCAAAGGACGAACGACTTGGACCCGTGCAGGACCCCGATCCGCCCGCGCGACAGGGTCGCCGCGTGGCGCGGGGTGTCGATCCCGTCGCCGGCCGCCTCGACCCCGTACAGCGCGACATCGGCGTCGGCCACGAACGGGGCGAACAGCCCGGCCGCGTTGGAGCCGCCGCCCACGCAGGCGACCAGCGCGTCCGGTAGGCGACCGGCCGCGACCATGACCTGCTCGCGCGCCTCGCGCCCGATGACCGACTGGAAGTCGCGCACCAGCGTCGGGTACGGGTGCGGCCCGGCCACCGAGCCGATGAGGTAGTAGGTGTCGGCGACGTTGGTCACCCAGTCGCGCAGCGCCTCGTTCATCGCGTCCTTGAGGGTGCGCGAGCCGGCGGTGACCGGGGTGACCGCGGCGCCCAGCAGCTTCATGCGGAAGACGTTCAGCGCCTGGCGCTCGACGTCCTCGGAGCCCATGTACACCTGACACGGCATGCCGAAGAGCGCCGCCACCGTCGCGGTGGCCACGCCGTGCTGGCCGGCCCCGGTCTCGGCGATGAGCCGGCGCTTGCCCATGCGGCGGGCGAGCAGGGCCTGGCCCAGGCAGTTGTTGATCTTGTGCGCGCCGGTGTGGTTCAGGTCCTCGCGCTTGAGATGGACGCGGCAGCCGACCGCCTCGGACAGGCGCCCGGCGAAGGTGAGCGGCGACGGCCGGCCGACGTAGTCGCGGAACAGCCGGTCGAGCTCGGCGGCGAAGGTCGCGTCGACCGAGGCCTCGGCGTAGGCCCGGGTCAGCTCCTCGACCGCCGGCATGAGCGTCTCGGCCACGTACTGGCCGCCGAACCGGCCGAACCGGCCGCGCCCGCCCGGCTCTCGCGCGCTCACCGGCCGGCTCCGGCTCGCTCGAACGCGGCCCGCGCCGCCAGGACGAACTGCTCCACCAGGCCCGGCTCCTTGTGGCCGGGCGCGGACTCGACGCCGCTGGCCGCGTCCACGCCGTAGGGAGACACCGCGGCGATCGCCGCGCCGACGTTGTCGGGGGTGAGCCCGCCGGCCAGGAGCACGCGGCGCCGCTCGGCGGCGCGCCGGGCCAGCTCCCAGTCACACACCGCGCCGGACCCGCCGCGCCCCGGGCTGGGCGTGTCGACCAGGAACGCCGGGCACGAGTACTCGTCGAGGCGGTCCAGGTCGCCCGGCCGCGCCAGCGGGATCGCCTTGAGCGCGCGGCTGCCGAGCTGACCCACGTAAGCGGGCGGCTCGTCGCCGTGCAGCTGGGCGTAGTCGAGCCCGATCGCCTCGACCACCTCGAGCACCTCCTCGATCGGCTGGTCGACGAAGATGCCGACCAGGAGGACCCCGGGCCGGGCCGCGCGCGCTGCCGCGGCCACCTCGGCGGCCTGGACGCGCTCGACGAAGCGCGGCGAGCTGGGCCAGAAATTCAGCCCCAGCCAGTCGACCCCGATCCCGGCCGCGAAGGCGGCGTCGTCGGGGCGGGTCAGACCGCAGATCTTGACGATCACGGGCGCCTTCCCGCCATCACGCTGTCCCCTGCCCTGGCCGGCCGGCCAGCTCGATGAGCGCCGCGCCCGGCGACGGCGCGCGCATGAGGCGCTCGCCGACCAGGACCGCGTGGGCTCCGGCCTGGCCCAGCCGGACCACGTCCTCGGCGGTCTGGATGCCACTCTCGGCCACCACCACCGCGCCGGCCGGCAGGAGCGGCGCGATCCGCGCGGTCAGCTCCATGTCGATGGCAAAGGTGCCGAGGTCGCGGTGGTTGACGCCGATGAGGTCGGCCCCGGCCGCGGCGGCGCGCTCGGCCTCGGCCTCGTCGTGCACCTCGACCAGCGCGTCCATGCCCCAGCGGCGGGTCTCGTCGAGCAGCTCGCCCAGCTGGGCCGGCCCGAGCGCCGCGGCGATGAGCAGCACCGCGTCGGCCGCGTGCGCGCGCGACTCGACCACCTGGTGCGGGTCGAGCAGGAAGTCCTTGCGCAGGAGCGGGACCGACACCGCGGCCGCCACCGCCGGCACGAACTCGAGGCGCCCGTCGAAGAACCGCGCGTCGGTCAGGATCGAGATCGCCGCGGCGCCGGCGGCGGCGTACTCGCGCGCGATCTCGGCCGGATCGGCGCCCGGCCGGATCGGCCCGGCCGACGGCGACGCGCGCTTGATCTCGGCGATGAAGCGGACCGGCTGGCCGTCCCCGCGCCGGAGCGCGTCGGTCATCCCGCGCGGGCGCGGCGCGGCCCGGGCGCGGGCCTCCAGCTCGGACAGCGGATGCTCGGCGCGGGCGCGGTCGATCTCGGCGCGCTTGGCCTCCAGGATCTCGGCCAGGATGTTCTTGGGGACCACTCGCACGGCGGACCGCATCCTACGCCTGACGGCTCAGGCGCGCCCACCGGTCGAGGGTGGCTGCCGCGCGGCCGCTGTCGATCGCAGCGGCGGCCATCTCCGCTCCCATCTTGAAGTCGTCCGCGCGCCCGCACACCACCAGCGCCGCGCTCGCCGCCAGGAGCGCGCCGGTGCGCACCGGCCCGCCGTCGCCGGCCAGCACCCGCCGCATGGACGCGGCGTTCTCGGCGGCCTCGCCGCCGCGAAGGCCATCCGGGTCCGCCTCGGCCAGGCCGAAGTCGGCCGGGGTGACTTCGGAGGTGGCGATGTCGCCGCGGGCCGCGTCCCACTCGGCGACGAAGGTCGGCCCGCGCACGGCGACCTCGTCGAGCCCGCCCTCGCCGTGCACCACGAACGCTCGGCGCGCGCCGAGCTGGCCGAGCGCGCGCGCGACCGGCTCGCACCAGGCGCGGTCGAACACGCCGACCACCTGGCAGCCGACCGCGGCCGGGTTGGTGAGCGGGCCGAGCAGGTTGAAGATGGTGCGGGTGCCGAGCTCGCGGCGCGGCCCGGCGGCGTGGCGGGTGGCGGCGTGGAACGCCGGCGCGAACAAGAAGCCGATCCCGACCTCGCTCAGGCACCGCTCGACCACCGCGGTCGGCGCGTCGATGACCACGCCGAGCGCCTCGAGCACGTCGGCCGAGCCGGCCCGCGACGACAGCGCGCGATTGCCGTGCTTGGCCACGGTCGCCCCGCACCCGGCCACCACCACCGCGGCCAGGGTGGACAGGTTCACCGTGCCGGAGCCATCGCCGCCGGTGCCGCAGGTGTCGACCGCGCGCTCCGGCTCGGGGCACACCACCGCCAGCGCACGGGCCCGCATCGCGCTCGCCGCGCCCGCGATCTCGTCGGCGGTCTCGCCCTTCATGCGCAGGGCGACCAGGAGGCCGCCGATCTGGGCCGGGCTGGTCTCACCGTCCATCATCGCGCCGAACACCAGCGCGATCTCCTCGCGGGCGAGGTCGTGGCCCGCCATCACCCGCGCGATGGCTCGCCGGATGTCCATCAATCCACCGACGGATCGCCGGGCGGCGAGCTATGCCGGGGCGAGGACACGGCTCACGCGTCCCCTTCCCCGATCGCGCCCGGGCTCATGTCGAGGAAGTTGCGCAGCAGGCGCAGCCCCTCGCGCGTCATGATCGACTCGGGGTGGAACTGGACGCCCTCGAGCGGCGCGGCGCTGCCGGCGAAGTCGCGGTGGCGCACGCCCATGATCTCGTCGTCCCAGGTCTTGGCGGTCACCACCAGGCAGTCCGGAAGCGAGTGCGGGGCGATGACCAGCGAGTGGTAGCGCGTGGCCTCGAACGGGTTGGGCAGCCCGGCGTACAGGCCCTGCTCGTCGTGGAAGATCTTGGAGACCTTGCCGTGCATGACGCGGTCGGCGCGCGCGATGTGCCCGCCGAAGACCTGGCCGATCGCCTGGTGGCCGAGGCAGACGCCCAGGATCGGGATCTGCCCGGCGAAGCGGCGGATGAGGTCCATCGAGATGCCGGCCTCGTTGGGCGTGCACGGGCCGGGCGAGATCACGATCCGGCGCGGCCGCATCGACTCGATGGTGTCGAGGTCGATGGCGTCGTTGCGCTCGACGCGCACCTTCTGGCCCAGCTCGCCCAGGTACTGGGCCAGGTTGTAGGTGAACGAGTCGTAGTTGTCGATCAGGAGCAGCATGGCAGGAGCAGCATGGCAGTCAGGGGGTCCCGGAGCGGCGGGCCAGCGCCACCGCGCGCAGGACCGCGCGCGCCTTGTTGAGCGTCTCCTCGTACTCGGTGTCCGGGACCGAGTCATAGACCAGCCCAGCCCCGGCCTGGACGTGGATCGAGTCGCCGGTGGTGACCAGCGTGCGGATCGCGATCGCCAGGTCCATGTTGCCGGAGTACGAGACGTAGCCGACCGCGCCGCCGTAGATGCCGCGCCGGTGCGGCTCGAGCTCGTCGATGATCTCCATCGCGCGGATCTTCGGCGCGCCGGTCAGGGTGCCGGCCGGGAACGCGGCGCGAAGCACGTCGTGCCAGGTCAGGCCGTCGTCGAGGTCACCGTGCACGTGCGACACCATGTGCATGACGTGCGAGTAGCGCTCGACCACCATCTGCTCGGAGACGATCACGGTGCCGACCTTGGACACCCTGCCGACGTCGTTGCGGCCGAGGTCGATCAGCATGAGGTGCTCGGCGCACTCCTTGGCGTCGGCCTTGAGCTCGGCGGCGAGCAGCTCGTCCTCCTCGGGGCTGGCGCCGCGCGGGCGAGTGCCGGCGATCGGGCGGACCTCGACCCGTCCGCCCTCCATCCGCACCAGCGTCTCCGGTGACGCGCCGGTCACCCGCGCCTCGGGGAACTCGAGGTGGAACATGTACGGCGACGGGTTGACCACGCGCAGCGCGCGGTAGACGTCGAACGGGTCGACCCCGCCGCGCGGCACCCGGAACTGCTGCGACAGCACCACCTGGAACACGTCGCCGGCCAGGATGTACTCCTTGGCCCGCTCGACCGCCGCGGTGAAGCTGGCGCGGTCGAAGCCGGACGACGGCGTCTCGCCGCCGCCCCAGCGAAGCCGGGCGGAGCCATCCTCGCCGATCGGGGGCGGCTCGAGCGGCGCCAGCGCGGGCGCGCTGCGGCGAAGCCGCTCGACCACCTCGTCGATCCGGCGCAGCGCCCCGGCGTAGGCCGCCTCGGCCCGCTCCGGGCGCGGCACGTACGGCGTGGCGACGACCTTGATCGTCTGGCGCAGGTTGTCGAACACGACCAGCGTGTCGGTCAGGACCATGTAGAGGTCCGGCAGGTGGGCCTGCTGGGCGTCCTCGCCGGTCTGCGTGCCGCGCGGCGAGTGCCCGGGCAGGTTCTCGAACCCGCGGACCAGGTCGTAGGCCATCCAGCCGACCGCGCCGCCCCAGAAGCGCGGCAGCCCGCTGGGCGCGACCGGGCGCCACTCGCTCATCACCTCGAGCAGCGCGGCGCTCGGCTCGGTGACCGACCAGGTCGCGGTGCGCGGCGAGCCGTCGCCGTCGACGTCGTACCAGATCACGCTGGCCTGGCGGCCGCTGGCCCGCAGCACCGCGCGCGGGCGCACGCCGATGAACGAGTACGCCGCCCACTTCTCGCCGCCGACCACCGACTCGAGCAAGAAGCTGTGCTCGCCGCGGCCGAGCTTGGCGTAGGCGCCGACCGGGGTGTCGCCGTCGGCCATGATCTCGCGGTAGACGGGGATCAGGTTGCCGCGCTCTGCCGACCGGCGGAACTCGTCGAGGGAGGGATGATAGACGCTGGAGGTCGTCAAAGACCGGTCCTGATCGGGTGCGTCGATTCGAGGGGAGCGTGCGGCTGACCGCTTCGATCGACTGCGAGGTTCGACTATTCTACGCGTCATGACTGGCGCGCTCGAAGCCGTAGATCCGGAAATCGCCCACCTTCTCCTGGCAGAGGAGCGGCGCCAGCGCGACTGCCTGCGCCTCATCCCGTCGGAGAACTACGTGTCGGCGGCGGTGCTGGCGGCGACCGGCTCGGTCCTGACCAACAAGTACTCCGAGGGATACCCGGGAAAGCGCTACTACGAGGGACAGGTCTACATCGATCAGGTGGAGACGCTGGCGATCGAGCGGGCCAAGGCGCTGTTCGGCGCGGCTCACGTCAACGTGCAGCCGTACTCCGGTTCGCCGGCCAACCTGGCCGTGTATCTCGCTTTCCTGAAGCCGGGCGACACGGTGATGGGCATGCACCTGGCCTCGGGTGGGCACCTGACCCACGGCTGGAACGTGTCGATCACCGGCAAGTACTTCCGCGCGGTGCAGTACACGGTGGTCAAGGAGACCGGGCTCATCGACCTGGACGCGGTGCGCGACCTGGCCAGGCGCGAGCAGCCGAAGCTCCTGTGGGCGGGCGGCACCGCGATCCCGCGCATCATCGACTTCGCGGCGTTCGCCGAGATCGCGCGCGAGGTGGGCGCGGTGTTCGTGGCCGACATCGCGCACATCGCCGGGCTGGTGGCGGCCGGCGCGCACCCGTCGCCGGTCCCGCACGCCGACGTGGTGACGACCACCACGCACAAGACGCTGCGCGGGCCGCGCGGCGGGATGATCCTCTGCCGCGACGAGCACGCCAAGGCGATCGACCGCGCGGTGTTCCCGGGGCTACAGGGCGGACCGCACAACCACACCACCGCCGGGATCGCGGTCGCGCTCAAGGAGGCGGCCACCGCCGACTTCAAGCGCTACGGCGAGCAGATCGTGGTGAACGCCCGCGCGCTGGCCGCGGCGCTGATCGAGCACGACTTCGATCTGGTGTCGGGCGGGACCGACAACCACCTGCTGCTGTGCGATCTCACCAGGAAGGGCGTCCCGGGCAAGGTCGCGGCCCGCGCGCTCGACCGGGCCGGCATCGTCTGCAACTACAACACCGTGCCCTTCGACCCGCGCAAGCCGTTCGACCCGTCCGGCATCCGGCTGGGGACGCCGGCGCTGACCAGCCGCGGAATGGATGCCGCCGACATGCGACGAGTGGCCGGCTGGATCGCCGAGATCGTGGCGCGGCCGGACGACGAGCCCCTGGCGGGCCGCGTGCGAGGCGAGGTCCAGGAGCTGTGTCGCGCGAACCCGGCGCCGGGGATCGCGGTCACGGACTGAGTCGGTGCCTCGCCGCAGGGAGACGACATCGACGAGGTGCGCCTCACCGCCGATCGCTGCGTGGCGGCCCGGCGGCGGTGCACTGACGTGATGGCCCGTCGACGTTGACGACGCCGTCGACGTCAACGTCGTCATCGACGGCGCCATGGACCTGAGCGCCACCCCAGTCGTTGACCTGCGCCGGCGGATCAGTCTCGGTCCGCCGGCGCGCCGATAAGCGCCGCGGCTCCCGGCGCGCCCGGCAGCGGGATGCCAGCCAGGGAGCTGCGCTCGCGCCGCACCGCCAGGGCCAGGCCGGCCAGCCCGGCGCGCTCGAGCGAGTCGGCCGCGGCGGCCAGCGCGGGCCCGGCGCGATCGGGCGGCGCGTCGAGGCCGATCGCGAGGAGCGAGGCGACCGCGATCGCCCATCCTGGCTGATCGGGCGACGGAACCACCGGGCCCGCGGCGCCGGGCGGGGTGGCGAGGCCGAGGTCGAGCGCGGCCTCCGCGCGCGCGCCGGCCGAGAGGCGAGCGCGCAGCCCGGCGGCGTCGGCGCGGCGGCCGAGCCGATCGAGCGAGTGGGCGGCGAGCTCGATCGCCTGGGCGTGCTCGGGCTCGCCTGGCGCGGTGAGGTCGAAGGCGCGCCGCGCCGCGGTGAGCGCCGGTAGCGTCAGCGAGGCGGCCAGGAAGCCGCGCGCGGCGAGCAGGCTGGCGGCGCCGGTGTCTCCCGACGCGCCGGCACCGCGCACGAAGTAGACGTCGGCGCGCGCCGCATCGCCGGCCGAGGCCGCGGCCAGCCCGGCCAGGAGCAGGTAGGGCGCGTGGTCGGGGCTGGAGGCGAGGACGCGCTCGGCCCAGTCGAGCGCGCGGGCCGGATCGCCGAGCCGGGCGAACAGATCGACCAGCAGCGGGCCGCGCTGCCCGACGGCGACCTCACCGTCGGCGAACCCGCCGGCCAGGCGGTCGGCCAGGGCCGGGTCGCGCAGGTACGCGCGGGTGACGCGCTCGAGGTCGGCGACCACGGCGCCGGCGAGCGCGACGCGGTGCGGGTCGACCACGCCGAGCGGGAGCGCGAGCCGCTCGGGCCGCCGCGCGGGCACCGGCGATCCGGCCGCGAGCCGGCGCCAGCGCGCCTCGAGCTCGGTTGCCGCCGCCGCCAGGCGATCGGCGCCGGACGAGGCCATCGCCTCGCGCCAGCGGGCCAGCGCGGCGAGGTGCTCGGGCGACGGAAAGCGCGCGGCCAGCGCGCCCAGCTCGCCGCTGCGGCGAAGGTGCGCGCGGGCCGCGGCGACCGGCGCGGCGTCGCACAGCGCCGCCTCGCGCAGCCCACCCGGCCCGGTCCGGCGCGCGGCGACCAGCGCGGCCTGCCACGCCGTCGGTGATGCCGGCCCGGCGCGCAGCAAGGCGTCGACCGCGGCCTCGCCACGTCCCTGGGCGGCGGCCTCCGCGACCAGGAGGGCGCGCGCCTCCGGGGACAAGGAAGCGGCCCGCTCGGCCGCCCGATCGAGGGCAGCGCGGGCCTGCGCGGCCCGTCCCGAGGCGCGAAGCAGCGTGGCCCGCGCCTCCACCGGGATGCGCCCCTCACGCCCGCGATCGCCGAGCACGGCGGTCAGGTCGACGCGAGCGCTCACCTCCGCCTCCCAGGACCCCACGCGCCCGTCCAGCCACGCGCGCAGCGCGACCAGCGCCCAGGCGCCGGCCACCGACGGATCGGTGGCGCGCCAGCCGCGCGCCGAGGCCAGCCGGCGGATCGCCTCGGCCGCCGGCGGATCGTTCTCGGCCGCGCGAGCCAGGCTGCCGGCGCACCCGATCTCGTCGACGGCCCGCGCGGCCGCGCAGAGGTCGAACCGCTCGGCCCGCATCTCCTCGAGAAGAGCCGGGCCCGGCCGCTCGCGATCGCCGAACCACCAGCGGTGCAGCAAGAGATATCGACGAAGGTGGTCCGAGCCCCGCCCGCCGCGCCGCACATATTCGCGATAGACATCGAGCGCCGCCCGCCGCGCCCCGCCATCGGCCAGCCAGGCCCCGGCCGCGCCGACATCGGCCAGATCGGCCGCCGCCGGATCGCGCCACGCCAGACGCGAATCGCGCGGAGCAAGGCGCTCGGCGCGAGCCAGCAGCCGCGCCGCATCCCGCCGCCCCGGCCGATCGGCCCGGCGAAGCGCGGCCAGCGCCCCGGCAAACAGGCTCTCGCGCACGAGCGCGTCCCCGGTCAGATGGGCGACCGGGATCGGGCCACCGGCGAGCCCGGGTCCCGCGCCGACGAGAGATCGCGAGTCTGGGCCCGGCGGAGTCATTCGGCGCGAGGCAGCGCTGG
>DATHKR010000066.1:0-3355 GCA_035489015.1 Kofleriaceae bacterium | reverse complement strand
GCGCGATGCGGAGCGCATACCCGACGACGGCGATCCCCGCGGCCCTCGCGCCAGCGCTTGCTGTCCTCGCGTCGGCGCTGCTGGCCGCCTGCTCCGGGGGCAGCCGCGGTGCTCCTGGCCGGCCTTCGTCCGGCAGCTCCGGCGTGACACCAGCCGCCGACGAGCGGGACCAGACCGCCACCCCGACCGCGAGCGGCCCGAGGCGTCGCGTCCGGACCGCGGAGGTGGATCCTGACTCGCTGCCCCGGTGGAACGCCGCGACTTCGGGCCCCGGTGGCGATCCGCTCAGTCTCCTGGCGGTCGACGCCGACCTGACCGCGCTCGCCATCGAGCTCGGCAGCCCCGGCACGATGATGGTGGCGGTCCATCGCGCCCGGCCGCGCGTCACGGGCCGCATGGGCACGACCGATGGTGGCGAGGCCCTCGCGGCGCTGGCAAGGACATTCCCCGCTGCGGGCCTGACGCCGGACCACGTGGCGGACGAGCGCTCTCCGGCGCGAGTCCGCCACCGCGGCAAGAAGCTGGATCTCGCCCAGGGAGCCGTCGCGCCAGCGGACGTGGTCCGCATCCTCGGCGAGGCCGCGGGCCTGGACGTGGCGCTGCCGCCGCAGAGCTCGACCCTGGACGTGGTGCTCTCCGACATCCCCTGGGACGCGGCCCTCGAGCGGCTCGCGCGCGAGCTCGGCCTCGCGCTGCAGCGACAGGGCCGCCTCGTCCTCCTGGTCCCGCGCGCGCGTGCAGGCCGGATGGCCCGGCCGAGAGGCCCGCGCGCGACCCTCGACGTGCGCGGCGTCAGCCCCGGAGCGGCCCTGGACCTCCTGCGCGCCGTGGCTCCGGTGTCGGGCGCCGTGCCGTGCGAAGGGGGCGACGCGGTGTCGGCGCGCCTGGTGGCCGGCCACCCGACCGGATCGCTCGCCCAGGCGATCGCCCTGCTCGGCGACGTCGCCCTGGCGCCGCGCGGCGCCGGCTGCGGGACCTCCGAGCTCGATCCTTCCTCTCTCGACCCGGAGGCGGACCGCCTGGTCGGCGTCGCCAGCAGGGGCAAGCGCTCCGCCGCGCTGGTGCGCCACCAGAATCGCACGTACCTGCTGCGCCCGGGCAAGGACACGGCCGGTCGCACCATCGCGCTCCTCGGCAACCGGATCGACATCGACCCGTCGCCCGACCCCACCCGACCGAACGACAACCTCGCCCTCGATTCCCCGCGCGTGTACGACCTCTCCGGGTCAGCCGCGCCTGACTACGTGGAGCACCCGGAGCGGTGGCGAGTCACCGCGACCATCCTCCATCGCGATCGAGCCACCGCGCTCCTCGAGTCGGACACCGGCGAGACCGCGCGCTTCGCCCACGCCCGAGGCGAACCCGAGCCGGCCGACGACGATCCGCTGTCGCGCGACATCCCCCGCATCCTCGCCATCGAGGCCACGTTCGTCCTGCTCCGCGCCCCGGGTCGGGACGAGGACATCCGGCTCTCCCTCCGCCGCCGTCCTCCACGCTAGATCGTCGACCGACGGTCTTCCCGAGGGGGCGTACGCGACCATGCGAGCGCGACTCACGGCGCCGGATCGAGCGTGAGAATCGTCGCCTCGTCCGGCTCTTCGAACCAGTTGCGGCGGCGCAGCTCGGCCAGGATCCGCGGGTAGCTCGAGAAGTCGAGCCGCGAGAACGCGGCCGCCCTGGCGAGAGCGTCGACCACGGGCGTGGGCCGATGCTGCCTGGTCAGCGCTCGGAGGGCGAGCAGGTAGTCTTCGCGGTAGACGGTAGGGATGATCATGGAGGAGGCGCTCGCGGCGGTCATCTCCGCGTTCATCATGATCCGCGCGATTCGGCCGTTGCCGTCCTCGAAGGGATGGACATCCGAAACGAGAAACATGACAAAGACAGCGCGGGAGAAGCCCGGCTCGAGATCGGCAAGCAGCTCGTATCCGTGCCGGAGCGTTCCCACGACGTATTGAGGGTGCACGAAGAACGTGCCACCGGCGCGGTTCTGCCGCTCCTTGAACCTCCCGGGCTTCACCTCCGGCCGCTGTTCCAGCATGGTCCGGTGACGAGAGCGGAGGAGGTCGAGGAGCTCGTCGGAGGAGGAGGGCACCCGGCGCATCTCGTCCGGATCCGACGCGAGGCGGAACGTTCCGACGATGTCGTGGGCATCGCGCGGACGCTGCGCGGGGATCTTCTTGTCGAAGATGATCTCGGCGGCCTCCTCGATCTCGAAGGTCGTGCCCTCGATGTAGTTCGAGAAGTACGACTCGAAGAACGCCTTGTTCCGGACGTGCTGGGCCGAGGCGAACGGGTCGGGCGTGGACGGCAAGTCGCGCGTCCTCAGCTCTCCGAAGAGAAGGGTAAGACGATCGAGGCACGAGGTGTCGAACGGGTCACCGGCCGCTCGTGCCTTGGCCGGCGCGCTCATCACGCGGTCCAGCGGCCGAGTGCCGAGGAGCGCCCCGATCGCCCCCTCGAGCTGCGCGAACGGAGCGTGCCAGCCCAGCTCTTCGGCCACCTCGCGCGCCCGGTCGCGCACTCGATTGAGCTGCTCCTCGCCGCCGCCGAGCAGGAGCTGTTCGAGCCGCCGCTCGATGTCATCGATCGAGACCGTTCTAGGGGTCGAGGTTCGCGGCTCGGCTCTCAGATTCTCGAGCAGCGCTCGCGGCACCGAGGACGCGCGGAGCGCCAGGAACGCCGGATCGTCGGCGAGGGGACCCGGGCCGCGGATGAACTCGATCGTGAGTCCTGGATAGGAAAGCCTCCGGTTCGTGTTCCCCGTGAGAAAGACGATTCCTTCGGGGCTCGGAACGTACTCGAGCGCGGTCCGGTGGCTGATGAGCGCGCCCGGGAAGAGCCCGGAGACGATCGTGGCCCACGCGCCCCTGGCCGCCGCCGGAACCTCTTCCTCTCGCAGGGATGTGTAGAGGCGAGGACCAATCGGGCGTATCTGTCCCTCTTGCTTGAGTCGTGCGAGCCGGCGCCGGTCGCGCTGCGTAGCCGCTGCGAAGAGGAAGGGGGAAAGAGGTTCCATGAGCACTTCGATAACGATCGGTTTTTAGTATTTTTCCCGGACTAATGATCGTTTATTAGTAGATCATAACCGGTGACGATCATTTTTGGGTAGATGTTCTGCCAGATGATCATTTCTTGGTAGATAGTCACTGCCAGCCAGGCGCGGCTTCCCGAAGGCTCGGCGGCGCCGTGCCACGACGTGGCCGCGGTGGCCGAAGCCGCGCCGCTCGACGCGAGCGAGCTCCCGATCGACGCCGGGTCGGGGCGTGCGCGGATTCGCCGGTCGGCGCGACGATCGGACCGAAGGGTGGAGAGCTGACTCGGGGCGGCGCGCGGCTCCGCGTGGCGCGCGGGGTGC